>CAYLOO010000017.1:0-34467 GCA_964385355.1 uncultured Anaerolineaceae bacterium
CGTCCGCAGAGGACTTTCACCTCCAAGCTATCGCCCATGCCGGGCGTACAACAAACAAGCCTGGTGAAGAACCAGGCTTGCGTCTCATTTGTTTCTACGATAGAACCCCCTTCCCCTTATCCCTATAAGATTCCTGATCTTGTACCACGGCTCTGGGAATTGATCTCATCTTACAGGAAAATAGCTGGGAATTCAACCACGCCTGCCTGACGATGAATCGGTGGATATCATCCTATTGTCCGGGAGATGGATCCTCTTTTCTCTACTGAAATTTCCTCAATTCTCCAATGGCTTGATGCATATTACAGAAAATAGAGAATCGGAAAAGCCTGACGGTCTACGTTTCGTCCGGGGGGCTGAAATTAAGAGCTCAAGAGCCAGGCTCATAACCCCCAGGTTATCGGTTCGAACCCTGTACAAGGGGGCTTGGAAGAGAAAAGGCACCCTCGCGGGTGCCTCAAGGTAGCGGGGCTCAGATTCGAACTGAGGACCTTCAGGTTATGAGCCTGACGAGCTGCCACTGCTCCACCCCGCAACGTTTTGATAACTGTTGGACAGCGTCGAAGATTATATCACAGCGCCAGAATCAGCGTCAAGGCATGTCGTCTATACAAGCCGGGATAGCTGAAGTTGATGGATTAATAGCTGCTTCAAGTGGCTAAACCCCGGCGCCAAACCGCTCTTAACCCCCGAAAATCAAAGCCCACCAGACCTGCCATTTGCTTGGCGTCTCGATGCCCTGCTCGGGTGCAGGAGTTGCTACAGATATTTGACCCGGCGGCGGCAGCGGAATGATGAGCGTCTCACCCTCGCGCACTAGCTTCGCGTCGCTATGCGCCCACTCAGCGATGATGGACTCACTCGTTGCCTCGGAGACACTCGTCATTAACTGCACGCGCTCCGTCGCCATCACCGCAACTTCCGTCTCCAGCTGCACCGCATCTCGCTCAAGACGGCGTGCATTCGCCATACGGCGATTCAGATCGCCCAGGATGAGAATCCCGGCGATTACGGACGCAAGTATTACAACACTCGAGAGGCGACTACGCCCTTCTCCATCTTCGCTCATTGTGGGGCCATCTTACCTGAGGGTACGCCGCTCCGCAAGACAGGTAACAAAAAAGCCCCACACGGGGCTTTGAATGCCGAAGGCGGGAGTCGAACCCGCAAGAGCATAAAGCTCACTGCGCCCTGAACGCAGCGCGTCTGCCAGTTCCGCCACTTCGGCTCGCTCTGCTATTCTACCTGATGTAGTCTTAGATATCAACGCGCAGGGCGCTTATCCATCGCGGGACTCCGCTGGTTTCCAGTACAAACCTGGACCTGCCGTCTATACGGCAAGCTCCTCTTCCAGTTCGTCCAGCTTGAGCCCAATGACCTTGCTGGTGGTATCGGCGCCCATGCTTACCCCATAAACGACCTCCGCCGCTTGCACCGTCAGCCGGTTGTGGGTGATGAGAACGAATTGAGTATCCTGGCTTAGCTCAGCGAGCATGTCGCTGAAGCGCGTCACGTTCGCTTCGTCAAGCATCGCGTCCACCTCATCCAAGACACAAAAAGGCGTCGGTGATACTTTAAGCAGCGCGAAGATCAGGGCGCTCGCCGTCAGGCTCCTCTCGCCACCGGAGAGCATCGCCAGGCTCTGCGTCCGTCGACCAGGAAGCCGAGTATCGATATCGATTCCAGTCCGTGTAAGATCGTCCGGGTCTGTTAGCGTTAAATGCGCCGATCCGCCGCCAAACAACCGCGTGAAAGCCTCGCGAAACGCTATGGCGACAGCATCGAAGGTCTTCCTAAATTCCCTCTCCATGAGCACATCGAGTTCGGCGATAACCTCGTGGATCTGTCCCTCGGCTTTACGCAAATCGTCGACCTGTGTTGTTAAGAAATCAACGCGCTCGTTCACCTCACGATATTCGCGCCGCGCCTCAGGGTTCACAGGCCCCATACGCCTCAATTGCATGCGCAGGTTCCGGCTCTGTTTCTCGATCTCAGGCGGCAGTTCTTCAATGCGAGGCAATCGTTCAACGATCCCCTCGAAGGGCAGTGGTTCCTGCCCCGGGATGTCTTCTTCGTACTCGAAAGCCACGAGGCCGAAATCATCCTCGATCCGCCGCTTCAAACTCGTAAGCTCTTCCTGCCTGCGGGCTAACCCGATTTGCGCCTGGGAATACGCCCGCTCGGCAGCCTGAAGCGCCAAGCGCACTTCACTCTCTTGTGCCTCAAGTTCCAGCCGGTTGGTTTCCGCTGAAGTAAGTGCTTCTTCCGCAGGTCTCATCTGCTCTTGCAGTTCTTCCAATTTCGCCCGAATAGTATTGAGTGCTTCTTGGCCGACTCGAACCTGTTCCTGCAGTCGCTCTGACTCCCCCCGATTGGTGTTCAAGCGTTCCTGGCGCCCGTTGAGATCACGCTCGACAAGGGCACGCCTATCAATCAGCGCCTGAACCCTGACCTGCGACTTGTCATGGGAAACTCTCGCCCGTTCCAGGCGTGATTCGATCCCCGCAACCTCTGATCCTTCGCCGATACCATCCAGGGCAAGGAGAGCGGTTTGATGTCTTGCCTCGATAACTTGCCTATCTTCTCGCACACGTGCAGCTTGCTCAACAGTCTCAACAAGGTCAAGCCGGACCGATTCAAGTTCATCTTCGACGGTGCCCAACTCTTTTTCTAATAACGAGACCCTATGCTCGATAGTTTTCAAGTCAAGTGAAGCCTGTTCCGATTGATCCCTAAACTGCCGGCGCTTTGATTCACTCCCTTTGTGATCCTCGACTGCTACTTCGATCGCCCTGCGGCTGGATACGATCTGTGCTTGAATCTCCTCCAATTTAGCCAACATTGACTCGAGCGCCTTGCGTTTCGAATCGTGTTTTTCCTGAAGCTGCTTTGCATCACGCTCTAGCCCACCGATCCCCTTTCCTAGACCGATTACCGCTTGACCAGTCGGGTAAAAAATATCCCCCTTTAGCGTAACGAGCCGTCCGTCGGACGGCAGGTGGTCAATCAATCGTTTCACCGAACGCCGGTCGCGTACGACGAGCGTTCGCCCCAGAAGCAGTTCTACCGCTGGACGATACTGATCGGCAGCCGTCACCAGGTCGGCAGCATTGCCAACACAATCCGCATCCTCAATGGGGTCTAAATGCTTGGGCGGGCGTCCCGACTTCAATGGCAGAAGCGATAGGATCGTATCCGTTGCCTCCAGTTCAGGACCTTCCAGCGCCAATAGAATTTGGTCTAGGTCGGCAAAGGTAAGGCTGTCAAAGAAATCCCCCAGCGCAGCGCGGATCGCCTGATCATACTCTCGGGGTATCTGCATCTGTCGCGTGATGCTTCCCAGGTAACCGGTAAGGCGGCCTTCTTCGCGGGCGGAATGCAAGCGTGATAGCTTCGCCTTGTCCAGTTTATTCGACTGACTTACGGAGAGTTGTGCGCTCAGCGTGCCTATTTCCACTTTCTCCACGTTGATCTGCTGTGCGAGCTTTGCTTCCTCAGACCGTAAAGTCTCTAATCGATCGCGTCCTGCGCTTTCGGCAGAAAGAGCTTCATTAACCATCTCCACCGCTTCCTGAAGAGATCGCTTCGCCTCTAGCAGTCTCCCCTCGCCCTCCTCCTTCTCTTTCTGCAAAGCCTGCAGGTTCTCCTTCAGGCGCTCCTTGCGCCCTCGAAGGGCATCCTGCCTGTTTTGAAGCTGCGTCTCCTGCACCTCGAACGTAATTCCCCGCGCGAGCAGTGTCTCTGATGCACTCTTCACCTGCTGTGCTTCCTCAAGCAAGGTTGTCCGTTGCACTGTGTCGATTTCTCCATCCTGGAGAAGTGTCCCGAGTCTCCGCTCGAAATCCACGACGATAGTTCTCTCCTCGGCGAGATCGGTCTCGGCTTCGACGGCTTGTTTACCCAGCAGCGTCAGTGACTCCTGGAGCGCTTGAATCTCACCGCCAAGCAGGCCATCCTGCTCCGCCAGCCAGCGCAGTCGCTCTTCTCCTACCGCCAGTTCGCGCCCAGACCGCTCACGATCCTGATATAGGTCTGAAACCCGCTGCCGCCAACCCCGCAGCTGAGATCGAAGGTCATTACTCCGTGTACGCACTGTCCGCATCTCGGTCTCGGTTTCAGCCTGCTTCACCCTCATGTCATCCCGCAATCCAACCTGCCGGTCGGCTTCCGCCACCTGTACGGATACGGTGTCCATCAGACGATACCAGTGATACCCGTACCATATGCGCAGCAGTTCTTGCAGATCCGTGCGGACCTGGTCGTAATCCTTCGAGCGGTCCACCTGCCGCTTCAAGCTTCTCAAGCGCGGCTTCAACTCAGCCAGAATATCCTGGACCCGTTCGAGATTGCGTTTCGTCGTATCCAACCGGCGTAAGGCTTCTTCTCTTCTGCTGCGGTATAAACCGATACCAGCGGCTTCTTCAAACAGCTGCCGGCGTTCATCGGCTCTCAGCGACAGAGCCGCATCGACAAGCCCCTGCCCAATAATGGTGTAAGTGCGCTGGGAGAGTCCACACTTTGATAACAGGTCATTCACGTCGCGCAATCTGACTCGTTGCCCATTGAGCATGTACTCATTCTGCCCGTCGCGATAGGCACGACGACCTATCGTCACCTCTGAAAAATCAATCGGAAGCCAGCCGTCGCTGTTATCGAAGGTGATCGTGCCCGCAGCCATCGAAGCGCGCGGTCGTGTTTCCGAACCGGAGAAGATCATGTCCTCTGTTCGTTTCCCGCGCAGCAACGAGAAGGACTGCTCACCCAACACCCAGCGAATGGCGTCAGTGATGTTCGATTTTCCCGATCCGTTTGGACCAACAATCGCCGTAATGGTTGGCGCGAAGCCAAAGTCGAACTTCGTCGCGAAGGTTTTAAAGCCCTGGATCTCGAGGGATTTCAGATGTGGAATTCTCTTTTCCAAGTTATTTACCCTATCGTTGGGCTGCTGTCGAATTGCCCAGCCCTAATTTCTGAAGCGCGTTTGCCGCCGCCGCCTGCGAAGCCTCCTGCTTGCTCCGCCCTCTTCCATCAGCTTTCACCCTCTCTCCAATCGAGACCTCGACAGCGAATTCTCGATCGTGATCAGGTCCAAATGTGCCCGTAGTCCGATAATCCGGTATCTCGCCAAACTCAGACTGAGACCACATTTGCAATATGCTACGCGCGTCGATTAATCGCTCATCTTCGAGCGCTGCCCTAGCTGCGCGTTCGAAGCGCGGTTCAATGAAACTAATGACTGTCTCGGTACCGGCGTCGAGGTAGAGAGCACCGATTAATGCCTCGAATGCAGCGCAGAGCAGCGCAGGTCGCTGGCGACCACCCGTCGCGGATTCTCCCTTGCCCAAGAAAATTGCCTCGCCCAACCCGAGCTCGCTGGCGAAGGCTGCTAATTGTTCAGTTCGAACCAGTACCGAACGCAGCCGGGTGAGCGCACCCTCATCCATCTCCGGGAAGCGGTTATACAGCCAGACCGCGGCGATGAAATCCAGAGCAGCGTCCCCAAGGTATTCCAGACGCTCGTTATCCTCCAATGCCTCGGGGTGCTCGTTTAGGTATGAGCGATGCGTCAGGGCGCGGCGGAGCAAACTGGGATTTGAGAAGGACAACCCCGTTTGCCGGATGAACTCATCCGGTTTCACTATGACACTCTCCATGAACTTGGGGGACGCCGAGAACTCAGCCGATCTGGGTACTCCGCGTTCCACCAGTTCCATCAAATCCGATTGATTTATATGATCCTATTTTAACCTTTGAATCTCCGAAACGCCAGCACCGCATTGTGACCGCCGAAACCAAAAGCGTTGCTCAACGCAACTTCAACTTCAGCCTCGCGGGCGAGGTTAGGAATGTAATCCAGATCGCATTCGGGATCGGGATCATTGAGATGGATCGTTGGCGGGAGAATCCCTTCCCTAATCGCCATGACGCAGATGATCGCTTCCAGGGCGCCGGTCGCACCCATCATGTGCCCTGTCATAGATTTCGTGGAAGAGATAGGCACTTGATAAGCAGCCTCTCCCAGCGCTGCCTTAATCGCCTTCGTTTCCGAGATGTCATTCAACTTCGTTCCCGTCCCGTGGGCATTGATGTAATCAATCTCATTGGGGTTGACCCCAGCAGCCGCGAGCGCTTTTTCAATAGCTGAAGCGCCTCCTTCGCCCGTCTCTGATGGCGCTGTGATATGGAATGCATCGGTAGTTGAACCATATCCTACTAATTCAGCGAGTATCTCCACGCCTCGATTGCGCGCGTGCTCCAGGTCTTCGAGGATAATCACCGCCGCACCCTCACCGATCACCAAGCCATCGCGGTTCGCGTCAAACGGCGCGGGGGTTTGAGAAAAATCGTCATTCTGTCTCGAAAGTGCCCCTAAACGGTCAAAGGAGGCAACGCCGAATTTGGTGATGCTCGCCTCCGAAGCGCCGGCCAGACAGATATCTATTACCCCTGTCCGAATAAGCGTAGCAGCCAAACCAATCGCATCGGCGCCAGAGGCGCAAGCCGAGGCAACAGAGAAGGATGGCCCCTTGGCGCCGATGTCGATAGCCACACCCCCTGAAGCGCCATTGGACATGTACATCGGGATCGCAAATGGGCTGATCCGACGTGGGCCATCGTCGTCCATTATCTGAATGCCCGTCTGCATCGCACCCAGACCACCCACTGCCGAGGAGATGAGAACCCCGACTCGACCAGCGTCCTCGGGTTGAATTTCAAACTCAGAATCGCGCATCGCCTGCGAGGCCGCAACGCTTGCGAACTGTTGAAAACGATCCCGACGGCGTGCCTTACGTGGAGCCATAAACTGCGCAGCGTCGAATTCTTTAACTTCACAAGCAATCTTAACCAGGAGATCGCTTGAGTCGAATAACGTGATCCGCTCAACGCTTGATACGCCGGATTTGAGAGCTTCCCAGGTCTCCATGACGTCGAACCCCAACGGGTTGATCGTGCCCATCCCTGTTATCACAATCCTGCGTCCCATGCGCCTATCCTCCACTGACCCACTCTTTCCTTTCAAAGGACCAGTTCTCAATCGCCGCCGCTCCTAATCTCAGATGTTTCATCATCCCAGCGTCTTAAATCCCGATCCCGTGAGGATCAGAACGATTGGGTCCGGGCAAGTTTCCAAAACCTCTTCAAGCGCACATAGGGCGAGTGCCGAAGTCGGCTCTACATACAACCCGATTCGAGCCAGTGCGTCGCGTCCTTTCAGGATATTCTCTTCATCGACAGCGATCACCTTGCCTTCGCTTTCGGCGATGGCTTGCAGAACGGCGTTCCCTCGCAGCGGATGGATGATGCGTACCCCCTCGGCGACTGTTACCCCCTCAGAGATCGTATCCAAACCGGAAACACCGCCGGAAAAGGCCGCCCATAGCGGCGCACACACGCTCGCCTGAACGCCTACAAGGACTGGGATGCGATCGATTTCACCTGCTGACTGCAACGCTTGAAAACCACGATGCAATCCTAAAAGCAGCGTCCCATGACCAACGGGCGCAATGACGGCTCCCGGAGATCCTTTCAATTGTTCCGCGATCTCAAAGGCGATTGTCGCTATTCCGGCGATGCCGTGTGGCAGATATGCATGGCTGGCATACACGCCCCCTCCTTCAGCCTCACGCTGGACAGCCTCCGCGCTCGCCGAGCGTGGACCAGGAATCCGGACAACTTGCGCTCCATACGCACCGATCTGCGAGCTCTTGGGGCCCGATGCGGATTCGGGGACATAGATGCGCGCCCGAATACCCACCCGCGCGGCATATGCGGCCAGGGATGCTCCTGCATTCCCTGATGAATCCTCCACTGCCTTTTCAATTCCTGCAGCTATTAACGCGCTGACGAGCACCGCACTTCCTCGGTCTTTAAAAGAGCCGGTAGGGTTTAAGTGCTCACACTTGAAGAAGATCTCGCGCGAGGAGATTCGGTGAGAGAGAAGCGGCGTGTCTCCCTCCCCAAGGCTGACGAAGTCTGCATCCGCAGGCAGGGGGAAACTCCGCCGGTAGCGTTCGATCGACCAACGGCCAGGTCTAGTTGGTTGGACCGGATCATAGGAGATTGGATCTTTAAAATCGAATAGACCGCCGCATTTCTCGCAGCAATAAGGGAATCCATTCACTGGATAGGGCTGACCGCAATCCGTACAGCGAAACGGCCACTCCCAGGAATTTCCATTTGCAGACATAACCCTCCGCTAACACCTCGACCACCATCCCCAGGATGGGATGATCTCTCCATATACAGCGCTTATTCCAGATCGAATTCCTTCTCACTAATTGGGATGGCCTGTTTCATCCGATCGATGCCATACCTTGCAGCTTCAAACACTCCGGCATCCCGATGCGCTGCGGAGCAAATGACCATGATGATTGGTATGCCAGGCTGCACCTCGCCCATGCGCTGGGCAATCGCCACACCCTCGACTGACGTCCAACGGTCACGAATTTCCTGAGCAACTTTCTCCATCTGCTCTTCAACCATGGGGGCAAGGTCTTCAGAAGATTGGTGGTGAGTTTCCCTGGGTTTCTTTCGTTCGCTGTGTGCTGGCACACCCTCGGTCAAGACACATGCTGCTCCCGCAGCTGGCGTGATGATTTCCTCTAATAGGGCGTTCATGTCCAGTGGTTCCCGAGCAATGTGGAGTACCGTCGGTTGGTCAACGCTTCCGCCACTCACTGGCGGGAAAATCGCCACTTCATCGCCATCCATGAGTGGATGGTCGTCAAACGCGAATTCGCGGTTAACGGCGAAGATTGCAGAGTTAAACGCTTTGATGAGCTCTGGGTGTTTCCTGCCCAGGAGACTCTTCAAGTCCTCAATCCGTAATCCATCAGGAAGCGATACGGTCTCTTCGCGCACTCCCGCCAAATCCCGCATTGTTGCGAAATAGAGGATCCTCAACGTCATCCGCTATCCTTTCTAAAGATCCAATCCCCGCGCGCTCCGTTATTTATATCGCGCAGGCCAATATTCAAGGCATGGTCTTCTATTTCCATGGACTTAATCCAAAACAATTGTCAAATTATACTGGGGGTCCTTCTCTACCTCCAAACAAGTAACCTTGACAGGCAATCGCCGACTGCTATAATGAACCCGCCTACCCCAGGGTGGGCGTTTCTATGATTACGAATGGAGAAAAGTTATGCCTGCTGTACCGAAGCGCAAGATCTCCAAAGGCCGACGCGATCGCCGACGGACTCACCACGCGCTTAAGCTACGTCATCTAATCAACTGCACGAATTGCGGCGATCAACATCTTCCGCATCATATCTGCCCTAATTGTGGCCATTATGCCGGCCGAGAAGTGATTGAAATCGAAAGCACTTAAGCCCGATCCACACAAAGCCGTGCATCAATGATGCGCGGCTCCTTTTTAAAACCCAAATGCCCCTAACACCCGAGCGGACTGCGTTTATTTTTCCCGGTCAGGGCTCCCAGTCAATCGGCATGGGAATGGCCTTAGCTGAAGCCGCCCCCGAAGCGGCGCGGGTTTTCCAGCTCGCCGATGAAATCCTCGGTTACCCTCTATCACAAGTCTGCTGGCATGGACCGGAAGCAGACTTGAATTCCACCCAATATACACAGCCAGCGCTGCTCACACACTCCATCGCCGTACTTGAGGTATTCAAAACCAGGCACCCCGGCTTTTCGCCAGCCAGCACTGCCGGGCACTCTATGGGTGAGTATAGCGCGCTGGTAGCTGCAGGCGCGCTGCCTTTTAATGATGCTTTACTTCTAACGCGCGAACGAGGAGAGGCAATGCGTTACGCAGGAGAGATCCATCCCGGGGGAATGTCCGCGGTGATCGGCCTTGATGTAAATGAAGTTGAAGCAGCTTGCGATAAAGCATCAGCACAATCTATTGGTTCTGTCGCTGTCGCAAACGACAACTGCCCCGGGCAAGTCGTAATTTCCGGAGATGAAAATGCGCTTGCACTCGCTCATGACCTTCTGGACAACGCCGGCGCACGCAAAGTCATCCGCTTAGCAGTAAGCATCGCCGCGCACTCTCCTCTGATGATCCCTGCTCAAGATCGCTTGAGCGACGCTATTACAGCTACATCGTTCAATGACCCCCTCATCCCTGTCGTGGGGAATGTATCAGCCAAGCCACTAACTTCAACTGCTGAGATCAGGAAAGACCTGAACGCTCAACTCACTTCCCGGGTTCGCTGGACAGAGTCGATCAAGTGGATGGCACATTCGGGCGTTGATACTTTTATCGAAATGGGTTCGGGAACCGTTCTCAGCGGATTGCTGCGCCGAATTGATGCTCAAACGCGAGGGTTCTCCCTCGATTCTCCACCGACCTGGGATACCTTATAAATTGAATTGATCATCCTATGCTTCGCAAAATTCTCTACTCCGCCATTTTCCTGCTGACGATCTTCTTCGTAGCTCGCAATTTTAACGAACTCAAACTCATCTTCGTTACTTTCAGCCACAGTGACGGCCGATGGTTATTCATCGCAATACTGGCCCAGCTCTTGTGGTTGGTAACCATCGCCGCAAATTTCTGGGCATGCTACCGCTTGATGGGCATCCATGAAAACCTCAGCCACCTGGTCCCCTTGACAACTGCTGCAAATTTCATCAACGTCATCGCACCGAGCTACGGCGCAGGAGCACTGGCGGTATTGATTGCAGATGGAAGCCAACGGGGAAAACCTGTGGGAAAAGTCAGCGCAGCTGCCTTTGTTTATCTCGTTTTTGACTACCTCGGATTCCTCGTTGTGCTATCTCTGGGCTTCTCCATCTTAAGCAGGCAAGGCAATCTCGATGCTCTACTAATCGGCGCTGCGGTGTTTGCTGTGAGCATCGCCGTGGGATTGCTCATCCTGATTGCGATCGGCGTCCGATCCACTGATCAGCTCGAGCAAGCAATCCTCTGGCTTGTTGATTTCGCCAACCGCCTTCTCCAACCCTTTTTCAAACGGACCATTATCAATCGATCCAAAGCGCAGAACTTCGCGCTAGATATCGGCGACGGACTGCTCCAGATCCGACGCTCGCCCCAGGGGCTAATTTTTCCCTTCTTTCTGGCATTGACCCGGAAAACAATGATGATGGTCATCCTGTTCTTCGTTTCGCTCGCCTTCCACAACCCCTTTGGGATCGAAACGCTGCTAGCGAGTTTTAGTGTGAGCTACCTCTTTATCATCGCTTCGGTCACACCCTCCGGAGTCGGTTTCGTTGAAGGTGCTATGATCCTGACCCAAAACGCTATGGGGGTGAACCCACTCACTTCCACGGCCATCGCTCTCGCATATCGCGGGATCACATTCTGGCTGACATTCGCCTATGGATTTATTGCCATCCGCATGATTGGGTTCCGTCGTGACAAACCAACGCCGAAAGACGCTTCGCTCGACAAACCGGATGAGATCCCTTCTTCAGAGATAGGATTAATCGAAAACAATCCCGATTCGGGAACATTAAAAGATTAAGCAACCATTTCAGGTGCACGGGAGGACGGATAACATCTTCTAACGAGAACGGTTTGGATTCATCCTCTTATTAGCTTCTGGTGTAAAATCCATTTGATAGGATATGACGCCCGGGGATGATGCTCCGACCCGGGCAGAACGTCTGTCTACAAAATACATATTGCTCAACTCTTGCCGGCGATCCATACCGGTACCAGACATAAGTTGGGGTCGATCTCACCCCGTATTGCAGGAACAAAGAAACGACACTGGCCAATCATGATTCTTGCTGACGCCGCATCCCTGCTCACGACACCTCCGGGGAGTCTTGTCTACCACCTGACGCTGGTCATTTCACTTTCAATTCTCTACGCGCTAACCTGGAGCAGCTCTCCCCGCACAGATGCTCTTGCAGCACGCTGGCGGGTGACAAGCGGTGTAATCCTGGGGCTCCACCTGCTCACAATGATCATCGCCGGGTTGTCATGGCTTGTTATCCTCAACGGACAAATAATTCTCCCCCCACTCGACCGCTTCGTGAGTTTCACATCCCTGCTGCTCATCAGTTTTACTTTTATCTTCAACCCACCCACCGAGCAAAGCTCACGCACGCTTGTGGTTATCCTCAGTGTTACTGTCCTCGCATTTTTGGGGACAGTCTACTTCCTGGTCGGGCAGGAATCACTGCTCCGCTTCAACCGGACTCCCGCCGATGCTGTATGGGGAATCTTAACATTAATCCTCTCAGTAACCACGCTGATCTTCCTGACTGTCCGTCGACCAGCGCAATGGCAAATCGCCTTCGCAGGGTACATCCTGCTTACCGTTGGCTACAGCCTGCACATGACCATCGGTCCTGCAGATGGCTCTTTTGCACCATTTGTGCGCTGGAGTGAGATGGCGGCATATCCTGCTTTGATCATCGCCGCCGCGCGCACATTGATCACAGTACAAGGAACGGATGTGCAAGATGCACATCCTGTAACCACACAATCACCTGATCTTGAACTCCAGTTCTTGCCCAAAATCTTCGTCAGCGTTTATGATGTTTTCCAGGCAAATGAACTCAGCGATCTGGCAGATGCAGCCGTGCGCGGCGCTGCATATTCGATGAAAGCTGAGCTATGCCTGCTGCTCACACCCCCGGAAAAATTGGAATATCTATCCGTTGCGACGGGCTTCGACCTGATACGCGAACAGCAAATCGAGGGGCAAGCCTTCGACATAACGGACCTTCCCGTCATCGCTAATGCATTACGCAGGAAACGATCACTGATCCTGCCAGCAGAGAGCAATGCGCCTGACCTAGTCACACTCCGACGGGGTTTAAACCTCAAAAAAACAGGCCCAATGCTTTTCGCTCCCCTGATCTCAGAAGAGCATGTTTTTGGGGGGTTGCTGCTGCTCTCTCCTTTCGCCCGGGAGCGCTGGTCGCAGGAACACCGCACCGCCCTCGTGCAACTAGCAGATTTGATTGCTGAGCGTTTTACGGCGCTTACGGCAGACGATGAACTCTATTCAGCAAGCCTGATAGAGCCCTTCTCGTTAAGCCCAGACCTGGAGGAGTCTCGCCGGATCATTCAAAACCTCCTGGTCAATAATACCCAACTGACGGATCAACTCATCGCTGCAACCGATCTGGCAGGACAGGAGCTCGGTGGTTTTCTCTCCAGCCATCAAGACGCGGAGGGGACCATTAATTTTCTCGAGGGTGAAATCGAAAGGATGCGGATAGCGATAGAAGAGCAGCCTGCCGCCTCCGATCTCAAAGAAATAGAATTGCTCTCCCAGCAGCTTCAATTAACGCTCCACGAATTGGCTGAAACGCGGTCCAACCTAGCCATTATCAAGAACGGAAATGATTCGTTTACGCCGTCAACTGAACGATCACCCAGCATCTCCCAGATCGCAGCGCTCTCACTCGATCTACGTCAGCCGATGTCGGCAATATTGGGGTATGCCAAACTCCTTCAGGATGATGCGGATGAGGCATTGACCACCAGTCAACGCGAGTTCATCGACCACATATACAATAACTCTGAGAGGCTGACAGGGCTGCTGAATGATCTAATCCATCTCAGCGCGATCGAAGCCAGAACCATCGCCCTCGTGCCCGAGCCTATCGATATTGTGCGCTGCATAAAGGATGCGATCCGCCAGGTTTACCCATCGGCTCAAAAGAAAAACATAGAAATGCGCGTTTCGCTCCCTCAGAATCTCCCGAAAATCCTGACGGATGCAGATGCCACTTTTCAGGTTCTGATCCACCTGCTCAATAATGCCATCGGTGCGACACCTGAAGGTGGATTGACCAAAATCAGCACAGGCTTCGCCGCTTCGGATCGATCAGGATTTCTCACGCTCCAGGTGATTGACGGAGGTGCAGGGATTCCCGCCGGGGACCTGGGACGGATTTTCAGCTTCGGCATTCCACCAGAGGAAACTCCAATCCAGGGCCTAGGAGACGATGGAATTGGTCTCTCCATCGCACGCTCTTTGGTCGAAGCCATGAGTGGACGCATTTGGGTGAACAGTCAGCCGGGAGCTGGAACTACATTTTCAATCTTGTTGCCGTTCTCAACGCAAAACCCAACCAGTGCAAATAGTGTGGAATAGCCCGGATGCAATTGCTAAAGAATCTTATCGTTGGTTTAATCATTTCGATTCTCGCGATCGTTGTGCTCCTGGGAACCTGGTTGACCGTCTTTGCTGAAGCTGAAGTATCATCCTTCTTTGCCCGCTGGAAAACAGTTGATCCAGTAATTGACTGCGCTCCACCCGAAGGTTGGTCTGTGTACCGCGTCCACAATGGGGACACACTCACAAATCTCGCTGACCAGTTCCGGATCGAGCGCACAACATTGATGTCGATCAATTGCATCGAGAGTGACATCACACCCGGCGATACAATTTACCTCCCCGTGCTTGAAGCCACGGATCCATCCCCTTCATGCGGACCGCCTTCGACCTGGGTTCTTTATCCACTAGAAGAGGGCGACTCGTTAAGCGGGATCGCTGAGCGATTCGGGATTGATGAATCATCGCTATGGCACGCGAATTGCATAGATACCCACACCGTACTACAGCCTGGAATGAGTATTTATGGACCACCGGTCAAGTAAGTTGGAAGGCAAATCTACTATCGACCGTCTAACACGACGGTATAGCCACAGGTCATACAGCCTCGCAGCGAAAAAGCCAGGCTATATGATGGGGAACAAGAGAGTTGTCTCTGACGTTAATATGACGAGCATAGCCATCCGATGAAATCCATTGCTCGCTTTGATCGTCTCTTGATGATCGTTACGCTTTTGTTTTTGATCCTGCTGGTTGGTGCCTGCAGTAATCTGGTAGGCATGCTAACCGGGGGCTCTCCGATGCTTGCCAATCCACTTGTAACTATGGATCCGAACGCGGCTGCCACTAGTACGCCGTTTAACCCAGTCCCGCTCACACAAACGCCCCCACCGCCGCCGCCGCCTACCGCCACCCCTTTATCCAGTCCGACGCCGATAGACCCATGGAGGGGTTTCGCCACGCCAGTTGAACCATCTGCGATTGAAATCCGGCGCCCGATACCGCCGCTACAGACGGGAGATAATGTCATAAATATCATGGTCCTCGGCTCAGATGAGCGTCCCTATAGCTATGGGCACCGAACCGATACTATGATGCTTGTTTCACTTGATCTCGATTCCGGCAGCGCCACACTGCTCTCCTTCCCTCGCGATCTTTACGTCTTCATCCCCGGTTGGCGAGTGGACAGGATCAATGTCGCCGATGCCTATGGAGGACCCGAGAGAGTCGCACAAACAATCCTCTACAATTTCGGCATTGAGGTTGATCACACGGTTACGATCAACTTCTACGGATTCACACAAGTGGTTGATTCGTTGGGTGGAATAGATGTGAAGGTCGAAGGATATCTTCAAGATGAATGCGGTCATAGAAATTGGACTTACTCCCCTGGAACAACCTATCACATGGATGGGTTCGCTGCGCTTTGCTACGTCCGAATGCGGAAAACTTCGGGTGATTTCGACCGCTTGCGCCGCCAGCAAGAGACTCTGCTGGCAATCTTCAACAAGATGTTAACCCTCGAGGGGCTCTCAAGAGTACCGGACCTCTACGCTCTATATCGCTCCTATGTTGAAACAGACATTACTGTCGAGGACGCCCTCCGCCTGCTGCCATTGGGGACGAGATTAGCCGCTGAACCGGATCGAATACACCGCTATTCCATCGATCCCACAATGGCTTCACAATGGAGAGTGCCTTATAGCGGCGCAGCCGTCCTCCTTCCCGACTGGGATGCGATCGAGCCCATGCTTCATGAAATTTTTGAAAGTCACCCTCAAGATTAGAACCTCGCCTCACGACCTGACCAGATCCACTTACTTTAGATTTGACATTTCCCCTTTCACAAACTAGGATTGATGAAATGGATGACTACACGAAGCTGGCGTTACCAGGAGGCTCTCATGGATGAGCCGCTTGAGGATCTCCCGCTCTTTTCGTACCAGACGACGAGCAGCGTTTCCGAGAGCGAGGCGACTGCGCCCCTTAAATTCGATTCCAGCCTCAGCGCAGCGATAAACGCTTGGGGCGAGGCGCTAGAAGCGCAGGGCCGTTCAATTCATACGGTTAAGGCATTCACGGGAGATCTGCGTCTGGTTGGGAAGTTCGTTGGCGCTGGTCAGCCCATCAACCAGATAAGCACAAACGATCTTAAGAATTTCCTCGATTGGATGCTGAACCGGCGGGGCGTCCCATGCAGCCCAAAGACCTACGCCCGCCGCATTACATCGATTAAAGCCTTTTACCGCTGGCTGGTAGAGACGGGTGTTCTCCAAGATGATGTCGCAGCCCCGATCCCCCAGCAATCAGTCATCAGCCCGCTGCCAGAAGTGCTCACTCAAGAAGAAGTCGCTGCTGTCGTAAAAAGCGCTGAATTAATGAGCAAGGGTTCTGATCCTGATACACGTCCCTATACACTTTTAAAATTGTTGCTCGATACAGGGATTAAGAAGGGGGAATGCCTAAACATCCATCTGAATCATATCGACTTGAATACTGTGGATGGACCGATTCTATTCATCCGCTATGGAAGTGTGAGTAAGCGCTATAAGGAGCGCAAACTTGATCTAACCCCTGATTGGATTGAAGCATACCAGGAATACCTTAAGCAGTACGAACCCGCCAACCAACTCTTCCCCTGGTCGCCACGCAGATTGGAGTACTTACTCGAGGATATTGGAAAAGCCGCTGGTGTGGAGAAGCATCTCTCCTTCGAGATGTGCCGCTGGACTGCAGTCCTCATCGATTATAATAATGGCTTAGACCACGACAGAATTCGACAAAAGCTCGGCATCTCGAAAATCCAATGGCGCGAAGTGGGTAACAAGCTGCACCGCTTGGCCGAAAAAAACGCCTAAATCCAACCGACACCATTTCAATAAAACAAGGAGCTGTACAAAGCTCCTTGATGGACAGTTCTATTGTTAATCTCATAATGCGCCTAATTGTCACATCTTCTTAACGACGATATCCCCAATCACATTGGCCGCTGCGTCTCCACGATCTGCAGCGTTGGAGAGATGACGATAGATCTCACGCAGCTTCAACATCTCAACTACGTGATCGATGTCGCGCGGCATTGCGAAGAGATCGGCGATCGCCTCCCGATAAACTGTCTCCATCCGATTCTCCAATGCTTTCGCCCGCACGGCATGGTCGTTGGCGACATTGGGGTGGTCTTCCAATCGCTGCACACCCACGTGGATTTCCCGCGCTGCATCCGTAAGAAGGGAAACCATTCGCTCCATATAGGCGTTCGGCTGCACACCGAGTAAGTGCATCTCTTCGACCGTTGTATCGGCATAGTCGAGCACATCATCGATCGTTAACGAGAGAGCGAAGATGTCCTCGCGATCGATCGGTGTAACGAATGTCTTGTTGAGTTCGTCAATCAGGATCCGACGCACCTCATCGGCTTCTTTCTCAAGCTGGGTCACCGCCGATGCAAGCGCTTCGCTGGGTTCTTTAACATACTCGAGCAGCTTCTGCATCCCCATAACAGAATACTCCGCCTGTTTAATTAGCAGTTCGAGAAAGCGGTTTGTTTTTTTACGAGAGAAGATACTCATACGATTTCACCCTTCGATTTATCTTACCATCATGAACAAAGATTGTGTTTTAGATTCCCCTGGATTTCCGAAGAAAACTTCCGCAGCTTTGACTTCGAGAATATTCCTGGAAAGGATTATTATAACCCGATCAGCCGGTCGTCTAGATGGTTGATTATAAATGCGAATGCCAATATCGAGTCAGATTCGGCATTCTGTAGTCCAAATTATAGATTCAATCGGCGAACATCTGTCTTTGAACGCCATAGAACTCGTCGAATATCTTCCGTAAGGCACTTACTTGCCTCGCTTCAAAGAGACGCGTTGAAACATCATAACGACCTGACCGTACGCATGTCAAGCTAACGGGGCACGCAGCTTGACAGCACGCACCCTTATCACCACAATTAGGCCATGGAAGCAATTGAAGTCCCCGATGATCACCGCTCTGGCTTCGTCGCCCTCGCTGGTCGTCCCAATGTAGGAAAATCCACGCTGATCAACCGACTCCTTGGGCAGCGAATCGCGGCGGTGTCACCGAAACCGCAGACGACACGCCAACGCCAACTTGGAATCCTCACGCTTCCGGATGCGCAGTTGATTTTCGTCGACACACCCGGGATTCACGTGCCACTGCATAAATTAGGCGAAAAAATGAATGAGGAAGCCCTTTCTTCTCTGCGTGAGGCGGATGTTGTATTGGCGCTCTTCGACCTTACCCGACCGCCGAACGAAGAAGACATACAGGTCGCGGCTCAGATCAGAGAAATCCAAGGACAGATACCAACCATCATCGCCCTCACAAAATTAGATCGCGTGCCCGATGAGCGCTTATCCGATCGGCGTGCAGCGTTTCGGACCCTGCTTACAGAAGCTGAATTCCTGGAGATCTCCTCGACTCGAGGGGATAACCTGGATGAATTGGTCGAACGCATTAAGGCTAAATTGCCGGAGGGATCTCGTCTCTATCCCCCTGAAACCATAACGGATGCGTACGAGCGAGACATCGCCGCCGATATGATCCGTGCTGCTGCTTTGAAAAATCTGCGCGACGAAGTCCCGCATAGCCTAGCAATACGGATCGATGAATTCGAAGAGCGGAATGAACATGGCGCCTATATCGAAGCCACAATATTTGTTGAACGTGATTCCCAGAAAGGCATCGTCATCGGCAAGGGGGGCACAATGCTGAAGACAATCGGCATTTTCGCCCGAAAGGAAATCGAAGCCGCGACAGACCGTAAGATCTACTTGAAATTACATGTCAAAGTCTTGCCCGGATGGCGCAACGACGAAAACAAGCTTAAGAGTTTCGGCTTTGGGGGATCTGGTCGCTAAGGGCGCAGATGCATTCGCTGAGGTATAACCTTGAGCAAGAATAAATCAAAAGGCACAAAAACAAGCTCTTTCGGGACGCCGGGGCGCATCAGCCATGACGCCTCACCGTTCTATGACAGCCGCCTTTATCAGGGACAGCGGCAGGAAGTTTTTTCGCCCCATCCTGAGAATCCCATCCCTGAAGAAAGTCTTAATAGTTTCCATCTGAAATCATCGTGCGACATGTCTGAACTCCCTGATTACAGCGTTCACCTCATGGTGACCTCGCCACCCTACAACGTCCGAAAAGAGTACGATGAGGATCTCACCCTTGAGGAATACCTCCATCTACTGCATGTTGTCTTTAAAGAGACCTATCGGGTGCTGGTAACCGGCGGACGAGCCTGCATCAATATCGCCAATCTGGGTCGGAAGCCATACCTGCCTCTGCATGCTCTCATCATTCAAACCATGCTCGAAATCGGCTTCTTAATGAGGGGAGAGATCATCTGGGACAAAGCCGCAAGCGCCTCCCCCTCTACAGCATGGGGGTCCTGGCAGTCAGCCTCCAACCCTGTTTTGCGCGATGTCCATGAGTACATTCTCGTCTTCTCAAAGGAGTCTTTCTCACGCAAGCGTGAAAGCATGGAAGATACGATCGAGCGCGAATCTTTCCTGGAGTGGACAAAGAGCATCTGGACTTTCCCCGCCGTGTCTGCGAAGCGAATCGGACATCCAGCCCCATTTCCTGAGGAGCTTCCCAGACGCTTGATCGATCTCTACACCTATAAGAACGATGTGGTCCTCGATCCCTTCTGCGGATCTGGAACCACCTGCCTGGCAGCATTTCGACTCGGAAGGCAGTACATCGGTTACGAAATTAATCCGCAGTACAAAGAGCTCGCAGAAGAACGACTGGGGAGCGCAACAAAAGGCGATCTCCTGGAAATAACTGCGACGGGCGAAACCTAGAGGAGAAGATGACCTACCAATCCCCTTTCTCAACTCGATACGGCTCACCGGAGATGCGCGCAATATGGTCTGAGGTGGCTAAGAGGCGCGCCTGGCGCAGCGTCTGGCTTGCTGTCGCTGAAGCGCAATTGGCTGCTGATCTTGTCTCTCCAATGCAGATTGAGGAGATCCGCGCCCAGGTTGATGCGATCGATCTAGCCCGGGCTTACGAAATCGAAGCCGAGATCGGGCATGATCTCATGGCTGAATTGCGTACCTTCGCTGAGCAATGCCCGGCGGGCGGCGCAATCCTGCATTGGGGATTAACTTCCGCAGACGTCCAGGATAACGCCGATGTCATGCGCCAGAAGGCTGCACTCGCCCTTATACTCGACCACCTGCGGACTCTGCTATTGACTTTCGCCGAGCGCATCGAGGAGACTCATGATCTGCCCATCATGGGCTTCACCCACCTGCAGCCTGCCGAACCGACGACGCTGGGGTACCGTCTGAGCGTCTACGCCCAAGACCTTCTTGAGGGATTCGAAGCGCTCCTGAGTCTGCACCGCAGGCTGCGCGGGAAAGGTATTAGCGGCCCGGTTGGGACTTCTGGCCCATTCGTAGATATGCTGGCCGACTCCGATATCACACCTGAAATTCTCGATTCGAATGTCATGAGCATCCTCAATCTTGAAGCCTTCCCGATCACGACACAGACCTACCCACGCATGCAAGACTTTCGATTGCTCAGCGGATTGGTCGATGTCGCTGGCGCCTTACACAAATTCGCCTTCGATCTTCGCCTTCTGCAATCACCCGGGATCGGCGGTCTTCAGGAACCCTTTGGTGATAAACAAGTCGGATCGAGCGCAATGCCATTCAAACGCAACCCTGTGGCCGCGGAGAAGATCTGCTCGTTGGCTCGAGAAACCGCAGCCTGGATGGATGTCGCCTGGCAGAATGGCGCCACATCTCTCCTCGAGCGAACGCTTGACGATTCCGCCAATCGGCGGAGCATGATCCCGGAGGCATTCTTAGCCAGCGACGAGATGCTGCGCACTGCATCTCAAACGCTCCAGGGGTTGGTTATCGACCGCGATCACTTCCAATCCCAGCTTAAGCGTTTTGGACCCTTCGCCGCGATCGAACGTGTTTTAACCGCTCTTGTCCAGGCTGGCGCCGACCGTCAAGAGATGCATGAACGACTTCGCCAGCACAGCATTAAGGCATGGGAAACCTATCAAACTAAGGGGAAGAATCCGCTTAAGGGTCTGCTCTCCAAAGATACCGCCCTGCTTAAGCACCTGCAGCCGGCACGAATCCGTAAGCTGCTGGATGCGAGCACTTATGTTGGTCTTGCTCCTGTGAAAGCGATGGAAATGGCGGCGCGCATTCGCGGGCGATTGGCTCCAGAGCAGAAAGAATAGAAACCATGAGTAATGCCTACCCGCGCGCCAGCGCACCAGACATATCCGAAGCAATAATTCAACCCTAGAGGTTAGACTACGATGATACTCTTCCTCTCTTTTGCAGCAGTATTTGCAATCCTCGATTGGATTGCTGTCGCAACGAACCAGCGGCGGCTCGAATACGTCGCCAAACCTGCAACCATGCTGGGGCTGGTTCTATGGTTCGCAACTACCCTGCCTGCTGTGCCTGCCCCAGCTGGTAACTGGTTCCTTCTTGGAATGGGTATTTCCCTTACCGGGGACATTTTCTTAATGCTGCCGCCTGATTATTTCATTAAAGGCCTGCTCGCCTTTCTCCTGGGCAACCTCGCTTATATCGTTGCCTTCAATCTCCCGCAGGCGATATTCCAACCACTATCCCTTGGTTTTCTTACGGTCATAGGCACCGTCTTCCTGTTCCTTATACGCCGGATCACTCGGGCTTTGCGCGCGAATAAGCAGGGGAAACTCATCGGACCGGTGATCGCATATGCCACCGTCCTCGGTCTCACCTTCTTCTCAACCCTATCAACATTCCTACGAACAACTTGGCCTCCGCAAGCCGCGGTTCTTGCGGCGATTGGCGGCGGGTTGTTCGTCATCTCAGACGGCATATTAGGGTGGAACCGCTACGTTAATCCGATTCCGAACGCACGACTCCTTACAATCATCACCTACCACCTCTCACAGCTCTTCTTGGCAACATCGTTCCTTCTATTCCTGGATTTAATCGCCCTCTGAAATTCGGGAAGCCTGGCTTTTGATAATCCTCTGCTAAATCAATCTTGACGCGGGTCTTATCCCGCAGCACGATTCGACTTCGCCAGTCATTGGCTATTGGTTTGCATTTAATGCGTAGACCGGGGGGGGAGCTATGCTTCCGACACCCTATAAGGGATGGTTTGGGACACTCGATTCGTGCTGCGCCTTAATGAAACCAGTCGGAACGACAACCCAAGAGCGTTTCTACTCACACTTGGGTGAAATGCTCGGCTTCAATCTCGCGCCAGTCAGCTCCCGGTGGCAAACGCAAGTATGCGCCTAGGAGTGGGTGAACCTCGCGGATCATCTCCGCCATCTGCAGCGCGATGCGCCGGATGGAGAAATGTGCGTTATTATCCGATCTTAGCTCACAAAAATGATATACCTCACGTAGATTCATCGTTAATAAAACCCTGCGGTTGAAGCCATTCGGCACCAGGTAGGCAGCGACATGTGGATTCCAGCCTTCAAGTTGACTGAATACCTCAGCAGCCTGCTCCATCGCCTTTCTGTAAGGCGCTTCGAAGCCCGCGTCCACGATCAGGCGTGGAACAGCGTAACCCAGATCAGCTCTTAACCGTTGGGGGGTTTGAGTCATCATGCGGTGGCGTTTTAGCTCGAAGTAAGCCCCTTGATCGAGGATTGCGTCGAAGGTGTAATAGGCATGTTCCAACTCTCGCACCGGAGCATCGAAGCGATCGAGTCTTCCCAGAAGCGCCTCGGCCAATTCCTTGTGTTGGGCACCATCCATCTCTCGCACAGTTTTCATTACCGTTGCGAAACTCGCGCCTCCTGGCGCGAAAAGCGCAGCCGCCATGATATGCAACTCGGCTTCAGGATCGTAATCGACCAACTCGAGCATCCCTGTTATCGGTTCAATAGGAAAAGTAGCTGCTCGTTCTGAAAAATCCGCGCCAACGTCCTCGAGATATGGAACCCGGTCGGCGTATTTCACCAGGGTCGGAATCTCCACTTGAGCAACCTCTTTGACTCGCTTGCCAATTTCCTGAACTTCGCACAGGGGATGAGACAGCATCTTACGAACCGCATGCTCAAGCACTCGAGCGTTGGCGGTCATACCCACATTTGCCAGGGATGCTGCTGGCAGAAGAAAGCGGCACGCATCGATATAGCGGGAACGAATTCGACCATCCCAGCGCTCCTCACTCTCGTCCTCCGCGCGTGGATGCGCGCTGGCGACAGCATCTTTCACAGGCGCGATGGATTGCATGTAGGTGTCGAATAATAAGTCGCAGGTTTGACGATAGATCTTCTCTGTTGATCCATCTTGGACTTCGGGAGGGATGTAGTACTCCTGACGGTCCCATTTCTGATACCGGGTTGATTTCTCGGTGTAGGAAGCCAGACGGTTTGACTCGATACACTCGATCGCCAAACGGGATACGTTCTCGAGGGCCAGATGCAAAACGGCATGTTCAGCGACCGAGGCGTGTCCGTACCCAACGACCCATCGCTCATGAAACTCTGCGGATTTCTCATCGGTCAGTTCAGCTGCGATTTCACGAAATGAAAGCGGTGACCTGGACGTTTTAGCAAAGGCCACCGCGATTGTCTCTGGATTGAGCTCCTCAGGTCGCAGCAGGTAGATCTCCCGCTTGAAAGCCTCAGGCATCCTGTCCCTCCGCGTCTTGATCCAGAATCACTCGCGCCCGTTGAATGTCTCGTCCAATGCGAGAAAGAAGCAGTTCCGTATTCGAGAACCGTCGTTCGTCACGCAGGCGAGCGATAAATTCCAGGCGCAATTCCTCTCCGTAGATATCCGCATTGAAATCCAGCAGATGAGTTTCAACAATCGCCTTTTCCTGTTTCTCTTCGAAGGTCGGTCTAACGCCGATATTCGTCACCGCTTTATGGCGCTGTCCCTCGAATTCCGCCCAACAGGCATACACACCCGAGCGTGGGTAAGCCCTTTCTTCCCAGATTTCCAGATTCGCCGTGGGAATTCCCAGCGCCCGCCCGCGGCCTGAGCCCGAAACCACCTTCCCTGGGACTACGAATGACCTGCCGAGGTATTTAGCGGTTCGAGCCACAGCCCCGGAGCGCAGCGCTTCACGCACCCGCGTCGAGCTTACAATCTCACCGCCAAGAAGGGCTGGGGGAATAACATGCAACGTAAATCCGCGCTCCACACCAGCGGCGGCGAGGAAGTGGCGATTCCCCTCACGCTTATAACCCAGCGCGAAATCTTCGCCAACCCACAGGCTGTTTAATCCCAGACGCGCTTTTAATCGGTCGAGGAAGATCCCGGCTGGGATCTCCGCTATGCTCCGATCAAATTGCTGCGTGATGACATAGTCCACGCCCAGCTCACCAAGCAACTCTGCTTTTTCCTCTGGTGTGTTGATATAAAACGCGGGTGTTCTGCCGCGCAGAAATACAGATGGGTGGGGGAAGAAAGTAAGAACAACTGCGGGATGATTCTCCTGATGTGCGTGTTCGACGAGTGCCTTAATCAACGCCTGATGTCCTCGATGAACCCCGTCGAAAGAGCCAATCGCCAGATCGCTTTGTTCCAGTTGAACAGTGAAAAAGTCTCGCAGATGCTGCATAGGTGACTTCAGCGGTTGAAGACCTTCTTGGGATGCCATTTTGCGCCGTCCTCGACAGCCTCAAGGATGGCGACCAGATCACCATCGGGCCCGATTGCTACCGCCACTCCAGAGGCGGAGCCGTCTGCAGGAATGAGTCGGCCGAAGGTCACGTCTTCATAATTTTTGCCCTCAATATTGATTCTTGGAAAATCAGGTAGGGCGTCAACGGCGGGCCGCAGATATTCGTCCCAGGTACCGTCAATAAATCCCAACTCTAACTTTCTGAGCGAGACGCATTCTTCGATTGTGAAATGACCCGCTTTCGTCCTGCGCAGGTTTGCTAAATGGGCGCCAGTCCCCAGTTGTTCTCCAATATCATGCGCGAGCGAACGGATGTACGTTCCGGCTGAACACTCGATTTCTAAAATTAAATCTGGCGGGCGGTACTCTACGAGAGCTATTTTATAGATTGTTACATCTCTTGAATCAAGTTCGAATTCCTTCCCCTCGCGCGCCAATTCATAGGCTTTTTTGCCCTTGATCTTTATCGCGCTGAACGGCGGCGGTATTTGCTCGATCTTGCCCGAAAACTCGGGGATAACAGCCTGGATATCTTCTTCGGTTGGCACCGCTTCCGTGAGGCGGATAATATCCCCCTCTGCGTCGTAGGTCTTCGTACTCGCGCCGAAGCGGACCACTGCTTCATAGCGCTTCGAAGCCGTACTGAGATATTCACTCAAACGGGTTGCCGATCCGAGGCAGAGGACCAAAACACCCGACGCTCGAGGGTCGAGCGTTCCTGCATGACCCACCTTGCGCACTCCTGTCTCCTTGCGAACAATACTGACGACCTTATGGGAGGTCGGGCCGGTAGGTTTATCGACGAGAATGATCCCAAAGCGATTCATGCAGATTCCTCCGGAGAAGGTGAGATGGTCCCCCGGGTTGCGGTCAGGACACGCTCCTGAACCTCCTGCATATCTCCTTCTATCGTAGCACCGGCAGCTTGTTCATGACCGCCTCCTCCGAAGGAGAATGCGATCGCGGCCACATCCACCCCAGGTCGTGACCGCCAACTGACCTTCACCTTACCATCGATTTGTTCAATGAAGATCATGACAATTTGAATACCCTCTATCGTCGCAAGGAGGTTCACCAAATCGGCATCATCAGAACCGGGGTATCCCACAGCCTTCCGGTCTTCAATCGTGAGACTCGTCCACAAGATACCATTCTCCCTCTCGAGACGGTTCAAACCCTTGCCCCAGTATTGTGCGCTTACAAAACTGCGTTGGTTGAGCGTTCGCGAGTAAATCTCCGCCATGGGAGCCCCGAAGCCGACGAGTTCTGAAGCGATCCCCAGAGTCCTCGATGTAACGCTATCCGTGCGAAAGCCTATCGTATCTGTGATCAAACCAGTCATCAGATTAGTGGCGACATCAGTATCAATTTCGAGGCCAAGCTGCGGGATGACGTCGAAGAGAATTTCTGTCGTGGCGGAAGCTTTGTGATTAACAATGTTGATTACAGCGTAATCGGTATTGGTTGGGTGATGGTCGATATTGATATCCGGTTGCCGCGGTAGGGTCGCGATGGGAAAACCTGTCCGCTGGAGATCCGCAGCATCCACCAAGATCAACAAATCACAGTCACTTGAAATATCTGTTGTGACCTTATCTGCGCCTGGCAGGAAGCGAAAACGAGACGGTACTCCTCCCAAAAGAACCGGGGCGACATTTTTCCCGGCTCGTTCCAGACTCAGCGAAAGAGCCAGCAGCGAGCCTACGGCGTCTCCATCTGGTCGTTCGTGGGAGAGAATGATGACCTGCTGTGCGGCGTTTAGGACCGCCTTGGCCTTCTCAATCGTCGTTTCCGCCACTCACGTCTCCTGCTTGTTCACCGCGCTCTGCTTGCAGGCTATCTAACAGTTCTTCAATGCGCGCTCCACGCTGATGAGACGCATCCCAACGGAAGCGGAGTTGGGGAAAGCTTCGCAATTGTATACGTGCTGCCAGTTGGCTGCGCAAAAAACCTTGCGCCCCTTCCAGTCCCTCGAGGACATCATCCATCCGCTCATCGTCTTCACTGGCGACTACGAACACCTGTGCATAAGCCAGTTCCCGATCCACATCCACATCCGTGATTGTTATCATAGCCAGGCGTGGGTCGGCCACATCCCGCCTGAGAATGTCGGCTAATTCCTCTTGTATGCGGTCGGCAATCTTACGGGCGCGCGCCTTAGTCGCCATCGTTTAACCTCACGTAATAGGAACGGTCTCTTCAGTATAGCATTCCAGAATATCGCCCTCTTTGAAGGACTCGAAACCCTTCAAGCCAATGCCGCACTCGAAGCCGTTACGAATTTCCCGAACGTCGTCCTTCTCATGCCTCAGGGAGGAGATTGGGCCATTGAAAACCTCACCATCCTCGCGCAGCACCAACATACGTGCCTTGCGTTGAATTTCCCCTTCTGTGACAATGCAGCCGGCGATATTACCTAACTTGGGTATTCGGAAAACCGCACGCACGCGCGCTTTACCAAGCACAATCCTGCGCGTCTCAGGTTCCAGCATACCCTTGAGCGCCAACTCTATGTCCTCTGTAAGGCGATATATAATATCGTACACACGGATATCAACATCTTCCGTGTCGGCACAATTCTTTGCGACTTGATCTGCGGTCACATTAAACCCGATGACGATTCCTTGTGATGCCGCAGCGAGCATGACATCGTTTTCACTGATGTTGCCAGTGCCGGCATGAAGGATGTTCACTTTGATTTCGCCTGCGCTAAGTTTTTCAAGTGAATTGACGATCGGTTCAAGAGAACCCTGAACATCGGCCTTGACGACAAGCCGTAATTCCTTAACCTCTCCTGCCTTATAAGCCGCGAAGAGCTGTTCCAGGGATTGCGCTTTTGAAGCTCCGCGGGAGCGCTCTCGCTGCTCGATCGTTCGCTTCTCGGTGATGATGCGCGCCTCGCGCTCACTCTCAACGACGGTGAAGAGTTCTCCAGCAAGAGGCACATCTGAGAGTCCCATGACAGATGCAGGTTGCGATGGTCTGGCGACCTTGATTTCTTCACCCTGGAAATCGAACATTGCCCGGATTTTCCCGTAGGATGTGCCCACCAAGATCGCATCTCCGACGCGCAGGGTGCCATTTTGAACCAGGAACGTTGCTACAACGCCCTTGGCTTTATCCAGCTCGGCTTCAATCACCGTTCCGATGACTTTCCCCGAGGGGTTGGCTTTAATTTCCGTGGAGTCAGCGACGAGATTGATCGCTTCGAGCAGGTCTTCCAACCCGTCCTTTTCCTTGGCCGAAACAGGAACAACCATCGTATCGCCTTCCCAGTCATCTGGAATAAGCCCGATGTCAGACAGCTCCTGTTTGACCTTATCCGGATTGGAGTTGGGGCGATCGATTTTATTTAGGGCAACGATGATCGGCACACGAGCAGCTTGAATATGCGCCAGCGCTTCACGCGTCTGGGGCATTACGCCATCATCTGCGGCGACAACCAGCACCGCGATGTCAGCCCCCTTGGCTCCGCGGGCGCGCATAGCCGTGAAAGCGGCATGTCCGGGTGTATCCAAAAAGGTGATTAACCGCCCATTGTGCTCAACTTGATAGGCAGAGATACGCTGGGTGATGCCTCCAGCCTCCCCCTCGGCCACATTCGTCAAACGGATGGCATCCAGCAGTGTGGTTTTGCCGTGGTCAACATGCCCCAGCACTGTTACAACGGGCGGACGGTCCTTTAACGTTTTTGGATCTTCATCTTCAATCAACTGTCTCCAGCGCGGCAGCTCGCCCGCTTCTTCAAGCTCTTCTTCTGCCGCGGCAAGATGTTCCGCTTCAAAACCGAACTCAGCGATCACGATCGCCGCCGTATCGAAATCTACTTGTTGGTTGATGTTCGCCATCACACCATTCGCCATCAACTGCTTGATGACTTCGATCGGGCTGACCTCAATCAATGCAGCAAGGTCACGCACAGTAACTGTTGATGGGATTTCTACGATCTTTACGCCATTCTCGCTCATAACGCACCTCCGGGTCGAGCACTCCGGCAGCACCGAGCGAGTTGGCCGGGGGAATTACGGGGATTTCTGTTATTCGGCCATACCATTCTCGGCGCGGACTGCGAAAGCTTTCGCTTCAGCCATTCTGCTCGTCTGTCAAACTATTCATGTACGCTTCTAACTCCTGGTGAGCCTCGTCCGTCAATTCTACTTTTAGCGATCGGGGTAAGGATCCTTTCAGAGCCTTCTCCCAGCACGATCGCAGATCATGCACGTAGGCTCCTCGCCCGGGAGCTTTTCCTGTCAGATCGATTTTTACGCCATCTTGCCCGTGCACAACACGTATCAAGGACCGTTTTGCTAAGGTCTGTCGGCAACCAACACATGTCCGTTGGGGTTCATGCTTCCGTCGCCGCGATCTACGTGGTGCCATTCATCGACCTTCGCATTGCTCACCTGAAATCGATAGTGCTCTAATAATCCCCTTTATCCCATGCATCCTCGTCGCGCTTCCTGCGCCTACGCACGACTACCTCACCAAGATCCGGATCAAATTCCATAATCCGTGATTGTTCCTTGCGGCGCTGCTTGCTCTCGGCGGAGTCCATCGCGAACTCTTCCTCACTTACATCAGGGACTATGATCGACTCCCCGAGTTTTTCAGTCAACTCTTCAACGGCATCCGCGATTATATCTCCCTCTTCCGCTTCAACCTCCTCCTCGGTAACAGGAGTTTCAACTTCTGTGACGACTTCCACTTCGACAGCATCTTCAGTTTCGAGAACAGTTTCGGGCTCTCCTTCAACTTCCTCTGCAACTACTTCGTCTTCAGCGACCTCTTCAATCTCTACAACCGGTTCGGGGTATGCGTACGAATTGAGGGTTTCAGCGATCTCTGTCATCGCTTTTGGTCCGATACCCTGCAATCCCAGGATGGCATCTTCGTCCATCCCCAATTTCTCTAGCACCTGCCCTGCGGTCTTGTAGCCAGCCTCGATGAGCAGGTTAAGCACTCGCGTCGATAGATCAAGCTCAGTGAGTTCAACTTCGAAGGCTGTCTCAGGGAATGAGGCTCGCACTTCGGTTATTTTTTCAAGTTCAAGTTGCCGGCGGGCATCCCTACGCGACTCGATCTCACTCTGAACCCGGTCGACGAAGGATGTTATCGTCTGATATTCCTCAGGTGTGATTGGACGCCCCTCTTCCTTCTTGGTTAGAATCGCCTCGACCTGCAATATTGTCTCAGCTTGTTCTTCAGCCACTTCAGCGAAGGATGAATCCGTAGTGAGAAGCATTAAGGACTCAACCGCTGTCTCGGGCAAACTCTTGATATCAATGCGCCAGCCGGTGAGCTTTGCACCCAAGCGGGCATTCACACCGGCACGACCGATCGCCAAGCTGAGTTGATCCTCCGGAACGACTACGATCGCCGTTTTGCCTCGATCCATTTCATCACGGAGATACACACCAGAAACTCGGGCCGGTGCGAGCGCCTTGGCAATAAACGTGGCGGTGTCAGGATGCCACTCGATCACGTCGATTTTTTCATCGCTCAGATCACGCACGATGGATTGGATGCGCACACCGCGCATACCGACACATGCGCCAACAGGGTCCACACCCTCGCGCAGCGCAGCTACGGCAACCTTCGCCCGCTTTCCCGCCTCGCGCGCGATTGATTTAATCTCCACCAAACCCTGATTAATCTCTGGGACTTCCATCTCCAACAACCGCCGCAGCATGTGCGGGTGGGTGCGGGAGACAACGATTACTGGTCCACGCGGTGACCTACGCACCTCAAGAACATAGGTGCGAATACGGTCACGTACACGGAAATGTTCGCCAGGGATTTGCTGATTACGCGGCAGGATCGCCTCTGCTCGCCCCAGGCCAACCGTCACGGATTGCGGTGTGACCGAGTGAACCGTACCATGCACGAGGTCACCCTCGCGCTCGACATACTCTTCGTACTGAGCCTCACGCTCAGCTTCGCGCAGACGCTGCAGGATCACCTGCTTCGCCGTCTGTGCTGCGACACGCCCGAAGTCTTTAGGCGTGGATTCGACCATCACCATGTCGCCGAGCTCTGCTTCCGGGTCGAAGTTCTTGGCAATCTCGAGGGCTACTTCGGTCTGCTCGTTCTCGACCTCCTCGACAACTTCCTTCTCCACGAAAACCTCTACGCCGCCGCTCTCGGGCAAGATCTTGACCTCGACGTTTTGTGCGCTGGATGCGTTGACAGACCGCCGGTAAGCGGAGATCATCGCCGCTTCCAGCGCCTCCATCACTGTCTCGGGTGGAAGGCTGAAGCGCTCGGTTATTTCATTGAATGCTAATGCAAACTCGCTTTTCATCTCTCTTCTTTCCTTGGTGGTTGATCGATGTCTATGTTATACGCAGAAAAGTGGGGGAAAACCCACTTTTCAGAACCACCGCTCTCTCAAAAGTCGTACCCATGAATTCTAGCACATGCAGGAAGGAGGAGCAAGGGCTCAATCAAGAAATAAGTTTTTCAGATGTCAGGCAAAGTTGAAGGTGCGGAAAAAGCAATTGGATTTATTAATCCAGGTCTTATTCACTAAGCAGGTCTGTCAGAATTTCGTCAGTAAGAGGATCTTGGCCTCGCTCTAGAGTCTCAATCCATGCCTCTCGTGAAGGTGCCAGCTGAGCAAATCCATCTGCATCATTCTCGATGAGATATTCCAAGAAAATTTGGAGATCTTCGATGGCTTCTTCAGTCCGACCGAGCAAAGCCAGAGCTATTCCACGATTGCCCCTCCTCATTCCCGACGGGTCTGATGCGACGGCCGCGTTGCAATGTGCTATCGCCTCCTGCGGATTCCCAGCCAGACTGTAATACCTGCACAGCGCATCTTGGATGTACACCGCTTCCGGATCGAGGCCCTCGGATTGTTCAAGCATATCCAGGGTTTCACTAATATTTTCTGGGTCTTGCCACAATATCGTCAGGGCTAAATGATATCTAGCTACAGCGAAACTTGGATCGACATGTGCTGCTTCGCGGAAGTCTTTCTCAGCACGGGATAAGTCGCCTTCTGCAGACCGCTCAAGATAGGCGATTCCTCGATTATTCAACGCTTGGATAAGGTTTGGACGATGAACGATCGCCTCAGAATAGTAGGCGATCACCTTATCAACATCTGCTGTTTCCTTCCTGCTTTCAATCATTGCTAGAAATTGGTATATTGCAGCGGCATTCCCCGGATACTCAGGCGGGTCTTCCAACGTCCTCAGGAAAACCGCTTCAGCCTGCTCCTCACGGCCAGACCAGTAGTGAGCCTGTCCAAGGACATAGAGCGCTATCCACTGAACTTCATTCGGTAGATCCGTATTCACTGTGGCACTCAGCTCTTCCGCCGAGGCAAAATGCCAGCGCCGTTCGAGACTTTCTACTCGATCATCGGAAGAAGGACTCGTTACAAACGCGATCACTCTTCCACTGTCGTACTCACCCCACAACACGATATCAGCGCCGAACTCCCGACCGATCTCGCTTGCCCTCCCTTCGTCCGTAACGATCTCTGTTATTTTTAAAACCCTGACATTTCCAATATCGGCATTTTCAAATTCCTTGTATACCGCTTCCTCGAGCCTACCCGCGATGTTATATCCAATCTGCCCGCCGCCGTAATTCGCGAACTCGCTCACGACCACGAGTGTTTCGCTTGCTTCTGAAGCGTAGCGCCCAGTGAGATTATTAATCCCCGTTGATTCAATCCACGCACCACTCAAGACCAAGGTTAAGATAACCAGAATTAATCCTACCGACACGGCTGTGATCCACGTAGCTTTCTTACCATCCAGGACCTTCCTGAACCAGCCCTTGTCCTCTCCGATATCAGGAGATCGTGTTTCTTCTCTGCCTATCCGCGGTTCGAAATCTTCTTCCGTTCCAATTTCACCATTGATGCCCCGATCAGGATGAAAACCGGCGGTGATAAACAACTGGTCGCGCTCTTCCGGTTCCAGGCGAAGAGCGTCGGCAAGTCTGACCACATCTTCCCTGTGACGTGGTCGCTGTGTTTCTCCCTCGCGCCACCTGAAGATGGTTTGCCTGCTTATACCTAAACGACGAGCTAATTCGGCGTCACTAATGCCGGCTCGCTCGGCGAACATCGATAACAATTCAGAAAATGAATCCACGGTCATTCCATCCCGGGTTGCGCGCTGCGTTGCACCCAATGTAACACAACTGATGCTTGAAGTGTACCGGCTCCGAGAAAGAATAGGAACAGGTAATTTGGCCACATATCAGTCAAGGAGGTTCCAATGTTCAAACGAATATCCCAACCCAATCTGTTCCTAGCGATCATCCTGGTTGCAACCCTCATAAGTGGCTGTGGCGCCGCGACGGATGCTTCTAAATCCATAAGCCGCGGAGCGATCAACCGAGGGGTCATCGTCCAAGCAGAATCTGTACGCGTCAACGAATATCTGAATTACTATGAGCAGCGATTCCCCGAGCCTTTCAACCAGCCCTTGGGCTTGGACTTACGCCTCGGGAATACATACCTACCTGCAAGCGGTGGAGAGATCTGGCTGCAGATTGGTCTTCAGGCGCAGCATGCGGAGACAGAGAATAGAACACCTTTGAATCTCGCCCTAGTGCTCGACGTCAGTGGCTCGATGAGTTCATCTGACAAGATGCCTTACCTCAAGCAATCCCTGATGGTCTTTCTGGGCTCACTCCAATCCGATGACATCGTCGCCATTGTAGCTTACAGCGATGATGCGCGATTAATCCGTCCAGCCCAGGATGTGGGAAATGGGGGTTGGATACGACAAACCGTTGAGAAATTGCTTCCAGGTGGATCCACAAATCTCCATGCAGGCTTGATACTCGGTCTGGAGCAGGTGGACGAGAACTTCGATATCCGCTTTAGTAACCGGGTCATCCTGCTCACCGACGGGATCGCCAATGAAGGCGTCACGAACGCCGACCGCATCGCTGCCGATGCCCTGGCCTATAATAATCAGGGGATCCACCTTTCCACCATCGGCCTCGGATATGACCTGAACGATCATTTGCTTAGCACGCTGGCGCGGCAGGGAAAGGGCGCCTACCACTTCGTCGACTCCGCGCAAGAGATGGAGAAGGTTTTCATGCAAGAAGTGGAGGGCTTGGTGGAGAAGGTCGCTGCGGACGTCCGGGTGAGCATCCGCCCAGCCAGTGGGGCCAAATTGGTTTCCGTCACCGGGTTTGACAGTCGCATCCCTGCTGAGGGTGTCCAGGTCCTGCTCCAGGATATGGGGGCTGGAGACAGCCAGGTTATCATGGTACGGCTTGATGGCCAATCCGGCTCGATGGGTTCTATGACCATTGCTGAAGTCACACTTCAATACATGGACGTCTTTGCACAAAAACCGCGTGAGATCTATGAAGCGGTTACCATGCGCGTCGTAGAAGATGGGCGCAATAACCCCCTCGAAGATATTGAGGTCTGCCGCAATGCAACGATCGTAAAATCTGCAGAAGCGCTCAAGACCATCAGCGACCTCGTGGATAACGGACGTTACTTGGACGCCTGGCAGCTTGCATATGAAATCGAAGCAGAATTACGACGCGTCTCTACAGTTACAGGCGATGCTCAAATGGTGCAGGACGCCGATCTATTCCAGCGCTATCTCATAACGCTCGTGACCTATCTCGGCTACGACCCATCTGAAGCTCAACCCACGCCTTTACCTCTGGGTGAGCAGCCCCAGCGTTGGGGAGCAACGCCGGTTCCTTCTATGGATGCCCTTCCCACCATTGAAGTCCAGTGAATATCATCTAAATCAATCGGGATAGGGGGAAACCTCACGGCTCCCCCCTCCCACACCACCGGACATGC
>CAYLOO010000018.1:0-34268 GCA_964385355.1 uncultured Anaerolineaceae bacterium
AGAACTACCTGCGCGAGAATCTGGAGATGGCTTCCGAGATCGAAGCGGGGATTAGGAAAGATGCCGATCTTGAAGAAGACGGCGGTGAAGGAGAAGGCGAGACGAGCGATTGAAGCTCGTGTTATCATTATAGTGCTGCGTTATCCAATTTATATAAAGCGCGGCCAAAGCATTGCGAAAGATCTCTGAAATGAGATTTGGCACCGATAGAGAAGAACAACGTTAGGATGGTAGGTGAAAAAGGTGGGATTTTGCCATCTAAGAGGGTGTAACAAAAGCTAGCCTGCCCACTCCATGATGCGATCTGCATGCGTGGAGTGATTCGGAGTCAGATCGTCATTTCGGGATTTGAAAATCTCGTGAGCATTGCATTGAGCCGCAACCAATAAGGTTCGCGGTTTTTGTGTTCATGGGAGGTGAGTAACGTGGCGGGAGTGATTACCGCCTTGAAATTGCAACGGAAAAAGAAAAACAGAGTAAACGTATTTATTGATGATCAATATCAATTTGGAGTTCAACGGATTATTGCGGCCGGCTTAAAGGTCGGACAGGAATTAACTGAAGCAGATATTGAGCGATTGAAAGACGAGGATGAGGAACAACGCGCTTATGAACGCGCGTTACGCTATCTGTCAAGGCGACCTCATTCCGAGAAGGAAATCGCTAACAAGCTCTCTCGGAACCGGATCGAGATCAATGTGCAGGACCGGGTTCTAAAGAGGCTGCGAGAAGCGTCCCTTGTGGATGACGTTGAGTTCGCTCGAGTTTGGGTTGATAACCGGCAAATATTTCGTCCAAGAAGTGGGCGGATGCTTAGGAGCGAACTGCGCGGTAAGGGATTATCAAAAGAGGCGATAGAAACTGCCCTTGAAGGGTTCGACGAGGCTGAAGCAGCTCTCACCGTAGCCAGAAAAGCATGCAAACGTTACGGTGATCTTTCGGAAGAAGCTTCCAATCGTCGGTTGAGACAGTTCCTCGCCCGTCGCGGCTTTTCCTATGAACTCATATCCTCCACATTATCGATTTTGATGCATGAAGGTTGCAGTTCTGATGAGAAAAGTGAGGTAGAAAAGTGAATGGTCCACTGATAATCGGTATCGTAATATCACTGGTTGCAGGCGCGGTCATTGGTTACTTGCTGCGTCAATTGCAGATTGAACGTGCTGTGCGCGGTCGCATGGTGGAAGCCGAGCGGATGATTGACGAAGCCCAAGCGCAGACGAAAGAAATCGAGTTAAAGGCGCGCGATCAAGCGCTGCGTATACGCGATGAGGCCGAAGGAGAGATTAGCCGCAAGAGGGCAGAACTCTCGAAGGAAGATGAGCGTCTTCAGCAGCGAAGAGCGGATAATGATCGCCGACTCGATCAACTGGAGAAGCGCGAACAAATTGTAAATAAACGTCAGAGCAATGTAGACCGCCGTTCGAACGAGCTGGATGATCGCCTTGCAGAAATCCTCGTTGAACTCGAACGTGTTTCCAGCATGACCCGAGATGAAGCCAAAACCCAGCTTCTTCAAGAAGTAGAACGGGATTCCCGGGCGGATATGGTCAGGATTATTCGACAGATTGAAGAAGAGGCGCAGGCGGAAGGTGATAAACGTGCCCGCCATCTGATCGCCGACGCAATACAGAGGGTGGCATCGGACCATGTTTCCGAAATTACAGTATCCGCGGTCTCTTTGCCTTCAGACGATATGAAGGGCCGCATCATCGGCCGGAACGGACGGAATATCCGAGCGTTCGAACAAACTGCTGGAGTGGATGTGGTCGTCGATGATACGCCTGAGGCGGTGACAATCTCGTGTTTTGACTCTGTCCGACGGGAGGTCGCCCGGCGCTCCATGCAAGCGCTTGTATTGGATGGGCGTATCCATCCTGCCCAGATTGAGAAGATCGTCAGCGAACAAAGAAAAGAAGTTGAGCGGCTCATCGTGGAGGAGGGCGAAAGCGCCTCTTTCGAAGCAGGTGTTCCCGGACTTCATCCGGAAATCATTAAGAAGCTCGGCCGATTGAAGTTCCGCACTTCGTATGGCCAGAACCAGCTCGCTCACGCTATAGAGTCGTCACAACTCGCGGCAGTGATCGCTGCGGAGTTGGGCGCAGATGTAGAAATCGCCAAGGCTGGAGGGCTGCTTCATGACATCGGTAAAGCGATGGACCACGAAGTGGAGGGGACTCATGCAGCTATCGGAGCGGAATTCTGCCGCCGCTACGGCGTCAATCCAATCGTAGTGAATGCCATCGAAGCCCACCACCGTGATATAGAACAAGAGTCTGTAGAGGCGGTGATTGTCGAAGCGGCGGATGCAATCAGCGGAGCTCGACCAGGAGCCAGGCGTGAGAGTCTTGAACAGTATGTAAAGCGCATCAAGTCATTGGAAGAGATCGCAAATTCATTCAACGGTGTTTCACAGAGTTACGCGCTTCAAGCAGGGCGAGAGATCCGTGTGATTGTCCGCCCCGAAGATATCGATGATCTTGAGTCGACGCGCCTAGCGCGCACCGTCGCCAAGAAGATAGAAGAGGGGATGCAGTATCCCGGGCAGATAAAAGTCACGGTCATCCGGGAGACACGCGCAGTCGATTACGCGAAGTAAAGACTCCTGTGTGAGGTCCGCTCATTACGATCGCGGTCAACTAATCATCGCCATAACGAAAACAGGCGCCGGTCAATCCGGCGCCATTGTGGTTAATAGTCTCATGCCTTATTTACTGTTCTCTCGTGGTTGGCGGTAGAGAACCCCGAAATTTCCTTCCGGGTAGGTCTTACGCAAGCGTTCATCCCAGATGAACGCGCTGGCGATCGTCAGGTTGAGCAGCCGAGCATCCAGGGAGCGAATCGTTTTCTCCATCTCGAGAGTCTTGCTGCTGCCCGCAGTGAGCGTTCGAAGACGTGTAAATTGGACTCGGTTTCGTGTCTCTCGATGGTAATCAAAATGTGAAGCCCCTCCTTCTTCCAGGTCGGAGAGATATGCTCGCCACAAATTCAAGCGCATCCCCATCTCTCGTTCTGATTTGCGCCCGATCGCACTACGCCACTTATTAAGAACCCCATTCCATTGGCGCTGCAGTTTCGCATGCCGCACTTTCTGGTTGGAGTTCATCTCAGCTTCTTGTGCCAGGCATTCGTCCTGAGTTATTAGTAATCCCCCCGTGCTGAGGCGGGGGAAGGGGGGTGAATCAGGTTTGGAGCGTTTGGCTAGTGGCCAGAAAATATCCGCTGAGAGGAGAAAATCTTCGATTTCATCCAGCATCGCTTCGATAAGATCGAGATTGTAATCAACGGATTCCATTTATCTTTTTGCCTCGTATAGGGCGGCACCGATCGCGTCGATGAGTTGGCCGCGGGTGGCAGGCTTGACAAGATATCCTGCGGCGCCGAGCGCGTTTCCCTCGTCGATATCTTTTTGCTGACCTTTGGCCGACAGAAATATGATCGGGGGAATGGCTTTATTCTCTTCCGAGAGTAAACGGATAACATCAAAACCTGTGATCTCGGGCATCATTACATCGAGGAGCAGAAGATCAAACGTCTCCTCACGAAGCTTATTGAGCGCCTCTTCGCCGCTGTAAGCGAGTGAGAGCTCATACCCTGCAGGAAGCAGCGTTAATTCGATGAGCCCGACGGTATCGGGTTCATCATCCACAATGAGAATTTTTGCCTGGTTTCCCGTCACGATCTACGCTCAATTCCTGTGTAAGGTTCACCCCAATTGTAACCTGCGAAAGGGAACCCGCCAAATCCGCGCGGCTTGGAAGACACTACCTTAAAGGGATAGGACAATCTGTTGTTCAATAGAGCCTCAGATGGGTGACAGTAAGATTAGCCGCTTTGGCGACGTCCTAGTTCGTCCTCGGGCTGCACAGGGGGAAACCACTATGGATCTTAATGGCTGCCAACCTCATCCGCATTCAAGCCGAGGGCGATCACATCATACTCGAGCATCGCTGGATCAGCCCCTCGCGGCAACAAAAGTGATAATTCGAAATCGCTCGCCTCTCCAGGTCCAAGTAGTTCGGCGGGGGAAACCCATCCAGCCGAAAGTATAAGACCATCTTCATTTCGCACTGTCGTATAAATAGATGGTTCTCTGATGAGTGTATCGTTAGGGTTGATTATCACCCCGCGCAAGAACACTATTGAGCCGAGGGCTTCATATTGCGAAACACTCAACTCAAGCAGCGAAACCGTTTCGTCCGCAGGTAGGGTAGCAATCCCTTCAACCAATGCGTGGACATTCAGAGTGAGCATCGCATCCTCGGAGGCGAGGATTTCAGGAGAGATCCCCCAAAATTGTTGGATAGTGAATGAGTGAATCCCGCCGGGTCGAATGGGGAGCGGAGGGTTGATTGGTGCAATCCCAATTAGTTCATCCTGGTTTTCTAAAACGAGCAGCCCAGAAGCCCATACCCAATCGGAGGAGGGGTTATGGATGGAGCCTATAAAGAACGGCACACCCTGGTCTGTGAATTGGAGTGCTGGCGGCTCTAGAAATTGAAGATCTGGTTCTGAAGGTGATGTGTCGACAACCATATCCTGGAAGAAGACCAGTTCGTCAGGCTCAAAGCCCCCATCGGCTAAAGCGATAAAGGGTGACGATTCGCGCGGGGGAATGTGTGAGGCAGAAGCCACAAGATTGGCATAACCAATCGGTTCCTGGTTTTCATCAAGCAGGAGAACGGCGAGGTCATGCAACTTTATTTGAGAGATACCAGGGTTCGTGATTTGCCCGAGGATCACAGTATTACCCTCAGGGTTTATCTGCCAGGTTGTGTCATCGATTTCTCCCTGAATACGTCGAATGCGTGGGATTCGCTCAGCATAGATCTCGGTGGTCGTATCAACCACTGCTATGGTCCCCTCAAAATCTAGTGCGAATAATGCCTCCTCACCTGGCAAAAGACTAGCGGGGATTGGCCGCACTGTCGCTTTATCCAATTCGCCCGCTTCTACTCCGAGTAAAGTAACGGTGACAGCAATTCCACCAAGTGGGAACTCGGCTTCGTTGATCAACCGTCCAATCACCTGCCACGAATCCGCGGCCTGACCCGGGATCAGATTTAGAGAAATGAGTTCGATTTCAGGTGCAGGCGTAGGGCTGGTAGGGACCACGGTAGGGGTTGTTGGACTTTGGGTTTGTTGTGGATCGGGATTCCGAATCATTCCTGGAAAGGAATCGCAGGACCCGATGATGAGGGCAGCGGAAAGCATGGGAACGAGGAACCAAAGACCTGGTTTATTCTTTTTGGCGGTTTGGGGGCGGAAAGACATATACCACCTGAGGATTACCATCTAAGTTTTCCAAATTATGATGAGGGAATTAAACCATGAGTTTGTTCATTATGCATTACGACGTGAATGCGCGTGTGGTTTACCTTTCCCCCTGCGTTCGCAGGAGAACGCGGCTCTATACATCCCTGGAGGCTTTGGTCAATAAACGGGAAGGGTCGGATCCATCTGCCGCGCCCACGCGTTGATGCCACCCTGTAAGCTCACAGTTTTCTGGAAACCTGCGCCGGCTAGGAGGCGCAGCGCTCGCGTAGAGCGTATACCTGTTCTGCAGAAGAGAACGATCTCCTCAGCATCATCAAGCTCTTCTATTCGGCTCGCCATTGAACCAAGGGGAATGGAGTCGGCGTTGGGGAGGGCGGAGATTTGCAGCTCGTGCGGCTCACGCACGTCGATCAGGTGGATGGGTTCGCCGGTTGCCAGCCTCTCGGCAAGCTCGGAAGGCTCGATTTCCCAATCGGGTTCATGGCTGCTCTCGTCATTGTCGTGCCCGGGAACACCGCAGAAAGCCTCATAGTCAATCAACTGTGTAATAGATGGGTTTTGCGAACAGACCCGGCATTCAGGGTTCTTCTTTAATTTAACCATCTCGAAGCGCATATCCAGGGCGTCATAGATGAGCAGCGTACCGATGAGATGCGTCCCGATTCCGAGCAGCAGCTTGATAGCCTCCGTCGCCTGGAGAGTCCCGATTGTTCCCGGAAGCAGGCCGAGAACACCACCCTCGGCGCAAGATGGGATTAATCCCGCCGGCGGGGGATCGGGGAAAAGGCAGCGGTAGCAAGGACCTTTCTCCGCCCAGAACACGCTGACTTGCCCGTCAAAACGCGAGACCGAGCCGGAAACATTCGCTTTCCCAGTCAGGACACAGAGATCATTTATCAGATAGCGAGTGGGGAAATTGTCTGAGGCGTCGATCAGCAAATCAAAAGGTTCGGATATCCGCTCAGCATTCTCGGAAGTGAATGGTTCATCAAATACGACGACTTCGACTTCCGGGTTGATGTCGAGCAAGCGATCCCGGGCGGAGAGAACCTTCCGCTTACCGATCCAAGAAGTGCCATGGATAATCTGGCGCTGCAGGTTAGTTAATTCGACAACATCGTGATCGACGAGTCCGATTCGTCCAACACCCGCTGCAGCGAGATACATGGAGACGGGCGAACCCAAGCCGCCTGCACCTACGATGAGGATCGACGATGCTTTAAGTCTCTCCTGGCCCTGAAGGCCAACCTCGGGCAGTAGGAGATGGCGTGAGTAGCGCTGAAACTCTGGATGTGTAAGTTCGCTTCGTTCGCTGAATGTGTCTTTCATATTCTTCCCTTATGCATGATTCAGATTTCGATTCGTTAGCTTCTCCCATTCTACTCTTGAATGCGCCATTCAGTCTGCGGTATGGATAATGTGTGATTGGGTGGTCAGTTCGTACGCCGCTCATGTGGAAGAGAGAAGCCGTTGTTCAAAATGGAAGACTTGAGTGGGGTCGGTGTTGCTTTATGTAAAGTTAGTTACCTGCAATTTCTGTTCCAACCCATCAAACATGCGCCTGGGTACTTGAGTCACGTAGTTTGATGTGATTTCCACTGATATAATGACAAGCCACCTATTTGAGAGAACCGAGGCATGCGCAGTCCTATCACCTTCCGCAGTACGGATGCCAACGAGCAGCCGATAACACACCAAATTCTACGCCATCTTTCGGTGACGTTTATCACCGCCGGAATCCTAGCGACGCTTTTTACAGCATGGACACCCACCAGTTTGAACCCCGGGGAGCTGGCGAATCAATTCGCGGCTGCCCTGGAAGGTGGGGCACAGGAGAATGGTCCTTCAGCTTTTGTACCCTCTGCCCCGGAGGAGACCGAACTACGAATAGGATTGGTCATAGGGCATTCAGGGATTAACCCGAATACAGTCGGCGGTGATACGGGGGCAGTTTGCGAGGATGGCTTGACGGAGTTGGAAGTTAATACCAACGTGGGAAACCTTACCGCACGAGCGCTCGAGGCAGCAGGGCTGCAAGTAGATATCCTAGAGGAGTTCGACTCGCGGCTCTTTGAATATCGGGCGGTGGCGTTGGTTTCCATCCATGCCGATTCCTGCATCCCAATTAACGACTATGCGACCGGATATAAAGTTGTAAGCGCGCAAGACACAGTTGTTCCAGATAAATCACAACGGCTGGTCGATTGCATTATTGATCGATATCACAGGGCGACCGATTTAAATTTCCATGCAGGCAGCATCACACGCGACATGACGGAATATCACACCTTCCGCGAGATCCACGGCCAGACACCGGCAGCGATCATCGAGACTGGATTTCTCTATCTCGATCGGGATTTCCTCACTTCTCAGCCAGAGAAAGCGGCCCGAGGGATCGCGGACGGCATACTTTGCTATGTGAATAATGAACCCGCCAGCCTCCCGTGGGAGACTACGCCATGAGTCCGGCAGATTCAGGCCAACAGGATCCATCGATGGATCCATCCGACCGAGCGCATGCATCGCTCCGCCGGGGTGACATCTCCGAGGCGAGGAGATATGCGCGTCTGGCGGTCAAGCGCGATCCGCTTTCTGAAAAAGGCTGGCTTACTTTAGCTGCAGTGTCGGAGCCACGCGCAGGGTTGGCATACGCGGCGCGCGCATTGGAAATCAACCCGAAGAGTAAACCGGCGAAAAAAGCGATACGCTGGCTGATTCGGCGCCTACCTTCAGGAGAACGAAAAGCTGCGCTGCGGGAAGCGCGGATACCCGAGGATCTCCTTCCGAAAATTACGCCTCTTGATGTTCTGGCCCAACGGCGGATCTTACCCAGACGAGTCTTTATCTCTTCGGTGGTATTAGCCGCTGGAGTAGGGATCTGGTTGGGAGGCGCACCCGCATCCGCTCTGCAGCCGCAAATCTACCAACAGCCATTGGCGAAAGCGACGATGACGCCAACACCCACGAATACGCCCACGGCAACACCGACGGCAACAGCGACACCGACAGCAACGCCTACACCAACGGTAACGCCCACTCATGCCCTTTCGTACCTCTCGACCTTCAATATCCCTCACGATCAATTGGCGAATGAAGGCCGGTGGATCGACGTGGATCTAAGCGAGCAGCGGGTGACTGCCTTCGACGGAAATAATCTTGTGAGGAGCTTCATCGTTTCAACCGGAACTTCAGCTCATCCAACACTAACTGGCCAATATCGCGTGTACACTAAGCTATACTCCACCGCCATGGCTGGCCCCGGTTATTACCTGCCCGGCGTCCCATATACGATGTATTACTACAAGGGTTATGCACTCCATGGGACCTATTGGCATAACAACTTCGGGGTCCCGATGAGCCATGGCTGCATCAACTTGTGGACTCCGGACGCGGAATGGCTTTTCAGCTTCGCCTCGATCGGAACGCTGGTGAACATTCATCCCTAAACGATTCTTTTCCAACCCTACGCAGTACAATCTGAATCCCCAACATCTACCATCCAAGGTGGAAGAGTTCCTGGAATCGGCTGATCCATCGTCACCTGGAAATGCTTCCCTAATATCTACTTGGTTTGGTAAGATTATTTATCATCGATCTCTCAAAGAGATAAGGAGCAGTATTAAAGTAAGCGCTAATAGCATTTGCGATTTGCACTGATCACTCAGCTCTCAGGGATAAATACTGATGATGGCACAACATTCACTATTTGCAGGTCTGGTTGTTGATGAAGATGACAGGGCGGTAGATAACGTTCTTGTCGGCGGAGAGTCATTTTATATCGTCGATGACGGCGGTTTCCTTCGCCATATCGAAAGCGAACATGTCGATCAGCAGGTCCTCGATCACTTGCAGGAGATGGTTAAGGGGCACGAGGACATCATCAGTAAGGGAACGATGCAGATGATCGGTCAGGAGGACATCTTCACGAAAGCGGCGATCGAAACATCACTTCATAACATGGATGCCCAATTTGATGCTTTACTTCAGAGCGGTTTACCTGAGGACATGCGCACGTATCTGGGGATGATGGGTTTCCGGGTTGTGATTAACATACATGGCGAGGTCCTGCGCATTGAGCAGCCTGGAGCAGGGATTGAGCCGGACGAAGAATATTAACCAAGCAGTAAGTTAATCTCGATGAAGTAAAACCAATAAGAGATCGAGACGCTAATAAAGCACTAACGAGTGTGTAGTAGTATCTATGTGAACCGAAAGAGGAGCACGATTTGAGCTTTTCCGAATATATTCTGAACGTAGATGAAGCGACTTTCGAGGACGAAGTGATCCTTCGATCTCATGAAATTCCCGTCGTTGTAGATTTTTGGGCGCCATGGTGCGGTCCATGTCGGACTCTGGGTCCGCTGCTCGAGCGGTTGGCGATTGAAGCAGGGGGAAGTTTTCTTTTAGCGAAGGTTAATGTCGACGAAAACCCAGGTCTCTCTGTTCGCTATGGCGTCCAGGGCATCCCTGCGGTCAAGGCGTTTAAACAAGGCCAGGTCGAAACCGAGTTTCTAGGTGCGCAGCCGGAACCGGTTGTGCGGAGTTTCATCGGTAACCTAGCGCCGAGCGAAGCTGAAATTGCGGTTGAAACCGCACGCAGCTTACTTGTGACTCATCATTGGGAACAGGCTGAAACCAGTTTCCGCGAGAGTTTCGAAAAGGATGAGACCAATGCGCCAGCTGCACTGGGCTTACTTGAGAGCTTGCTCATGCAGGGAAAAGGCGAAGAGGCTCTGCGTATAATTGAGATTTTTCCTCCCGGCAATGAATGGGTAGCTGCAGAGCGGCACAAAACGCTAGCAGCCCTGCTTGCCGAGGTTGAAGAGATTGGAACGAGGGATCTGGAAGACCCGCTCGCGGCCGAGTTATATCAGGCTGCGCGCTTGATAGGTCTTGGCAATCTTCCAGCAGCGATGGATGGAATGCTCGATATCTTGCGTGAACAAAAAGATTTCCGTGATGGCTTACCCAAACAAGTGCTGTTGTCGCTGTTCGCGATCATCGGCGATCAAGACACGTTAACGCAGCGGTATCGGAACGAGTTGGCTTCCGTACTATTTTAAGCGCACATCGAAATAATGTGGGTGACGTATCGGAATTACGTTGCCCTAATCCGACCGGAGCTTAACCTCCGGACTCCGTATTTAAAGGCGTTGAAACATCCTCTATGTCAGCCCCCCTCAGAAATAAATCGTAGGTGCAGACCCATGTGTTGGCCCGTTCTCGATTAAATGCAATTATTCACACTACGTTGCAGATGGTGGCGTAAATTGGGGTTTACTTTGCTGTTGGGCTGGCGAGAATCAGGGTACCCCAGGTTGTTGGATTGACCACCCTGCGCGTCGATACGCCCGATACCATGGATTGCCATGCTGCTACTCCCGGCAAATCGTTATCCGAAAGCGAGAGTGCGAAACCGTAGCGGTCACCTTCTACAGGGTTGATTCCAAACACGGACCAGGGTATTTTCGCTTCCATGTCGTAGCCAGCCGTCGTGCTCCGAGCTTTCATTTCGACGGTGGATAAGCTCCGTTGCAGGCTTCGCGGAAACCAGAGGTAACCCTCTTCTGTGAGTGTTCCGAAGTTGCCTGACGAGAGGCCCATCTGGTAGTCATCAGCAGTCATGGTTACAGAGGAGTAGTCGCCGGGCAGGTCTACATCGAGGTGAATTTCGACATCGTCACCTTTATACATATTGTAGCCTGTTGAAATCTGGACGATTATGTCGTCGGTTCTGCTTACGCCGATGTAGAGGGCATTCGCATCCCAGCCTATGTAGTATGTGGCAGAAAGATCGCTAGGACCGGTCCAATTCGAGCCAGCACCGGGAACAGTTTTTTCTGCACGATAGGCAGTCGATGACCACTCGTTAAGCACCCCATCGATCACCGGAGCTGCGTTCAAGTAAACCGCAGTCACGGGAGAGCCATTCGGGCGAGTATCCGTTGGGATTGGTGTGAGGTTGGGAGTTTGAGTCTTCGTCACCGCCGGATTGGTTGTGGGGGTTGGGCCGCTTGGTGTGGCGGTCTCCGTTCGAACTAGCGGTAGGATCGACGGTGTATTGGTAGACGTCGGGATCTCGGCGAAGATGGAGGTGTGGGTAAGGTTAGGTGTTGGAAATGTGAAGGGTGTGGGAGCAGATACGCCGGGCAGTGTGCAGCCAACCAGCAAAAGCGATGCTATAACCAGTACAAAGGTCCGGATTCCCTTTTCCATGATCAACCTCCGCTTAATAGCTACACAGGGCTTGCCCAAAATCTATTCACAGATTCCGATCACGAGTGCGGCATTTCAAGGCTTGATTTGATGGGGCGAGTGGGAGTCGAACCCACACGAGGTTTCCCTCAGAGGATTTTAAGTCCCCGGCGTCTGCCAATTCCGCCACCGCCCCTTGAGCCTATTGTATTCTCAAGCATTCAGGCGTCAAGGGATGGGTTTTTAGGTCTTCGCAGGAGTCCGGGGGATGTGTCTAAGTTGTAAGTCAACCTGATTAAGATGGGAAGATGTCATACTGAGGTTCCCGTCGCCACCTCTGCGCTTCGCATCAGAGTGACAACGCATCACCGCGGCTATCACTCAGCGCTGGCAACCCCTATGCTATAATCTCGCCCGAAGAGGTTATTAGGTATGTTTAAGAATATTGCGAAAGTCATCAGCGGCGATCCCATCAAAAAGATGCTGGATCATTACCGAGAGATGGTAGATGAGATCAACGCTCTTGAACCAGGATTGCAGGCTCTTTCAGACGAGACGTTAAAAGCAAAAACCGGTGAATTCAAGGAGCGCCTGCAGAAGGGCGAGACTGTCGACGACTTGCTCGTTGAAGCCTTTGCGGTTGTGCGTGAAGTTGCGATTCGCACGGTTGGGTTGCGGCATTTCGATGTACAGCTTGTTGGCGGAATCGTCCTCCATCAAGGCCAGATCGCCGAGATGAAGACGGGGGAAGGCAAAACCCTGGTGGCCACGATGCCTATATACCTCAACGCCTTGGTAGAACAGGGCGTTCATCTGGTCACCGTTAACGATTACCTTGCGCGGCGCGATGCACGCTGGATGGGTCCAATTTTTCACTTTCTAGGATTGAGCATTGGGATACTGCAAGAAGCTTCCCGAACCGAGCATGGCCGCAAGGCGTTTCTCTACGATCCTGTCCTGGAATCTGTCCAGGAGGATGTCCATCAACTGCGCTTGGTCGACCGTAAAGAAGCGTATTCGGCTGATGTGACCTATGGAACCAACAACGAATTTGGTTTCGATTACCTGCGGGATAACATGGCCCGTACGCTCGAAGCGCGGTCGCAGCGCGGGCATTATTTCGCCATTCTCGACGAGGTGGACAACATCCTCATCGATGAAGCCAGAACACCCTTGATTATCTCCGGCCCTTCACATGACGACCCCGGGCTCTACGTCCAGATGGCCCAAGTGGTTAAACAACTTAACACCGAGGATTTTGAGGTCAGTGAGAAGGACCGGACAGTGGCGCTTTCTGAGATTGGCGAGGACCACGTCGAGCAGCTGCTCAAGACACCAATTCGCGATCCAGATCGCCCGGAGGACATTACTCCGGAGCAGGCTCGATTGCTCGGGCATCTGGAGCAGGCGCTGCGTGCAGAGCATCTCTTCAAACGGAATAAGGATTACGTCGTTCAAGCTGGCCGCGTAATCATCGTGGATGAATTCACCGGCCGCATGATGGCTGGCAGGCGATGGTCAGACGGATTGCACCAGGCAGTTGAGGCCAAAGAGGGAGTTCGCGTCCGGCAAGAAAATGTAACCTATGCCACGGTCACCTTGCAGAACTACTTCCGTATGTACGAGAAGCTGGCGGGCATGACGGGAACTGCTGTGACGGAAGCCGAGGAGTTCAGCAAAATATACGATGTTGATGTGATCCCGCTTCCAACCAATCTGGAATTCATCGTAATGCAGCCAGGCACGGATCTGAATGAAATTGCTTATTCTGATAACGGCAGCAGTTTCAGCTACTACACCCGTGTGGATGACCAGGATCAAAACCCGGTGTTTTGGCGCCGTAAAGATTACCCAGATATCGTTTTTCGAACCGAAGAAGCGAAGCTCCGGGCGGTTACCCTGGAGATTTTACGGCGGCACATTCTAGGCCAACCACTCCTCGTTGGAACGACTTCTGTGGAACTTTCAGAACGTCTCTCATCACGCCTGCGGGCAGATGCGCTTCAAACCCTGGCCAACATCCAGATCCTTCGTGATGCTTACTTGGAGGCGCACGATATACCCGATGATGGTATGCGCGTCGATGCTTTGAAACCTCTCTACCATCCGCTTCCCGAAGTTAAAACCCCCATTCTGCGTCCTTTCGCTCGTGATTTGGACGTCTCACTCAATCCCACCCGCGAGGAGAATCTCGAGCGATTATTGACGATCTTAGAACTTGCTCCATCTGATCTCGAGAGGCTGACTGAAGCGCTGAAGGGTGGGGTTCCACATAATGTTTTGAACGCGAAAAAGCATGATGAGGAGTCAGCCATCATCGCCTGGGCAGGATCCTTGGGGGCGGTGACCATCGCCACAAATATGGCCGGGCGAGGTGTAGACATCAAGCTCGGCGGTGAAATAGCTGAGGAAATCCTCGCCGCGGTGAATCGTGTTTTGCGGCGGATCGGGGTTCAGAACCCTGAGAATATGAGTTTGGGCGAGCGGCTCGACGCACTGGCGAAGGCGGATAAGGATGCAATTGGAATCTACGAAGCAGAAATCGAGCAGCTGAAACACTTCATAGAGGATTCCGAGCGTGTTTGGGATGCCGGTGGTCTGCATGTGATTGGTTCAGAGCGGCACGAATCACGGCGCATCGACAACCAGCTGCGTGGTCGCGCGGGCCGGCAGGGCGACCCAGGCTCTTCGCAGTTCTTCCTCTCCCTGGGAGACGAGTTAATGCGCCTTTTCGGCGGCGAACAAGTGGCGAATCTCATGCAGCGCTTTAATATCGATGATGCTGTTCCGATCGCTCATAACATTGTGAATCGCACGATCGAACAAGCTCAAACTCGGGTTGAGGGTGCGAATTTTGACACTCGTAAACACCTTCTCGATTATGATGATGTACTCAATCAACAGCGTGAGGTTTTCTACAATCAACGCAACCGGGTCTTCACGAAAGACAGTTTAAGCGATGATATCGCCTCTATGCTGCGCACTGAGGTTGAAGAGCATGTCCAGATTACGCTTGCCGATCCCGAAGGACCCTGGAAGCTGCTGGCGTGGCTGGAGGAGACACAACCAACAATTGGGCTTGAGAGCGACGAACCCTATCCATCCTTCATGTTGAGCGAACTCATCGCTCAATTAGCAGGTATTTCCCAGGCGGATGAATTGAAAGAGAATCTCCTTGAAATCGCTCGAGGATCGTTGGAAGCAAATAAAATTCACTTGCAGCGAGCCGTTGACGAGCAGTTGACTCATGCGCTTGAGCGTCTGGATGACCAGGTTGAGCAGCGTGTCGAATTCGCAGAAATGGCTGTCGATGCTGCGATTTTTGAAGCCGAAGAAGAGGGGAGAGCCATCGATCCTCGCGGTTTACTGGAGGCGGTCGAGCAAGCGGCAGGTTTACGCATTCAGATGGACGATAAAACTTTGCAGCAGGTGCGCGAAGATCCGCAAAGTTTCCAGCGGCGAATCCGGGAGATGGTCGAGGCCAGCTTCGGCTTACGCATCTGGGCGGGCTTGATACAGGCTGTTGAGCGCAGGATTGGGGAAGGCTTGAATCTGCAGCCAAGCGTCTCAGCATCAATCGATTGGGATCAAGCATCAGAAGATCTGCAAAACGCGATAGAGAGTGTATGGGAAGCTCGTTCAGGGCGGATCTTGGGTGAAATCGAGACAGATCTGCGGAATGCCCTACGGGAAAATGCAACGCTCGAAGCGCGGGAAAGAATCCGTTTTCTGATCCAGATGAGCTACGGTCAGCGCAGCTTTTTCGATCGGAAAACACATCAACGCCAGTCGGTTAAGGTAGCCCGCCTAACCTATCCATTTTATGCTGCTAATCTCATCTCAGACCGCGACCCGGAGGAACTCACGGACCAGGTTGTACGGCACTTTGAAGGCGCTCAGGAATCCTTGAAAAAGCTGCTTGGGAAAGCAGCATTCTCACGGCTTGCCGGATCGAATTTGGATCAACTGGAATCGCGGTCCCAGGATCAATTGCGAGCCGTACTAGGGCAGGAAGTCTTCGATCAATACGCCGGGCAAGGTCCACTTTCATCCTTATCCGCGGATGCACAAGAGACGATCTCCAATGTGTTGGGGAGCCAGGCGTTGGCACGTGCCCACAGAGAACTTTTCCTTTCTGTGGGTGATCGAGAGTGGGTGGATTACCTCACGCAGATGGAGGCGCTCAGGACTTCAATCGGCTTAGAGGCATATGGTCAACGCGACCCACTCGTGCAGTATAAGAGCCGGGCGTTCGACCTCTTTAACGTACTCCTGGCTTCCATTCGGGCTGGTGTTGTCGCCCATATGTTCCGGCTGCGAACCACACCGAGCTCTTCAACAGCTCCAAAGCAGGCGCCTGCTCCCAGGGAGCCGGTAGCCGATGATGACAAGCCCGATAGCCCTACTGGGAAGTCAGGCAAGAAGCGCAAACGCAAGCGCAAACGCAAGTAGTCTCTTAGCCAGATTGCTAACGCTGGTGTCAGAACGCTCGTCTTGCTGGTCGCTGCGGATAAGATATTACTAGGTGATGTCTCAATCCCCGCTCTATTCCAGGGTGGGCAAGGAAGCCAGTTGAAGGATCATTCCACAATGATAGATAAGAGAGTACTGGAACTGCCTAAGATTGACCTCCATCGTCATCTCGAGGGTTCAATACGCCTCGAAACGATGATCGAAATTGTGAGCGAGGCCTCCCTTCCGCTTCCTAAAGACATTGAATCCCTACAAAGGCTCGTACAGGTTGTCGATGAGGATCCAAAAGACTCCGAGCATTTCCTCTTAAAATTTGCGAATATCCGCCTACTCTTGCGCTCACCGGATATTATTCAGAGGATCACGGTTGAAGCTGTCGAGGACGCTGCACGAGACCAAGTGCGCTATCTCGAATTGCGTTTCACCCCGGCCGCGCTGGCTCAATCCGGTGTTTTTGATCTGGAAGATGTGACGCGGTGGGTGATAGACGCCGCCGCAGAATCTGCCTCAGCACACGGGATTGAAGTCGGGTTGATTGTCAGCGTAAACCGTCACGAATCGCTCGAAATCGCCGAGGAAGCGGCTCGAATTGCGGCGGACCATATCAAGGATGGAGTTGTTGGGTTGGATCTTGCCGGTGATGAGGTCGAGTTTCCCGCCCAGCCATTTCAGTCGATTTTGGCAAGCGCAAAACAAGCCGGACTTGGACTGACCATCCATGCTGGAGAGTGGACCGGTGCGGAAAACGTGTACCAGGCAATTGTCGAGCTGGGGGCGGATCGTATCGGACATGGAATTCGTGTCCTGGATGACCCGAAAGTTACGTCTCTGGCACGCGAGAGAGGAATTCCATTCGAGGTGAGTATAGACAGCAATTATCTCACCGGGGTTGTTCCCTCGCTTGATGCACACCCACTCCCGCAGATGATTGATGCGGGGTTACGAACTGTTCTGACTACGGATGACCCCTCTATCTTCGGCACCACGCTGTCCCTCGAGTGTCAACACGCCATCGATCATCTGGGCTTGTCTTTAGAGTCGTTGAAGGGATTTACATTAACTGCGGCTCAAGCGGCCTTTCTCGACCCCCGCAGGATTAGTCAATTAGAGTCGGAGTTCGTCAGTATGTTCTGGATGCAGTAGGAGCTATGCACAGGATTGGTGAGCTTGAAATCGCTGTCCTGAACGATGGTACCGTTTGGGTAGATGCCGGCGGTCCTTTTGGATTAGTCCCTCGCAATCTCTTTGAACGCCATATAAAGCCAACATCTGACAACTTGATTCCGATGGTCTTGAACTGCTTGTTGGTCCGTTCGCAGGGAAAGACCATTCTGATAGATACCGGGCTCGGGGATAAGCTCTCGGAAGATGCGGCTTTGCAATGGGGATTGGAGCGAGAGGGGGGCGGGCTTATTGGGCATCTCGCTTCTTTAGGTGTGGCTCCAGATGATGTTGATATCGTGATTAATACCCATCTGCATGCAGACCACTGCGCCGGGAATACCGGGCTGATCGATGGAGAAATAAGACCGGTGTTTCCACGGGCAGAGTATTGGGTGCAGCGGATGGAATGGGCGGAGGCAAGTCATCCCGATGAACGAACTCGGGGGACTTACTTTACGCAAAATTTTGCACCACTTCTCACGCAAGGGCGGCTTAAACTTCTTCATGGTGACACCAGTGTAACCGATGGTATTCACTGTGTTGTGACTCCAGGGCATACTCGCGGCCATCAATCCGTCCTCTTGCAGGATGGTGATTGGCGAGGCCTCTTTGTAGCGGATATGGCCTCCTACGGCGTACAAATGGCGCGCACTTCATGGCTCACCGCCTACGATGTCTACCCCTTGGAGAATATTCGCACGAAACTGCGCTGGCAGCGTTGGGCATTGGAAAATGAAGCCTGGCTTTTCTTCCAGCACGACCCTCAAATAACAATCGCCCGTCTTGTCAAAGAAAACGGGCGAAAGCACCTCACACCGATTTATCTGGATTGAATTATTATTGGTCCGCCTCCCAGATGGCAACCGCCTCCTGAATGAGCTGTCGGACATCCTCATCGGGAACGTCGGCGAGATCATAGCTCTGCACACCGATTAGAACGCGTGCGGCTCCGCTGGGGCTCTCCAGTAGGCGTACGCCAAGATGAGAACGGCCCGAAGATTCGATCTTCTCCTGAAGAATGGCATTTATTTGTTCGATCATACTCATGGGTTTCGGTTCAACAGCTTCCGGCTCGCGCTCAACCCTTGGATAGCTCGGGGCATCCTTTAATATCCAGGTTTGGAGGTCTGAGGCGGCAAACTCAACGCGGGTCCAATCGTTGGATGCTCTAAGGTCGTCAGGGTTATGATACTCTGTGTCCCCGACCTTCACGATCAACTGTCCGGTCACATCATCGCGAAGGAGCGTGGCGATGGATATCCGCGGACCAGCTTGCGGTTGTAGGCCTGGTTTGTCGGCTTGCTCCTCTTCATCTTCTCCTCCGTCGGGTGATAGAGCTTCCGATCCGGAGTTAGTATCCGCCAAAGAGGGCTGCTCAGGAGCGATCTCATCCGTTGTCTCGAGACCATCCTGCTCGTTTGAGGCTTGCACATATGCCGGCAGCTCAGGAATGTCGTCGGAGATATCTTCGTTGTCCAACGTTAAAGGACCCGGAATATCCGTCTCGATCACGCCTGCATCGGGATCTTCTCCACCATTTGTCTCATCCGCGGATTCCGATTCCTTGGCTGATCCGCTGCTTGAGATTACCCAATAGGCCACCAACGCTAGAAGAATACCAGCGGCGATTAGTAGGATTCCGATCATCAGTTGGCTGTTCATAGTTGGTCCTCCTGCTGACACTGCGGACAGAAGTGCGTGCCGCGTCCACCGACGATTGTGCGCTGGATCAGTGTCCCGCAATTAAAACAAGGTTCCCCTTCTTGTTTATATACACGAAAATGTTGTTGAAAGTCACCCCCACGAAAGACCCAGTCGATGCTGGCGCCATTGTGGCGTATGCCCATCTCGAGTGACTCACGAATGTTCCTCCAGAGTCGTTTAACCTCGGCATTTGTAAGGCGGTCACTTCTCCTGAGCGGGTGGAGGCCGGCATGATGCAGGGCTTCATCCGTGTAGATGTTTCCCAATCCGGCAAGGAAGGATTGATCCAGAAGGAGAGGTTTCAGTAGGCGTTTTCGTGCATGGAGCATATTCGCGAGTTGATCATGTGTAAAGTCTGGAGCGAGAGGCTCGGGGCCTAATCGTCCCAGGACCACTTCGGGATCCGCGTAGAGGCTGACCCGACCGAATTTTCTGGCGTCGCTGAAACGCAGGTCCCAGCCGTTATCCAGGTTGAATAATGTGTGATCGAAACGGTCTTTCGGGTCCTGGCTGGGAGCCAGGCGTAGATCGCCGCTCATGCGCAGGTGGATCAGGAGCGTCTCATGGTCGAGTGGAAAAACAAGATACTTGCCTCGTCGTTTCACGTCGACGATTTCGCGGTCCTTTATCCGTCTGTTGAAGGACCGCAAGGAGGGGTGCTCGATGTGCCGCGGCCAATCCGTGGAGAAGCTGACAATGCGGTGACCAGGGATCGGCGGAGAGCCGTTCCCCTCACGAAGGTTTTTCGCAATCGTTTCGACTTCTGGCAGTTCGGGCATCGTAGGCGATTATACATGCCTGGTTTGCACGGGCAAGATTGGAGGATGTTGATGGAAGCTGCAATCTTGATTCATTTACCTATCCAGATTGATGTGTGAATATTCTTGTATGTCGTGTCACGCTTGCGCAGCCCAACAACTCCGAGCCGCGAAGTTCCCGCTTTTTTGGGGCGAAGTCCCCCGTTCTGCTCTGCGCCCCTCGCGATCGCGCAGCATCCTGTAAGGAAGCATCCCCGCAGGGGGCGAAGCGAAGTGGAATGTGATAGTGAGGCGAAGCGCCCGTGAAGGTTATTCGCTCGCTTATCCCTCGATCCCGGTCGGGACGGGGCGGCGAGTGGTTAAGCGTCGTGATCAAACACGTGCTTCTATGAGATACATGTCATCTGTAAATTGCGAGATATCAGAACCCGTTTTTGGTAATTCGCGTACTGTCACCAAGGAATATCCAGAATTCTCAAGCTTTGACGCAATCTCTTCTGCGGTGGGATATGTGAAATCCGAGTCTCTTAGTGATCCTTGAAGGGCCCACGCTATTCGTGAAGAGGGAGCCATCCCTATTACAGGTGCAAACTGATCAATTATTACGTACCGGCCACCTGGACTTAAAGCCTCTTGGACCTTCTTGAACAATTCTTCGTTGTAAACACCCACATCGCACTCTATTACCATATCAAAACCAGTGGGTAATTAATCGTGAATGAAATCCGCTGGGTGAAATATCAATCGATCATCAAGTGAGTTCTCTACAGCGAGTTCACGCCCAGCAGTACATACATCTGGAAAATCTACAACAAGAGCACTTAGATGGGAATGTCGACGGAGCAAAGCCATTGACACAACACCAGTGCCGCCACCCAAGTCCATAAGCTGATTGACTCGACTCATGTCAAGCTGATTTGCGATTTCTTCCGCTAATGGGTGATGTAACTCATACAACATACGTGAAAATTGACGAGCCCTTATTGGGTCCTCACTCATTCGTTCAACATACTTCGGAGGATCTAATCCTGCAGCTTCCCATAGGGATCCCGGATACTGGAAGTGAGATGAAAGAAGTTGAAAAAGCGGGAACTGTTCACTAGACTCCTTCGCCAGGCTGGGTCCTATCCCCGGGAGTAGCTCGAGTTCCGCGGCACCGGCGGTATTAATATTGATCATCTGCCCAGGGTCGATCTCGGAGGGGTGGAATTCCTCCCCCGTTGAAGTTCCTGAAGTGGTTATCTGCGGGACATAGACTCGCTGACCATCTTCGAGGTCGGCTGCCAGGTTGATGCGGTCGAGATCAGCGCTGGACGTCGGTCCACCGGCTGCATCGAGCGCATCCTGAACGATTGAGCCATATGGCAGGAAATAAACACCCGGGCGTTCAGCAGCGCCAGCCACATGGATGGACAACGGACCCAGTGTGGGCGGTGGCAAGAGTTCAATCGGGTATTGTCTCGGTTGGCGGATGAGAAGCAGAATCAGCCCTGTGGATGCCAGACCCATTAGCAAGCCGGCCAGGAAGGTACTCCATTTACGAATCAGGTTAAACCCCCTCAATGCTCCCCCTTCACGTTCGATATTCGGATTATATTCCAGGAGTGCCCCAATCTCAAAGCGATACTATAATCAGGATATGTCTGATTATTACTCTGGTGAAGGGGATGACGGATCGACAGGTTTACTCGGCAGCGAGCGAGTCCCCAAGTATCACCTGCGGCCGACAGCCTTCGGGACGGTCGATGAAGCCTCAGCAGCACTTGGGTTATCTCGAGCGACCGCGCATTCTGAGGAAACGATTTCGGTGATCCATGAAGTACAAAAGGATCTCTACACAATCATGGTAGAGCTTGCCGCTGTTCCTGGAGAGGAGGAGCGTTTTCAACGTCTCGAGGCATCACGGCTCACATGGATCGAGGAACAGGTGCATTCATTCGGAGACCGAGTAAATATGCCGAATGATTTTATCCTGCCTGGGGATTCGCTTCCAGCCGCCGCACTGGACCTCGCAAGGACAGTTGTGCGCCGCGCCGAGCGGCAAGTCGTGCGGCTCGATCACGAGAGCAAGCTCTCAAACCCGACCTTATTGCCGTACTTGAACCGACTCTCCAGCCTTTGCTTCGTGCTCTCCCTCTGGGAAAATGAGATCGCGGGCGTAGACAAACCCACGATCGCTAAATCGAGAGAACGATGACCGGGACATGGATTAACATTGCCACGGTTCTGATCGGCAGCGTCGCCGGGCTTCTGTTCGGCGTCCGCTTTCCGGAGCGGATACGTGAGGGTGTGATCAGTGTATTGGGGGTCTTTACGCTTGCGATCGGCGCCGAGTTATTCATCCGCGGCACTAGCGTAGAGGGGGAGGATATTCTTCTACCTCTGATCGGCTTGCTTATCGGCGTGATGCTCGGAGAATGGTGGCGCCTGGAAGCGAGTTTGAATTCGCTGGGCGCCTATTTAGAGAAACGCTTCGCGAGTGGTTCGGGGGATGTCACGCAGAGCAATCGTTTCATCCGTGGGTTTGTCTCCGCCAGCCTGCTCTTCTGCGTTGGCCCGATGACAATCCTTGGATCGCTCCAGGACGGTCTGACGGGAAATTACGAATTGCTGGCGATAAAGTCGGTTATGGATGGTTTTGCATCTCTTGCGCTGGCTTCCAGTTTTGGTGTTGGGGTGCTGTTCTCGACGGTAATCATTCTCTTTTATCAGGGGGGCTTGACGCTGGCTGCGGCTTACATCGAGGGTTTTTTCGATCCAGTGATGCTGGCGGAGCTTTCAGTCGTAGGTGGGGTGCTTCTTATCTGTTTGGCGATAGGGACGCTGCTTGAATTGCGACCGGTACGAACGGCGAATATCTTGCCAGCACTCGTAATCACTCCGGTAGCGATTGTTATCCTGCGATACTTCGGTTTGATGTAATGTGAAGTAACACCGAAGGGATGGTTATACTGAGCGAGGGGCCGCGCAATTATCCGATTTGTGAAGTAGGCAAAAGAGCGGGCGCCGGCATAATGCTGATTACCCGCTCGGTCTTACTAATGGTTGGCGCTTAATTCTCTAATAGAGCTTGTTCGATATAGCTCTGGAAGGTTTCAAACGCAAGAGCACCGTTCACAAGTACACCATCGATGAGAAAGCTGGGGGTTGAATCGATCCCCGCGTCCTGAGCAGCTTGAAAATCGGCGTCAACCAGGTCTTGATAGTGTCCTTCACGCAAGCATTTCGCGAATGCGGCATCCAGCCCGATGATATCCGCCATAGCTTCCAATCTCGCGGACGAAAAACTTCCCGCGTTCTCACCGATCTGGTTGGCAAAGAGGATATTGGAATATTCCCAGAAGAGCCCCTGTTCCACTGCGCAGTAACCCCCAAGAGCCGCTGCCTGCGATTCTTTGCCGATGAACGGGAAAGGTCGGAAGATGTAGTAAACATCCCCTGTCCTAACATACTCATCTACGATCTGCTCAAATGTTTGTTCGTGGAATAACTGACAGGCAGGGCATTGGAAGTCAGAGAATTCCTCGATGACCACTGGCGCATTCGGATCTCCCATCGCCAGCCCCTCATTCTGTGGGAAATCAATGGCCGTTGGAGTGATAATGCTCTGGACCTGGGCCTGTGAGCGGAAGATAACCATTGCAGAGACGAGGATTACGACCCCTGCTATAACAAGCGTAGCAACGACAAGGGACCTCCGTTGTTCACGCTGACGTTTATCACGGATTTCTTCCCGTTTTCCCATATTTCCTCCAAATTAAATATCTTCAAAACATACCATAGTAGGTCACAAAAGTCTATATATTTGATCCTTGGGAGTTGTCGCTATAGTCTGGAGGCGTTCAGCTTTTATCAACTTTCTGTTCTGTTCAGCGCTGGGGATCACAATAACGAATCAAGTCGACTCGAGACAATGACTCGCAGGTCAAAAACGTACGGCAGAGAAGTGCTACCCAGGTAACTGAATATCAGATCTAAGGTAGGTTGGTTTCGAGGAGAGAGAAGCGCTGGCCTGTGGGTTGAAAACCGAGGGAGCGATAGAGCTGCTGGCTGCGGAGGTTATCCTCTTGTGTGTTCACGGTCACTTTCTCCAACCCGCGTTGAGAAAAAAAATGTAGTACATTGGTGATGAGAGTTCTCCCACAACCTATTCCTTGCAGGTCAGGGTGGACGGCCAGGCGGGCGATATGGGCGCCTAGCGCGGATGATGTGCTCATCTGGTAGGCGACAATCTGGTCTCCTTTTGATAGGACTGTTGCCAATGAGGAGAGACGGTAGGCAGTGCGGAGTGATCGCAGGGATAGAGCCCAGACGGGATCGAAAGCGCTCTGATCTACGAGAGCGACTGCAGGGAGATCTTCCGCGGCCATCTGCCTCAGCTCAAACCCGGGTTCTTGGACGTTTGGAAGCGGGTCTCCATCCCACTTGAAAAAGATGACCTTGTTCGTCTCTTGAAAGCCATATTTTTTGAGGAAGGGGATGAACCAATTCTGAGTGGCTAGTGCCACCGCCTGTGATGCGCCGAGGTTAACTGCGTCCTCCGCAGCCGCTTTCCAGAGTCGTTCCCACACAGGGTATTTTGGAACGTCTTTCAATGCGGCGAAGAGGCGTATCCAGGCGACTTGAGGGGGATCAGGCTGGCACGCCAGGCATGCCAGCGGTCCTTCTTTGTTGAGGGCAATGAGAAAGGGCGCTTCATCTAACAGGTCAAGAACGTTCAACCAGTCGAAGTGGATGTGCTTATGAGATGCGTTAGTCAATAGAGAAGAGATTAAGTCTTGATCGCTAGACCGCGTCTGCCGGATCGTCCATGATGATAGCGATTGCATCGCGTCCTGACTCTCTGGGGGATGGCTTAGGATCCCCGGCCGAGGAGTCGTCCGGGGATGTCGAAGAGTCTGCGAAGGATACGATCTCGCCAACTAAGGCGCGTCTGCGAATCGATTGCTCCCTGCATGCTGGTGAGGGCATCAAAAGGTTTGCCGCCGCGCAGTTGGAGCCTTGAGAGGGCTTGAAGGATGTAGGATCGTGTTTCTTGATCATCACCCTCCTCGAGGCGTGTCAGGGCCTGGATATAACTTTCCTCCGCTTGCTTGGCCTCTCCGGTGGCCTCGAGTGCTGCCGCCAGGTTGCCCAGAGCCATCGCTTCCATATGGCTGTTGCTTGCGCGCTGGAAGATTTCAGGGGTCCCCTTCACAGCGTCTAAGGCCTCGTGGGTCCGGTCCATCTTGAGGAGGACAACAGAGAGATTGTTGGCGGCTTCTGCTGCTTTTATTTCATCTCCGCGATCGAGGAAGTCTCGCTTTGCAGCCTGAAAGCCTTGGACAGCGTCCTCATACGCTCCGAGTTGATAGGCGTCGAGCGCCTCCCGGGAGAGTTTCTCGGCTGAATCCGGATCCTGCGTCATTGGATTAAATCATCAAACGCCCGAGCGAGTCTTTGCAAGGCGGGCAGATCAAGCTTTGACAGCCGCTCTGCCATCTTGAGATAAGGCTCGTTTTCACGTGCACTAAAGAAGGCGCGTAAATCCGCAGGAAGTTCACAGAAGCGTTCGAACGCTTGCTGAGTCATATGCCAATTGCCTATTGGTCCCTCGTGGTCGATAAGGGCATCCACAGGTTGCTGGATGGCATTAACCAGGCTTTCCAGATCGGGGATGGGAATGGGGCGAAGGCCACGTTCATGGTTGCTCACTCGGCTAGGTGGCATATCGACTATCGCCGCAAGTTCCCGAATCGACATCCCCAGCTCGAGTCTTCGTTTTCGCAGCATTGCACCGATCATCCTCTGCCGCAGTGAGACCATGATGGTCGGGTCGAACGTGTAATCTTCTCCTACATCAGACGCGGAGGGTGAGAGAAAGTAGTGGAGAGGGGTATCTAGATGGAATGCAAAGAGTTCAAGTTCTGGCAAGGAAATAGACTTTCGACCATGCTCATACGAGGAAAGTGTGCTGGTCGTCCTGCCGATCAGCTTCGCCATATCTTTCAAACTCATCCCGGTTTCCAAGCGTTTCTCACGCATCAGTGCGCCCAGCATTTTGGCGCGTAAAATTCGGGTTTGTCGATCCGTCATAATGCAGCTCCCGATTACGGACTAAGGGAATTATAGCAAATCTCCCCACTTTGGACCCACACACAAGAGTCCAGGAGAACAGTGATGTCAGGCACGCAGCAGCATGGAATTCGATTGCCCGGTGTGTATCCGCAAGTAATCTAACAGGGGATCGCCTCGTTATTGGTTAATTATATTGTAAGTGGTCCGATGGGGAATGGAACGGCTGATGACGCGGTACAGCTTCCAGAACCGGGTAGTAGCTGAGATTGGATCCCGATTGATTACTGGAGCAGGCGGGAAGCTGCGTCTTTAAGGATGAGATTGGCTCGTTCGTCAGGGAAGCGCAACTGTAAAGGGGCATGGAGGGAGTTTAGCAGCGTGAACTGCGTACCTATGTTTGGTACCGCTGCCAGCATCTCCACCCCCATACGATCTGCCAGAGTTCTCTGGGTTAATCCTTCGGATGGCAGCGGGCGGTTTGAGATGTATTGCAGTCGATCGGTCTGAATGCCATGGCTGTCTAGATAATCCCCGATCGCGTGTGCATTGCCAACACATTCATCATCGGGTATGAGGACAAGTACAAGATCTTCGGCTACGCTCATCACCAATCGAGCCAGAGGCGAAAGATTGCGCCCCAGGTCAACAATTATGTATTCGTATGTGGAGCGGAGTGATTGTAGAAGCGGTGCAAGTCGGTCCGCGTTCAATCTCTCTGCCTGGTCCGGACTGCTGGCTCCCGGGATAAACTTGGGATCCCACCCCTGTGGAGTTAAGAGATTCTCGCGCAGATATTCATGGGTGAGCTGGCTTGGTTCAAGTTCCGTCAGGTCGACGACATCCGGCGGTCCCATCAATCCGGTGATATCGCACAAGGACCCAATCGGCAGGACGAGGTCGAGAACAACGGTCTTTCCTGGTCCGACAGCTTGTGAGATGAGGTGGGCGATGTTTATGCAAATCGAAGATGTCCCGACTCCGCCTTTCGCCCCCAAGAAGGCGATCACATGAGCGAGATGAGGGGCCGCCGTAGCGGTTTTCTCCGCCCCATCAGTTTGCTGCTCTTCCGCCAGGTAGCTAATCAGAACTTCCACCGCATCGGTTTGCTTAATGATGATGTGATCCAGACCCGCATCAATGCCGGCGACAGTGGTTTCAGGCGCGCTAAGATGTGTGAAGCCGATCAGGATAGTCCGGTTCGTGCGCTGATCTTTCCTAAACTTCTGGATGAGTTCAATATAATCGATGTCTGGGAGATCTAATTCGGTGACGACGATGTCGGGCGGATTGCTCCATGCTGCAATCAACCCTTCCTTGCCCGTTGGAACCACCTGAACTTCATAGCCCACTTGCGTGAGCATATGGTGGATGAAGACGGCGGTCTTACGATCAGGCTCTATGACGAGCAATGAAGGAGTTGGCATTCCAGCGCACCCGTTGGGTCAACTGCTATTCAACTGACGGCATCATGTACCCAATCCCCTGTTTGGTGATGATATGTACGGGGTTCTTGGGATCGGGTTCGATTTTCTGGCGAAGCCGGCTAAGGCAAACCCAAAGGATCTCCTTGTCGTCTTTATATTCAGCCCCCCAGACTGACATCAGCAGATCTTCCGGGCTGAGCACCCGGCCAGTGTTGTTGGCCAGTGTTTGAAGCAGACGATATTCAGTCGCGGTGAGGGCGACTTCCTCCCCACCTACATTTACCTGTGCGCGTGCAAGGTCCATCTCTAATCCATCGTGTTTGAAAACAGGTTCATGGAACCCTTCAACAGTTTCACGCTCGGCTCTTCTCAGCACGGCGCGGACTCGGGCAAGCAGCTCCTGCGCCGAGAAGGGTTTAATAATGTAGTCATCGGCGCCTGCATCGAGCCCTCGCACGCGATCGCGCTCTTCCCCCTTCGCTGTGAGAATTATGATAGGGATGGATGAAAATTCGCGGATGCGTTCGCAAGCTGTGAAGCCATCCATAACCGGCATCATGACGTCGAGGAGGACGATGTCCGGCTGCTGTTCGGCGACTGCATCGACGGCTTGCTGCCCATTCATCGCCGTGATCACGGCATACCCTGCAGTCTCAAGGTTGATTTCCACAAGGCTCAGATAACGTGGTTCGTCATCGACGACCAGAATCATTTTCGGGTCAGACATATTCGCCCTCCTGTTTCTCAAGTTCTATTGTTTTTATGGGGAGCGTAAAGAAGAAACTCGTCCCTTCCCCCACGATACTCTCAACTCCAATTTCACCGTCATGCGCATCGATGATCTTACGAGAGATGTAAAGCCCAAGACCCGTGCCGCGCGTGGCGGCGTTTTTAGGGACTCGGTAGAATCGCTCGAATAGGTGTGAAAGATGCTCCTGTGTAATTCCAGGACCTTCATCCCGAACTTCGACACGCACACGTTCATCATCGGCATCTACTTTAATATACACCTTCGCCCCGGGCGCGTATTTCGAGGCGTTGGCGAGGAAGTTATCCAGTACCTGTGCGATGCGTGTTGAGTCGATCTCAAGAATCGGGAGGTCATCGGGCATCTCCGTGATGACCTCAATTTCTGGTGTGGCACCCTCGACTCTTTGAATCATCGCCCGGACTACAGGGCCGAGACGGGCTGGCTCGAAAGTCATACTTAAAGTTCCGCTTTCCAATCGGGACGAATCCAACAAGTTGTCGATGAGTTCGCTAAGGCGATCCGCTTCATCGTCAATGATTTTGAGGAAATCATCCCGGCTTGTCTCGTCCCACTCTGTGTCCTCACGCAAGAGTGTCGTAACGTATCCTTTAATGAAGCCGAGCGGTGTTCGCAGTTCATGTGAGATTGTTGAGATGAAATCATCCTGCATACGAGTCAGTTCACGCTGAGCTTCCAAACTAGCGATGCGTCGGGAGAGGCGGCGGTTCTCCAGGAGCTGCCCAACATGCCAGGCAACAAACTCCGCCAATTGAATGTGTTCCGATGGGAAAGATGGTCCCCCGAATCTTCCGAAGGCGAGACTTCCTACGCACCGCCCGCCGACGAGCAGCGGTAAGCCGAGGAAATCGCGTCGCCGTTCACGTCCTTTCACAGCCGGACCGGCATCCTCCTGACGCAGCACAGTTTGACCTGAGCGAAAGGCTTCCTCTGCGGCTGGCTCGCCCCAAGCTAGATCCGCCTCGCGCGATCTGCCCCGACCCAGCGCGCGAGCATAGCTGGGTTCTATCTCATCCGACTCTTCATTCTCGAGATAAAGAGCGACGGTATCGAAGATGAAAATTGTGCGTGCAAGACGGAAAATCGCATCGAGTCCCGCATCGGTATCGAAGGTTTCTGCGACGATGCGAGCGATAGCATAGACGGCGTTTAATTCCGTACCGTACGTTAGAGATTCAGTCGGAATTAATGGACCGGTCATTTATTTCCTGAAGATGAAGGGATCGTAAATTCAAATTTCGTCCCTTGGCCTTCCTGGCTTTCAACGGACAATTCAGCACCGTGAGCATCTACGATTATCTTTACAAGTGCAAGACCCAAGCCAGCACCTCCGTATCGTCTTGTCGGAGAGCCGTCTAGCTGGTGGAATGGCTCGAAAATCTCCTGGCTGCGGTCTTCGGGAATGCCAATACCGGTGTCGGATACTACAAAATGTATCCCCAGATCATCGATTCCTACCTGCACGTTCACCTTTCCCCCATCAGGGGTAAATTTTATACCGTTATCAACCAATTGGAAGATCGCCCAGGAGAGCCGTTCAGGGTCCACCTGCAAATCAGGCAAATTATTTGCCAGTTTGGCATCCAGGGTGACGCCTGTTTTTTTCGCCTTCTCGGTGGAGCGATTGAGAACTCCGTCGATCAACTCTGGTATCGAAAATGGCTGCAGGTGGAGTGTGATGCCCTCTCGCGAAGCAGTTGAGAACTCAATCAAATCATCGATCAAACCGCCAAGGCGGTTTGTCGCTCGCAGAGTCACCTGCATCGCCTCGCTTTGCTCTTTTGTGAGATCGCCCAACTGACCGGCAACGAAAAGTTCAACATACCCTTTGATATGCGCTAGCGGCGTCCTGAGCTCATGCGATATGTTGGAGATGAGATTAGCTTTAATCTGGTTGATCTCGGTCAGTCGCTCGAGTGCGTTCCTGAGCTCTTTCGTTCTCTCTGTCACCCGCTGCTGCAGAGTCCTGTTTGATTCCTGGAGGGCGGCATGCAGTTCTACGATCTGCTGGGTTATCGCTCGATCCAGAGTCTCTCGCTCCAGGTAGCCCAGTTCTAAAAGCGTCTGGCCGAGGAGGACATGCTTACCGCTTTCCGCAACCTCTTTCTGGCGCACCAGTGCCATACTGAGCTGCTCGTCCGTGATCTCACCCTGCTTGATGAGGAAATCCCCGATGCGGGGCACGAGCCATTGCGGGGTTGTGTCCATCGGAGCGTACATTGGTGAACCTTCGAGGAAGGCTTTTTCCCCAAGGAGGGAAAGGAGAGCCAGGTCGATTCCACAATTGGGACATGCCCTCGCATCCCCCGGGAGAGGGTGCTCGCACTGGGGGCATAGGATCAATTGAATATTGGAAGATTGTTGGGAAGAATTTGGCATGTGGAACCCTCTATAGAGTTCTATGGAAACCATCATAGCCTTTCTGCTGATTCCTAGCAAGCACAGTCCGCGTTGCAATGAAAGGACCTTGTAAGGTACAGGTCGTTAAAAATCAAGGATAATAGCTACAGTGAAAGGTAAGGTGAACATGGCTGTGGACGTTCTTCTCATAGACGACGACCCCGATCTGGCGATCATGCTGCGTACATTGTTAAAGGGTCAAGACATTCAAATTCGAGCGGTATTCAGCGGGGAGGATGGTGTCGAGGAGTGCCGCAATGCGCAGCCAGATGTCATTATCCTCGATTTGCTCATGCCCACCATGGATGGTTGGGAAGTATGTGAGAGAATTCGCGAGTTCTGCGATGTCCCAATCCTGATTCTCTCTGCGATTGGCTCCCCGGGGAGCGTAGCAAGGGCATTGGATGCAGGGGCGGATGATTATCTTATCAAACCTGTTCACGCCAGTTTACTCGCTTCCAGGCTGCGCACGTTGATGCGTAGACGGCTCAGGGTGGAGCAGGTTATCGCAGCCTGAATCATTTGTTTGGATCGCTGGCTGGCAACCGCGTTTCCCTTACCAAAGGGGCTGTCCCAAAAGGGCAGCCCCTTTAGTTTAAGTGGAATCAGGAAGCTCTGTTTCCTGTCGTTGGCGTAGCCTGCGCTTTGACGTGTGGGAGATGGGTAGGGTAGTCGGATGTGATCCTGTTAACCGCATCATCCCGGTATCCTGCGGGAGTACGAACTGTACGGGGCGATTTGCTACTATTGGATTGGGTCGAGCAGCTCTAGGAACTAAATCACCCTTCAGCTGGAACTCTTGAGAGGCTGCCAGAGTTTATGAAAGTGGCATTGAATGTGAACTGTCCCGTATAATTGACACAGGTTCAAAATCAAAAATGAGATCCCATTGAAGATTATGGAACAAATTTTCGCCATCGTGAAATCGGATACTCTTCCCCCAGAAACGCAACAGCTAATCATAGACAGTATTGATGTTTTACAAACGCGTTGTCGACCAGCAAGTTTAAGCCTGGATAATGCCTAACAACGGAGATTAACAATGCATAAAAAACTTGTGACAATTCTTGTAGTAATAACCCTCATTTTTCTTTCCGCGTGGACTTTTGCACCACAGAATCCTTCCGCAGAACAAGCTTCTGTACCGGGTTTGCCATTCACGGAGGACTTCACGGATACTGCGCTTCGTGATGCTGACGGGACAAACGCCAATTGGTCAACCGATGAAGAGGCATTGATCCTGAATTGGCGCCAAGCACAATACGGCGTTTTTGATCCCGGCTCGACTGGCGCGGATGTCACCAGCGATACTCACAATACCTGATCGATTGCATTGGCTGACATGGACGGGGACGGCAATCTGGATTTGATAGTAGGGAATAATGGAACCAACCGCCTGTACCTGAACAACGGCACATCTAATCCGTTTAATGGGGTAATTGGTTCGGATATCAGCAGCGATGCGCACTCCACTTGGTCTATTGCCTTGGGAGATGTGGACGGGGACGGCGACCTGGACCTGGTGTAGGGAATTTCGATCAAACCAACCGCCTGTACCTGAACAACGGCACTGCAGATCCTTTCACCGGGGTGGCCGGTTCGAGTATCAGCAGCGATGCACACAAGTCTAGCTCTGTTGCATTGGCTGATGTGGACAGGGACGGCGACCTTGACCTGTTGGTAGGGAATGATGCTCAAGCCAACCGCCTGTACCTGAATAACGGCACTGCAGATCCATTTAGCGGGGTGAGTGGTTCGGATATCAGCAGCGATACGCACGAGACTAACTCTGTTGCCTTGGCTGATGTGGATGGGGATGGCGACCTGGACCTGGTGGCGGGGAATTATAATGCTCAAAACAACCGCCTGTACCAGCAACGCAACAAGTATCATACCGCTCATGGGCTGGCCACATCTTTACGGGTGGATACAGAAAGCAGCAATATCACCCACGCTACCTTAACAGCAATCGCTGACCTTCCAATCAACACCCGGGTGACCTATTATTTGAGCAACAATGGCGGAGCCAGGTGGTATATTGTGAGGTCTGGCGCAGAATTCACTTTTCCAGGCACGGGTATGGACTTGCTCTGGAAGGCGGAACTAGAGTCACTCTCACCGATCCTGACACCAAAGGTGAATCAAATCCAGATAGAGTTTGAAGATTATTCCCAGATTTATCTGCCGTTGATCATAAGATAAATCTGTGTCTTGTAACCCTGTTATGAATTAAACAAATTCCCGGGTAGTTCGCCCGGGGATTTGTTACATTTAATCTTGGCCTTTTAGTTCAGGAGCCTTGCTGCAAAAAGTTCAATACGTTTCCATTAGCATCTCAAGAACGACCGCCTATGCCCATCGTGGGCCGACAATCCGAGTAGAGTGTAAGCATTGTCCAGATAATAAAGTGTTTCCCATATACTGAGACTCTTCACGGTGGCGGGTTTGTCCCAAATGATGGAGGCCTAAGAATAAAGTATTGGTCCATGCGTTTTTTTATCTAACGGTGTTTCGCTAAAGCGTCGCTTTTGTTGCGCCGCCATCGAACATGAGCGCGTGCCCATGGATGAAAGAGGCCGCGGGGGAAGCTAACCAGGCGATGGTCTTTCCGTATTCTTCGACCGTCCCCATCCGACCCAGCGGTACGTCTTCAGTGACTTTACCTGCCTGCTCATCGATAGTTGTCCCACTGCGCTCGGCGCGATCCGTCATGAGCTGCTGCACTCTCTCCGTCCAGGTCCAGGCGGGGTTGATCGAATTCACGCGGATCCCTTTCGGTCCGAGTTCATTCGCCAGCGACTTTACCAAACCGATCACGGCCATCCTCAGTGAGTTTGAGAGAATTAGATTCTCGATGGGCTGTTTGACGGAGTAGGATTGTGTGGCAACAATGGATCCGTGTCCTTGTTTCAGCATGTGCGGCACGACGGCGTAGCAAAGCCGGACGGCGCTCATCACGGTTAGATCAACTGCCGTATTCCAATCCTCAGGGGTGAGATCGAGAAAGCCTCCTGGAGGGGGGCCTCCGGCATTGATGATCAGGATGTCGATTTTTTGAAAGTGGTTATGTGCTTTAGATATCATCGCTTCAATTTGCTTCGGTTCGGTCAGGTCGGTTTGTACAGCGAGCACATCCACGCCAGTTTCTTCTTGAATCTCCTCTGCTGTAGCGAAGATCTGATCCGTGCGAGAACAAAGAGCGATATTCGCGCCTTCTCGTGCCAGCGCTTGCGCCGCAGCCTTCCCCAATCCGCGTGATGCGGCGGTGACGATTGCTGCTCGATCCTGTAAACCTAAATCCATGGAAGACTCCTTAACCCCCTCCAATTTTAAAGGAGGATGATTTGATGATCAACGACCTGCAGGTCTGGCCGGTTCCGTTCGATCCATCCTGGAATAGTCTCCAGCATCCTCTGTAGGTGGCGGTCGTTGTTCCCAACAACCGCGCAGGCGATCCCCGCAGACCTGTGCAGGTCATTATGCTCCAATTCGGCGGTGGAGATGTTAAACTCACGCTGCAACCTTATGAGCAGCGGTTTAAGCTTGCTGCGTTTCTCTTTCAAGGAGTTGCAGCCGGGGAGATGGAGTTCGATCGTGACGACGGCGACGTGCATACGCTGAGTTTAGACCGTATGATGAACGGGCACAAGAAGGATCTAAATTTGGTATAATACACAACTATGAAAAAAGCCGTTTTTATCATACTTATCGGTGTCGTGTTATTCCTGGCGCTTTCAGTTGCCGTCCTCCTGCGCGGGGTCCAGCAGGCGACACAGCCCGTGATTGAACTCCAGCAGGGAGTATCTACGGAAGTTGCCAGATTGCTCCATCCAACCCCGACCATCATTCCCGACCCAGTGACGATTATCCACGAAGTACAGTCGCTGGCTCGCCTGGAGACCATACAGTATTCGATTGAGAAGGTCATCACAGCGGAGACTCGCCAGGGTCCCTTCGGTTTCTTGTTTGGGGATAGGCTTCTGCTTGTTGCCCATGGCTCGGTCATCGCTGGCGTGGATCTGGCGGAAATCACGGAGAGTGATATCT
>CAYLOO010000019.1:0-34217 GCA_964385355.1 uncultured Anaerolineaceae bacterium
GCGCGGTACGTAAAAGCCGAGTCGGGCGCTGTCTTGGGGACGGTGGCGAGGCTGGCAGGGGACCGTGGCTGGTCTGGGTTGGAATGGGGGGCGACTGTTCCTGGAACGGTAGGAGGAGCAGTCGTTGGAAACGCAGGCGCATTCGGTGGAGACATGGCCAGCGTACTTAAGGTGGCCGAAATCTTGCAACAAGATGGATGCGTGGAGGAATGGCCGTTGGAACGTCTGGAATATGGCTATCGTGACAGTGTTTTAAAGCGCAAACCAGGCTCTGTGGTCCTTTCGACAACCCTGGAGTTGTCAGCCTCCACAGTAGATATATGCAAAACGAAGTTGAGCGAGTATACACAGCAGCGCGCTCAATCGCAGCCGTCGGGCGCGAGTATGGGTTCGATGTTTAAAAACCCTCCTGACGACTTTGCTGGTCGGTTAATCGAGGCTGTTGGATTAAAAGGTTTCAAGCAGGGAGCGGTTTCGATCAGTCCAGAACATGCCAATTTCTTCATGAATGAAGGCGATGGCACTGCAGATCAGGTATGGATGTTGATCCAAACCGCACGTGAGAAAGTCATGGAAAAGTTTGGAGTTTCACTTGAACTTGAGATTGAGCTCATTGGTGAGTGGCTGGAGAATGATGACGCTCTTTCCAGACAAGGGAAAGGGTCTTCATGAGTAAAAAGCTGCGCTTAGGGGTTCTCTTTGGAGGTCGATCCGGGGAACATGAGGTGTCCCTCATGTCGGCGCGTTCCGTAGTCGACGCTCTGGATCCTAAGAAGTACGCAGTGATCGAGATCGGGATCTCGAAAGAGGGGCGCTGGCTGTATGGAGACAGTACGCTCAAAGCCTTCGAGACTGGAGAGCAAGAATCCTTGCATCCAGCAATGATGATCCCAGAGCCCGAGAGGGCCGCTCTTTTCCACCAGGAAATTGGCGGTTCCCTTGAGATATTAGAAGAGCTGGACGTCATTTTCCCTGTTCTGCACGGCACTTTCGGCGAGGACGGGGCGGTGCAGGGTGTGTTTGAGCTTGCAGAGCTTCCCTACGTCGGTGCGGGCGTCCTCGCATCCTCGGTAGCGATGGATAAGGGGTTGTTCAAGGATGTTATGCGAGCTCAGGCAATACCGGTAGTAGATTGGGTTGTACTTGAGGCTTCAGAAATACAAGCGGACCTCGATAGGGCGCTTGAAAAAGCGGAGCGTCTGGGAGACTACCCGTTCTTTACGAAACCAGCAAATATGGGATCTTCCGTGGGCATTACACGCTGCAAGGAACGCTCAACGCTGCTTGAGGGGCTCATGGATGCAGCGCAATACGACCGAAGGATCCTGGTGGAGCGGGGGCTGGATGCTCGAGAGATCGAAGTGAGCGTACTCGGAAACGAGGAAGTTCAAGCATCGGTTCCAGGTGAGGTTATCCCCAGTGACGATTTCTATTCTTACAAGGCAAAGTACATCGATGATGCCTCTGAGTTGATGATCCCCGCCGAGATCGATGAGGAGATAGCAAAGAAAGCCAAGCAACTGGCAATACAGGCATACAGAGCAATTGACGGCGCTGGTATGGCCCGCGTTGATTTCCTCCTCGATAAGATAACAGGAGATCTATACCTGAATGAAATCAACACCATCCCTGGCTTCACACAAATCAGTATGTATCCGAAGCTGTGGGAAGCGAGCGGTTTGCCATATACGGAACTTCTTGATCGGCTGATTGAATTGGCATTGATGCGCCATCAACAGAAGAGGGGACTTCTCCGTAGTTATGAGGGAGTGAGAACCCAATGAGCGTTAGCGATAGGGCATTCGGCGCTCCTGAGAACAGGGCAGACCAGGTGCGCGCTCGGCGGGCGCGAAAAGTCCGGAAAGTTGAACGGGCGGGTCGCTTTAAGACGACAAAACCGCGCAGGAGCAAACGGGCAAGGCGCCGTTATGCCGTACCCGTAAGCGCAGATCTCGGAACGGAAATTCAAGTTACAGGGATTTCAGGGGCACATTTTGGCTCGAGGCTGTTCTCAATTGTGCTGTTGGGAGCCAGTTTTTGGATGATTGCCAGGTTTGTACAAGCACCAGCTTACAAAGCCGGCATGCCTGTGATCGATGGCCAACAGATGCTCAGTTTAGCGCAAGTTCGATCGTTGGCAGGAGTTGAAGGGCGGTCTGCCTTTCTCGTCGACCCGGAGGTCGTTGAAGCCAGGCTAAAGGAGGCAGCTGAGGTGAGTGAAGCCACGGTTATGTTGAAATGGCCAAATAGAGTTGAGATTTTGCTTGAGGAACGGCAGCCATCCGTGGAGTGGAATAATGGTGGTCGGATATGGTGGCTGAGTGCCGATGGAACCGCATATATACAACACGGAGTCCAGTCAGATCTGACGCAGATAACGAGCGCGAAACCGGTCTTGAACCTCGATGGGAATGCGAACGATCCGGTCATCGACCCGGTTCTGCTAAGCGCAGTGGATGTTTTGTCCAAACACATGCCAGAGGTCAGTTCCTGGCAATTTGATCCCGACCATGGTCTAAGTTTCGCGGATGTGCGCGGATGGCAGGCATACTTCGGCGAAGGCGGTGATATGCGCATGAAGGTGCGGATCTATAACACGATGGCTGATAAGTTATCTGCGGAAAATATCCCGGTAACAATGGTGAGCGTGGAGGATCAACACGCACCTTTTTACGCAATGGAGTGAGCGAATAAGTGACAACGATTCTCGGTTTGGAAGAGACGATTTTCGTCGGGTTGGATATCGGCACGAGCAAAATATGTATGCTCGTGGGACATTCCGCGCCTGATGGAAAGTTGCGGGTGATCGGCGTTGGCGAAGCACCATCGAAAGGTATGCGTAAAGGGGGCGTCGTTAACCTTGAGGCTTTAGCTCAGGCGATCCGGATTTCAAAGGACAAAGCCGAGCGAACTTCGGGGTACGAGATCACATCAGCAATGGTCAGTCTCTCTGGATCTCATGTCTCCTCGCTTAACAGCAAGGGTATGACGGGCGTGACAGGCCGGACGATCAGCGGAGATGATGTGAGCAGAGCGATCGAGGCCGCCCGTTCAATTGTGATCCCATACGATCGGGCTATCGTTCACGTCATCCCGCGAGCCTTCGTCGTTGATGGGCAGGATGGGATAAAGTCTGCTATCGGCATGCACGGCTACCGTCTTGAAGTAGAAGCCCACATTGTGACAGCTAGCAGCACTGCGCTGCGTAATCTTGAAAAATGTATCGAGGCAGCCGGGATTGATGTCGATGGCTGGGTGCTTGGATCACTCGCATCGGCCGGGGTTACCCTGAGCGAGACCGAACAGGAAATGGGAGTGATGCTCTGCGACATCGGTGCGGGGACGACAGATATTGCGATCTATATTGAGGGGGCAGTCTGGCATACCGCGGTTATCCCCGTAGGCGGCGAGCATCTTTCAAATGACATCGCCCAGGTTTTGCATCTGCCCTATGAGACTGCCGAGTCGGCCAAAAGGAGGCATGGGTATGCCAGGCCTTCAGGCTTTGATCCCACTCAAGCGTTTGCTGTTCGCCCCTTCGGTGAAGAGCAGTCAATGCGAATCAAGTGTAAGGACATGGCGGTGATCATTGAACCGCGGGTCGAGGAATTATTTAGTTTGGTTAGACAGGAAGTGAAACGCAGTGGATATGATGGGTTACTGCCGGCAGGTATTGTATTGGCTGGAGGGACGAGCCAGCTGCCAGGCATCGGTGATGTTGCTAATGAAACACTTCGCTTACCTGTTCGAATCGCGGAACCGGAGCGAATGCTCGGCTTAGTGGATCGTTTGCGTTCACCTGCTTACGCAGCCAGCCTGGGCTTACTTTATTGGGCGCAGGTGCTGGGAGAGGAGACCGGAGCTAATGGATTTACCTATGCTGGTTTCACGCTGCCAAACTTTAGCTTGGAGAAAACAGTAGGATTTTTCAAACGATTACTGCCCGGATAAATCCCTTGCTCCAGCCCGAAACTCTTGACCGGGCTGGGGTGGATATGAAAACGAAATATTGTTCGATGAGGAGGAAGAAGATGAAACCACTACCACAGACGGAGTCATTTGCAAGGATAAAAGTTGTTGGAATTGGCGGCGGCGGAAGCAACGCCGTCAACCGCATGATTGAAGAGGGCTTGGCTGGCATAGAGTTCGTTGCCGTAAACACTGATGCCCAAGCGCTGCTTCTATCGAATGCAACTACCAGGGTTCGCATTGGCGACAAGCTGACTCGCGGACTCGGCGCAGGGGGCAACCCCGAGATGGGCCAGAAAGCTGCCGAAGAATCTGCTGAGGATCTTTATGAAGTCCTCAAGGGCAGTGATATGGTCTTTATCGCCGCGGGGATCGGAGGCGGGACAGGAACTGGTGCTGCACCGATCATCGCCCAGATTGCTAGGGAGATTGGAGCGTTGACCATCGGCGTGGTCACGAGACCATTCACCTTCGAGGGCGCGAAGCGGGCGCAAACGGCCGAATCCGGTATCGAGGAATTGAAAGAAAAAGTTGATACCCTGATCGTAATCCCGAACGATCGTTTGCTGCAGATCGCGGACAAAAAAGCAAGTTTGCATGACGCTTTCAAGATTGCAGACGATGTGCTCCACCAGGGTATCCAAGGTATCAGTGAGCTGATCACCGTCCCCGGTCTTATCAATCTCGATTTCGCGGATGTGCGCACAATCATGTCCGAGGGAGGCGCAGCTTTGATGGCTGTCGGTAGGGCTTCGGGGGAGGATCGTTCCCGCGTAGCCGCCGAGCAGGCAATTTCAAGCCATCTTCTGGATATCACAATCGATGGCGCGCGCGGCATCCTTTTCAATGTTACGGGCGGGCATGATCTGAGCTTGTACGAGGTCAACCAGGCCGCGGCGATCATCAAGGAAACGGCTCACCCAGATGTCAACTTGATCTTCGGCGCAGTCATCGATCCGAATATGGGCGAAGAACTGCGCGTTACCGTAATCGCAACCGGTTTTGAGCGTTCTGGTGGACTTCACCACGCGATGCGCAGGCCGCGCAGTCGAACAGAATCACGTGCGCGGGATGGGCAGGCAGCTATCGCCGCTGAAGAATTCCAGGCGCAAGCTTTTGATATGAACGATCTGGACATCCCGGCTTTCTTACGTAGACGTTAAGGTGGGTGGGCTCTCGGCTCGGCCAGTCGACTCCTACCCCTAAACGCCCTTGAGAACCGTTTGCCGCACGGTCTTCTCTAAGGGCATCCATACACACAGACCGTCGCCGGTATCCTCCTCCCGGTAACGGTCTGTTGTGTTTCTTGCTAGGGGGGACCAAAGTACCAATTATTTTAAGGTTCAGAGAGTGCTTATTACCTTGTTGAGATGCTCCTCATTATGCTAGAATTTACCGCTCTACCCCCAATCGGTTGGGGATGTCAACTTGGTGATACCTAGATATGGCGTGGAACAACTGTGCCATAAGCGAGGCATAAATGCGCTGCCCGTACTGTGAGGGAGAACGAACCCGTGTTATCGATACAACGCATGACTCACGGGGTGGCGTCCGGCGTCGCAGGGAGTGCATAGGGTGCAGCCAGCGCTTCAGTACCTACGAGCGGGCAGTCCTTGCCTCTCCGCTAATCACCAAACAGGATGGAACCCGGGAAGAGTTCGAACGTGAGAAGCTTCACCAGGGAATCCGGATCGCTTGTGCAAAGCGGCCGGTATCGGCAGCGGATATTGAACGTCTCGTCGGTGAGGTCGAATCGACGCTGCAGGCGATGGGTAAAGCGGAAGTCTCCTCTAGGGTTGTCGGCGACATGGTTATAGCAGGATTAAAAGACCTGGATCACGTTGCCTACATTCGCTATGCGATCGTTTATCTGGGTCTTGACGATCTACAAGCCGTTCGCGATGAAATAGATTTTCTGCTCGAAATGTAATTAATTCAAGTTTGGCCCACCTTGATGTTTATTGTGACAGGTTTGTTGGTCGATGGTAATTTTAGAGGGAGAGGGCGTTGGAAACAGATCCAACAGGAGTGGCTGTAGATTCAAATAATGAGATAACAAGAATCCCTTCGCGCCCAGAAGACTTACGTGTTGTTGAGTTATCTGATAACGCCAAGACGGTTTTGGTTAAGCGTTATCTTCGACGCGGGGAAGATGGTCAACCGAGTGAGACAATGGAGGAGATGTTCTGGCGGGTTGCCTACAACGTTGCGCTGGTGGAAGAGGAATGGGACGTCGAGGTTGAAGCGGTCGCCCGTGATTTTTATGAACTCATCGCCAGCAAGCGTTTTTTTCCGAACTCACCGACTTTTACCGGAGCAGGCACACCTCTAGGCCAGCTCGCTGCTTGCTTCGTCCTGCCAATTGCTGATGACATGGGACGTGGCTCAGAAGGCATCTTCCAGACTCTGCGTGATGCTGCTTTAATTCAGCAGACCGGTGGAGGCAACGGTTTCTCATTCTCAAGATTGCGCCCTAACGGTGACCTGGTCAACTCATCGAGAGGTGAGGCGACGGGCCCTGTTGGTTTCTTGAGAGTATACGACCGCGCTTTTGGTGTTATCGCCCAGGGAGGCACCCGGCGCGGGGCAAATATGGCAGTCTTGAGAGTCGACCATCCCGATATCGAGTCCTTCATTAGCTGCAAGACGGATGAGAATGCGATTACGAATTTCAACATCTCGATCGGCGTTACCGATGCATTCATGGAGGCTGTAAAGAACGACGATTGGTGGGAGTTGCGCTTCCCGGATATATCTTCGCCGGAGTATACCGAGTTCAATAAAACACATCGCGAACTTCACGAATCGAATGCCGAGTTCATAGTCTATGAACGGGTTCGCGCCCGCGAGCTCTTTAATAAAATTATCCAGCAAGCTCATCACAATGGAGAACCAGGTGTTCTCTTCCTTGATGCTGCAAATCGGAGCAACCCGGTTCCGCATCTGTACGATCTGGAAGCTACAAACCCTTGCGGGGAGCAATGGCTAGGCCCTTATGAAAACTGCTGCTTGGGTTCAATCAACCTCGCTGAACATTTCGGACCAAATCGATCTGTCAATTGGTCGAGACTGCGCGAAAGTATCCAACTAGCAACCCGCTTCCTTGATGACGTTGTGAGCGCAAATGCCTATGTCCCAGCGGTTCCGCAACTTAAAGAAGCCGCTTTGCGAGCACGGCGTATCGGTTTGGGCATTATGGGACTTGGCGATTTGCTTTATCACCTTGGAATTCGCTACGGTTCGGAGGAAGCTCAGGAATTCTCCGGTCAGTTAATGGAGTTCATTCGTTTCCACTGCATGTCAACGAGCGTCGAGTTGGCGCGTGAGCGTGGCTCATTCTCGGTAATCGAAGGCAGTATCTATGATCCAGAACGAATCACGTGGGAGCCACCCAAGCCTCTGCATCCTTTCTCGCGAGACTACGGGCGACCCGAGATTGACTGGCAGGACGTTCTCGACGGAATCCAACAAGCGGGAATACGAAATGCTGCTCAGACAACTGTAGCGCCGACAGGGACAATTGCCACTGTCGCTGGATGTGAGGGGTATGGCTGCGAACCGGTCTTCGCTCTTGCGTATTACCGGCATGTCGACGATGGCGGTGATGATTTACGGCTCACATATACAAGCCCGATGTTTGATCAAGCGCTCATTGAAGATGGGATTGATGATTTAACACGAGAGATGATCATTGAAGCGGTGATGAAACACGGCTCGTGCCAGGAAATTGAAGCCGTACCAGAGGGTGTCCGCGATGTGTTCGTCGTCTCGCATGATATCTCGGCTGAAGAGCACGTGCGCATGCAGGCTGCTATGCAGGTATTTGTCGACAATAGCATGAGTAAGACCTGCAATTTCTCCGCGGACGCTACTGTCGAAGACGTCGCTCAAGCCTACATACTATCCTGGGAGCTTGGCTGTAAAGGTTTGACGGTATATGTCACGGGATCACGCCAGAAAGTCGTGCTCGAGACAAAGGGAACTGCAGATGCGAGAGCGCCGAAGGAAGGTGCGCCTCGCCAAATCCATCTCTGGTTGGAAGGGAAAAAGCCGCGGGAACAGCGCCTCAATGGCTGTACCTATCAAATAACAACCCCTCTTGGTAAAGCATTTGTGACGATCAATGAAAACGGGGGCGGAGCCGGACAGCCGTTTGAAATTTTTATTACCACTGCAAAAGCTGGATCTGAAACCGCTGCGGTGTCTGAGGCAATCGGGCGTTTAATCTCCTACTTATTGCGCATTGCCTCGCCGGTACCCCCACGAGACCGGCTTGGTGAGGTGGTTAGACAACTTGCCGGGATCGGAGGCGGGCGACCAACGGGCTTTGGCCCCAACCGGGTCCTTTCACTGCCCGATGGCTTGGCGCGTACACTCGCCGCGTACTTAGAAGAGACGCCGGAAATTATTCCAGGTACCCTCATCCAAGAAACATCCCCAGAGAATCAGTTAACGATGCGCATTGGAGATCTCTGCCCGGAATGCGGTGCAGCAGCACTGGTTAATGAAGAGGGATGCCGTAAGTGCTACGCGTGCGGTTTTAGTGAGTGTTGAACGTAGTTTTCCAGTTTGCAGAAGGGATTAACTCAATCTAGAAATCCAGCGCATTGATTGCTTTGTCGCTGGATTTTTTCCTTTGTTAATCCGTTCCCAGTATGACCTTTATCTCATTCAACGTAGAATAGGGTTGTTGTCTGTCTTGCCCTTCACAGTCAGTCTTCTCGGGCTCGACCAGATGGAGTTTTGGTCTATATTATTTGAGGTGGGTGTTCTGTGATGATGGAAGTTGAGTTATTTCCCTGTCTTCGGGAGAGGAGGGATCGAAATGAAATCCTATCGAAAAGAGCTGTGGTTTAACACCCGGAGTCGTCGGGCGTTGATTAACATAACCCCGGAAGTTGACACCTGTCTGCGTGAGAGTGGGATGCAGGAAGGTCTTGTGCTTGTCAACGCAATGCACATCACGGCATCTGTTTTTATTAACGATGATGAGTCCGGCCTGCACGAGGACTACGAGGTGTGGCTTGAGAACCTTGCACCGCATGCGCCAACCAGCCAATACCTGCACAATCGAACGGGTGAGGACAACGCGGACGCACACATGAAGCGCCAAATCATGGGGCGTGAAGTTGTCGTCGCTGTGACCAATGGCCGGCTCGATTTCGGGCCCTGGGAACAGATCTTCTATGGCGAATTTGATGGGGGGAGAAGGAAAAGGGTGCTGGTTAAAATCATCGGAGAATGAAGATAGTGGGTCACAATATTGGCCTCAAAGAGTGAGCCTGGTTTTCATATTCCCGTTGCATAGGATATTCATGCCCGGTTGCAGCGCCGATGCCGGTGCCTATTAGCAGTTCTTCCTGGGCTCAATCACAGTCAATAGGAAGTAGGAGTTTCTACCCCTTGCAGCAAGGGGTTATTTCGATTAATATATCATACCGACCAGTCGGTATGATTATGGGGTGATGATGAGACAGCAAGATCGGGCAATGCAAACGAAAGAAAACATCCTGAACGCGGCGGAGCATTTATTCGCCGTACGGGGCTATGAGGCGACAAGTGTTTCAATGATTTGCGACGCTGCGTGTGTGAGCAAAGGCGCTTTCTATCATCATTACAAAACCAAACAGTCGATTTTTTTAAAGCTTATACAGCGCTGGCTAAAGGGTCTGGATGAACAGCTCAGACTAATAGATGAGTCAACCGAAGATGTCAAAGAGGGGTTGCTCTCCATGGGCGAGATCATAGGGCAGGTACTCGACGTTGGTGGTCCACAACTCCCGATCTTCCTTGAATTTTGGAGCAGGGCTATTCGCGACCCTGATGTTTGGGAAGCTACAGTCGAGCCGTTTCAACGTTATCGTGATTTCTTTGCTGTCCTGGTCCAGCGGGGGATAGATGAGGGGAGTCTGAAAGATGTTGCCCCTCACTATACAGCCCGTGTAATTATTTCTCTGGCGGTGGGAATGCTCGTTCAAGGTCTTCTGGATCAAGGTGGAGAGGATTGGCAGAACGTAACCAAGGAAGCGCTGGAACTCCTTCTTCATGGCATAGCTGCGAGGTAAAAAAAATGAACGTACTTCTTACTGGAGCTTTTGGAAACATTGGCCAAAGTGTGTTGGATCAGCTCCTCGCGCGTGGGCACCAGGTTCGCTGCTTTGATCTTAAGACAAAAACGAATAAGCGTGTCGCTGGATCCTATGAGCAGAGAGCGCAGATCTTCTGGGGGGATTTACGCCGACCAGGGGATCTAATGGAGGCTCTACGGGATATTCAAATCGTTGTCCATTTGGCATTCGTGATTCCCACACTTTCCGCGACCGGTGTAAGCAGCGAGAAAGAGCCTGAATGGGCTCGGGAGATTAATGTTGGGGGTACGAAGAACTTGCTTGATGCTATGAAGCAGCAGCCACAGCCTCCTAAGATATTATTCACCTCATCGCTTCATATCTATGGCAAGACCCAGCATTTGCCGCCGCCGCGGACGGTATTCGATACTCCACACCCCATCGAACACTATGCAAAACACAAGGTCGAATGCGAGGGGATGATCCGGAGCTCGGGATTAACTTGGGCAATCTACCGGTTGGGCGCATCCCTTCCAGTACGCCTTTTGATGGACCCGGCGATGTTTGATGTCCCGCTGGACAATCGCATCGAATTCGTCCATAGAAGAGATGTGGGTTTAGCGATTGCGAATGGGCTGGAACTGGATGAAATTTGGGGAAAGATCTGGCATATCGGCGGCGGATCCGACTGCCAGCTCTATCAGCGTGAGCTTGTGAAAGGGGTGATGGAAGCTGCCGGGGTTGGAATGCTGCCAGAGGACGCCTTCACAGATGAACCGTATCCCACCGATTGGTTAGATACTGAGGAAAGTCAAAGGGTATTGAAATTTCAACGATTGACATTGTCGGATTATATCGAGGAAGTAAAAGAGAGTATTGGCTTTCGTTGCTTTTTCATCCAACTCTTCCGACCGTTTATCCGCGCCTGGATTCTGAGTAAATCACCAGTGCAAACCTGAAGGGCATAATGATAGAAACGAGAAAACCTGAGGGTATCGCAGTTGTTACCGGCGCTTCAAGCGGGATAGGTGAAGCGGCAGCATTGCAGCTCTCCGCTGTGGGTTTCCATCTGGTATTGATCGCTCGCCGCCGGGACCTCCTCGAGAAGCTTCAGTTAAAGATCCAGGGATCTGGTGGACCAGTGGATATCATCTGCTCAGATCTGAGCCAGGAAGGATCTTATTCAGCCATTGGTGATCAGGTGAAGAATATTGGAGCCCCGATCGAGGTCTTGCTCAATAATGCCGGATTCGGTTGGTATGGATTCGGGGATGAAATGCCGTGGAGTGTAGCCAGAAGGATGCTAGCGGTTAACGTTCAAGCAGTGACGGGTCTTACGCTTCAGTTTTTACCTGAGATGAAAAGAATTAATCGCGGGCATATCATCAATGTCGGCTCGATTGTCGCCAGTATTCCCAGCCAGGGAGTGGCGCTCTACGGGGCAACTAAAGCATTTCTCGATGGCTTTACAACTTCACTTTATCGAGAACTTGTAAACACCGGAGTTAATGTGAGCGTAGTCCGAACAGGAGCGGTCAGGACGCCCTTCTTTAATAAGGCAGCTGCACACTCCGGGAGTGGTGTTATTCCGTTTCAGCGTCTTGCAGTTCAGCCAGAGACAGTAGCCCAACGAATTTTAGAGCTTTTGAAAAAACCCAGGCGAGCGATCTACGTTCCACGATTATTATGGGTGGTCCCCTGGATTGAAATGTACTTCGGCTGGTTCATCGATCGTCTTGGACCACGCCTTCTGCGCTCCTCACGATTTTGAAGTTGTCAAAATTTCATCACGAGTGACCAAGGTAGAATTATTTGCCCTGAAGGGCATCGTAGGAATCGGTTTTTTCGATGGATCCCTCCGGGCCTGGAATACGAGCGCCATCTTGAATGCGAGAAACCAGGCTGGCATGCAAGGAAATAAATTCAATATGGGAGGGGTAGCAAGGTCCGCGAAAATGAAGGGGTTCATTTTCGCTAACGATAAGACGTTATCTGATAAAAGCCGGACATAACTCAGATATAACACGGACGATTCCCCCCAAATGACGAAAAACGACGAATCCATCGGTATACTTACTCTATCAGGTGAGAATCATACTCTCCATTCTGGAAAACCAGGGTTCGATCCCTTCGGTCCGAATCTTGAAAACCGATCCGTCATACCCATGGGCAAGACGGGTAAAGGCAAAACTGAGCGTGATGGGCTGTATCGGCAAATGAACGGTTGTCTTCACCATAAGGTTGCAGCGTGATCTGGAAGAATATTACAAGACGCAAAGGTCGAACTTTTCTCACCGTGTTTGGCATCGCCCTCGGGGTGGCTGCTATTGTTGGTCTGGGTGCCCTCGCCGAAGGTTTGGAGGCGGGGTACAGTTCGATGCTTTCAGGCAGCCAGGCAGATCTCGTCATCAGCCAGCCGAACTCCTTTGATATCAGCCTCAGCTCGGTGGAAGCCACTATTGGACCAAGATTGGAAGCGATGCCGGAGGTGTCAGCGGTAAGTGGGATGATGCAAGGATTTGTCCCTGCGGAGGAGTTTCCCTATTTCTTCATTTTTGGATATCCGCCGGATAGCTTTGTCTTAGAGCGCTTTCAGGTTATCGATGGGGAGGGGCTCAACACGAGCGGTCCTTTGCGCACGCTGGGGAATCCAGTTCTTCTGGGTTTGGCCGCCGCTGAAGCCATGGGGAAATCGGTGGGCGACACGATTCGATTGAGCGACACGGTCTATCGCATAATCGGGATCTTCCAAACTGGTGATGCTTTCGAGGATGGTGGCGCGGTGCTGCCGTTGGATGAAGCGCAGCAGCTGCTTGGAAAGCCCCGCCAAGTCAGTCTATTTTATATTCAATTGAAAAATCCCCAGCTGGAGGAACGATTCTCGAAGCGCGTCGAGAAGGTTATGCCCGATCTGGATTTAAGTGGGACCGCTAATTTCGCTGACAAACAGATTATGGGCGATGCCTTGAAAGGAACTGTTTGGGCTGTCGCAGGGCTTGCGATTGTAATCGGCGGGGTGGGGATGATGAACGCGCAATTGATGGCGGTCTACGAGCGCACCCGTGAGATCGGTGTGCTCAAAGCGCTGGGCTGGCCAAACCGACGTATCCTTTGGATGATTTTTAGTGAATCGCTCCTTGTTTGTCTAGCTGGTGGACTTCTTGGCATAGGGCTTGGCTATCTGGCGTTGATCGCCTTATCCGACTTAGCGCAACTCTTTGGCGCATCTACCGCTGCGATCTCCTTTAGTCTCATCCTCCAGGCATTTGCAGTTGTTTTTACATTAGGCTTGGTTGCCGGGCTGTACCCCGGCTGGCGAGCTTCACTGTTAGAGCCCGTCGAAGCGATGAACTATGAGGGCGGAACAGCTAGTCAGCATGTACGTCGTTTCCCGATCGGTGGAATGGCTGTGCAGAGCTTATGGCAGCGGACTGCACGCACATTCCTGACCCTCGCCGCGATCGGGCTCACCACTGGTGGCATCATGGCTTTAGATGGAATGATCACAGGAGCCGGGGAGTCATTGAACTCAATGGCCATTGGTGCGGGTACGGAGATCGTGGTGCGGCAGTCTGACATCGCCGATACGAGTCTGAGTGCTTTAGATCAACGGATCGGGGCAAGGATTGCCGCATTTCCCGAAGTGGCGAACGTGAGCGGGTTGGTTTTCTCAGCCGTAATGCTGCCGGATACAGGAAGTTTCTTCATCTTGCTGGGGTATTCTCCTAATGAATACGCCATTCGCCGTTATAGGATTACTCAAGGTCGGTCCATTGAGGGAAATCATCAGATCATGTTGGGGAAGACAATCGCCGAGGCATTAAACAAAGGAGTCGGTGATACCATCGAATTGAACCGTCACCGCTTCCGCGTCGTGGGGATCTATGAGAGCGAGATTGGGTGGGAGGGGTTGGGGGGCGTCATGACGCTGCACGATGCCCAAGCCTTCATCGGTCGTCCCCGTAAGGTGACGATGTACGCGGTGAAGGTTCACAACCCAGATGATGCACCGGCTGTCGTTGATAGGATCAACACGACGATCGATGGAACACATGCAGCGCTGGCGGGTGAGTTCGCCGAGCAGATGCCAGATATGGAGGCTGCCTCCGGGATGATGGATGGGATCTCCGCCCTGGCGATCATGGTCGGGGGGATCGGTGTGATGAATTCCATGCTTATGGCTGTGCTTGAGCGCACACGCGAAATCGGTGTGCTGCGTGCCGTTGGCTGGTCACGTTTCCGGGTTCTGGGCTTGATATTCCACGAGGCCTTGCTCTTAGGGCTTATCGGCGGTGTGATGGGTATTTTGATTGCATTTGGTTTGGTTGCTCTATTGAACTTAATTCCGATGATCGGTGAGGTTGCTCAACCGATCTGGACTATTGGGATCTTTGCCCGCGCCTTCACGGTGGCTCTACTATTAGGATTGGTCGGTGGTTTGTATCCTGCCCTCAGAGCCACCCGTCTTGAACCGGTGGAGGCGCTGCGTTATGAATGAGGATGGTATCTCGTGAAAGAAGTAAATCGGAAAACGAATCTGAGGATGGCTAAATATGAATAACAAAAGAGCACTGCGAGCTTTGTATCTTCTGGTGATTACTGCACTTCTCTTTCTTCCCGCGTGCAGTCAAGACACACCCGACTTAACCGAGGAGTCCAACAGCGTCATTCTGGAGGATTTTCAGCCCATTGTCAGCGCCACTGGTATTGTGCTCCCTTCAAAAAAGGTCGTCTTGGGCTTCCCAACTCCAGGCATTGTGGATGCAATCATGGTGGAAGAGGGGGAGATGGTTGAAAAGGGAACAACCCTGATGGCTCTAGAGGGGAGAGAACAGGCTCATGCTGCCCTAGAGACTGCTCGTTTAGAACTCATCCTCGCAAACCAAAGCCTGGAAGAGGTGCACCGCACTTCTAGTCTTGTCAGTGCACAGGCACAGCTTTCCTTCGCGAATGCTCAGGATGCGCTTGAAGATGCAGAGTATAACTGGCGAGTTCAGCAGGAAGGCTATCGCGCCAGCCAATCGACGATCGACTCTACGCAAGCAGGCCTCGTGCTTGCGGAGGAGGAGGTCGATCGCGCAAAAGGCAATTACGACCAATACTCTGGTCGACCCGAGGACGACGCCCAGCGGGCGATGGCGTTGATCGCACTGTCTTCTGCCCGCAGTGCCCGTGATGCCGCGCTCAGGAGGCTTAACTGGTATTTAGGCTATCCAGATGAGACGGAGCAATCCATTCTCGATGCCAAGCTTTCCATATCGGAGGCGGAACTGGGCGTTGCTGAACAGAATTGGGAAAGAGTTAAGGATGGTCCGGATCCAGAAACCCTCGAGCAAGCGGAAGCACGGGTGGCCGCTGCGCAGGCTCATGTAAAGGCGGCTGAGGCTACCCTCTCTTTGCTCGTTTTGGAAGCACCTTTCGCCGGGACGGTCAGCGATGTGTACACTCAAGAAAAGGAGTGGGTCGCTCCTGGGCAGCCTCTGGTTGTATTGGCAGATTTGCAAACCCTTAGAGTGGAAACTACGGACCTGAACGAGATCGATGCTGCGCAAATCGAGATCGGTGACTTCGCTACCACCACTTTTGACGCGTTGCCAGATATTGTGGTTGAAGGGCAGGTCGTTTACATAGCCAGTAAATCGGATGAGGGTTCAGGCGTGAACTATAAAGTGATCATTGAACTGAATGAAATTCCAGAGAAAGTCAGGTGGGGGATGACGGCTTTTGTGGATATCGAAATTGGGAGTTGATCACGCAGGAGAGGTCATGACCTCGTTTAATACACAAGATGAGGGTTATTGATGGATGATGCTAAAGAATGGCTAATTGAAGCCAACGACTTAGTGCGGGTATATGGTGATGGAGAGGAGATCCGTGCGCTTGACGGGGTCGATTTGCGGGTCAAGCATGGAGAGCTTCTAGCAATCATGGGGCCGAGTGGCAGCGGTAAAAGTACGCTCTTGAATGTTCTAGGCGCGCTCGATAAACCCACGAGAGGATCAGTTTTCATCAACGGGCAGGATATGGCGAAGATTGAGAATAAAGCTGCATTCCGCGCAAACACCGTCGGTTTTATTTTTCAATTGCATAACTTGCTTCCTACGCTGACGGCTCTTGAAAACCTCGAAGTGCCGATGGCCGGACGTCTGTCCGCCCGGGAGAGCAGAGCGCGGGCAGAGGAACTTCTGGGATTGGTTGGCTTAGCGGATCGTCGAGATCACTTACCCAATCAACTTTCTGGAGGTCAACGCCAACGTGTTGCCGTAGCTCGCGCTCTGGCGAATAACCCTCCACTCATTCTCGCTGATGAACCCACGGGAAACTTGGATAGCGCCGCCGGGCACGATCTAATGCAGCTAATACGCGAATTGAATCTCAGTCAAGGTGTGACTTTTGTTATTGTGACGCATGACCTCGCCGTAGCGCGTGAAACGAGCCGTATCCTGGTGATGGAGGATGGCAAGATGGTTCGTGAGGACGTAGTTGGATCACCGCTCGAGGAAGACCTTAAAGTCTGGGCCCATACGGAACTTGGACGACAGATCGTCTCCGGTGCGGAAGGCAAGATTGAAGGCTTCGACGTTTCTGACGAGCAGCTTGAAGAAATTCGTTCGCTGCTCTTGCAAACAGGTGAGTCTTCCTAGGCATTCATCAGGTCCAGAGTGCAATAGCGACCTGGTTGCGCTCACGCCACGACTAATTTGAGAAAACCTGCTTGCCCCCATTAGTTTGCTCACCTTGCATAGAAAATCTACAATCACAACGCTAAGTTAATCCGATTATTCGCGCTGTCAAGGAGTGACTGTCTATGGCAAAACATTTCGTGCTTGTCGCCGGAAACATCGGGGCTGGGAAAACGTCCCTCACAGAGCGGCTGGGGGAGCGTTTAGGTTGGGACACTGCGTATGAATCCGTCGTTGATAACCCCTACCTCGCTGACTTCTACGCCGATATGGCAGTCTGGGCTTTTCACCTTAATATCTTTTTTCTTGGCCACCGCGCAGACCAGCATCTAGCCCTGGCCGACTCTACCGCTTCGACGATTATCGACCGCTCTATATACGAGGACGCGGAGATCTTCGCCCGGGCTGCGCTAAGATTAGGGACGCTTTCTGATCGCGACTACGAGAACTACCGCAAGGTCTTCGATCTCATCGTAGGAAACTTGCCTTCCCCGGATCTCTTGATACACCTGAAGGCGCCCGTGCCTGTTTTGATGGGACGCATCCAGCAGCGTGCTAGGGATATGGAATTGGGGATTACCCAGGAGTACCTTGAGCTGCTCGATTCTCTGTATGGGGAATGGATCAATAGCTTCGATATCTGCCCGGTGCTGACGATCCGCACGGACGATCTCGATTTCGTCCATCAACCCCGACACCTTGACACCGTGATCAACCGCATCCATGACAAGCTGACCGGAAAAGAGGAGCTCCAGTTTCCCGATGATTGATCCCTGAGTTTTCTGAAATTTCGATCAGCAAAGCTTTTTTCACACCCCCCAAGGCTTTTACAGCTTTTTTACATACCCGACATGATCTTTTTGCGCACTTCCTTGAAACTATGTGTGTATTCAAAATTGAAGGAGGTTAGCGATGTTTACAAAATGGATGAGGATCATTCTGATTCCTGCTGCTCTTACTTTGGGATTAGTCGGAGTTGCCTATGCCGAAGGGGATGCGCCGGATAACCAAACCCGGATTGCAGGAGTTATTCTCAACGTGGATTTCCCCGGAAATACGTTCGCTGTCCGTTCGCTCAGCGGAACCGATGTGCATGTGCATGTCACGGGCAATACCGAGTATCGCAGCCGCGACGGCTCCGTTCAAGGATTTGAGGATTTAGCCGTTGACATGCGTACCATCGTCGTAGGCCAGGAGCGTGGTGATGGGACGATAAACGCCTCAGCAATATTTGCGGCCATTCCCGAAGAGCTGCCCGACATAATGCGCTTGAAGGGCGAGGTTAGCGGTGTAGGCGATCGTTACTTTACGCTCATCACAGAGGATGGGCGCAGTCTGACAATCAACGTCATCGATCGCACCCGCTTCCGTAGCCATAATGGGGAAGTGACTTCGCTGGGCGATCTCGAGCCTGGTATGGCCGCCCTCGTAGCTGCCGTGGATACAGAAGATAACGGAATCGTCGCCCTCGTTGTGGCGGCAGGGACTCCAGGCGGAGATATCCGTGACCGCATTTTCCGCACCACAGGTGAGATCACGGGGGTCGTCCCTGGACAGGAGACCTTCACTGTTCAATCAAATGACGGCGAAAGCATCACTTTTGTCACCGGCGAGCGGACGAAATTCAGGAGCCGCGATGGATCGGCAACAGGAATCCATGATCTTAAGCGGGGGATGCTTGCCATGGTAGGCGCGATTAAGATGGAAGATGGAACCAACCAGGCTTTAGTGGTGCTGGCCGGAAATCCTGAAGACCGCCCCGAACGCCCCAAAGTTGTCAGCGCTTCGGGGAAGATCGTCTCGCTCAGGGGTAATTCGCTTACGATCGAGACCCGTTCCGGAGATCAGAAGACTTTCTCCGTGGATGGTTCGACCAAATACAAATCTCGAGATGGAAGTGTAAATGGCTTCGGTGATCTTGAGGCGGGCATGGCTGCAATCGTCGTGGGAAGAGAACTCAGCAATGGCGAATTGCTCGCCGTAGTTGTGGGCGCGGGAAATATTCCGGTAGAGAGGTCTGAGCGGATGGGCGATGTTCGCCCGGAGATGCTTCGGGACCGTCCCCCGGTCTCGCAGACGAGTTAGTGCCAAAATCCTAAACCGGCTTTGCGAAGCTTGTTATTGCGAAGATTCTGTGGGTGCAGACCCACAGGATCTTTTTTTTTACTGAGAGAGGCACTTTATAAATAACTGTGAATTGAGATGCATGAACCATTGGGGTCGTTTAGAGCACCATGAAGAAAGAAACCAAAGTCGGTTGTAAGGGTTTCCACCTAGACTTTCTTCCAGACCTCCATGATATATAGCGCGTCCACATCCATATCTTGTGGGCTCTCGCACACGACCCGCCCCCCGCAATTTAATGCGTTGAGTGCCCGGAGTAGGGCATCTAGGTTGAAATCCGAATCTTTTAGCATCAGGTGATTTCTCTCACCCTTTGGTCCAAACTCGATGCCAGAAAGATGGCAGTGAAGGTGTGTGAGAGCCGGCTTTCCCAGGTGGGTCTCATAGCGCTCAAGAATTTCTACCCATTCAGCGTATGAATTGATTGAGCCGTCGCCTGCTCGTGCATGAAGGTGAGCAAAGTCAAGACAGGGCTCGACGCCTTCGATCTCTTTAGATAACACGAGTGTGTCATCGAGCGATCCTAACAGGGCGCCCTTACCCATCGTCTCAGGCCGCAGCACAACCGGGTTCCCCTCATTGCGTAGTTCATCTACGCAATCCTGCAATCTCTGGATTGCACGGGGCAAGACATCCTCGGGAGGTTGACCGAAGTAGGAGCCGGGATGAAAAACGATATCCGTTGCTCCAGCGAAATTCCCATAGAAGGCAGCATCCATCAGGCGCTTCCGACTCTTTGGCCACTCCTCCTTATCGGCGTTTAAGTTGATGTAGTAGGGCGCGTGTACGCTGAGGTGCATTCCCAATTCGTCAGCGGTTTTCTTAATTGCCGCGCAAGTTTTCTCTGAAACTCTCACAGAGCGGACCCAGCCAATCTCGAACGCCAGGAGTCCAAGTTTAGCAAGATGACGGATCGTGCCGATGGTCCCTCCAGGTTTCTTGGGGGCAGAGCGGGGCGTTCCGACAGTTCCAAATACAAAATCTTTAAATGCCAAGGTTATCTATCCTTAATTGACCTTAGGTGAGTCGGCAGACAGTGGGTGATTATGGTTCCAATTGGATACACGGAAACCAAGAAGTTTCTTTTCCGGGAAGAATGTTCTTCCTCTTGAGGGGTTAGTTACTCGTTTTCTTTTCGAAGCGATCCGGTTTTCGGAGTATGCTCGCGCGGTATGGAGAAACTGAATGTGCTCCCCTCATCCTCCTTGCTCGTAACCCAAATCCGACCCCCGTGCTGCTCGACTACTGTTTTAGCGAGAGCCAGGCCGAGCCCGGTGCCGTCGATAGGATTATTCGGATCCATTACTGTAACCCGCCCTCGGAAGAGGTGATCGAATACACGGGGTATTTCGTCCTCGGGGATGCCCGGTCCATCATCGATTACGCTGATAATGACCTCATCCCCATCCCAGCGAACTTTTATCTCGATCCGCGCCCCGTCTCCACAGTATTTAATTGCGTTGCTCAAGAGATTCGACATGACTGAGCTCAAGCGGTTAGCATGGCCCACGATCAACAGCGATTCATCGGGTGGCTCGTAAATAACCGTTTGTTTCTTAGCATCGAAGAGCGGCTGCAAATCTTTGATTGTGTTACGGATTAAATCGTTAATCTGAAAGGGCTCATAGGCGATGTTAGAGGTGGACTCCACGCGGATCGTTTCGAGCAAGCCGCTTATGAGGTTTGTCATGCTGTCAGTTGCGCGCTGCATCATATTAAGCGCCTTGCGCTGCTGGTCGCTCAATTCGGCATCATTGAGCAAATCTGCCCCCAGGCGGATTGCGTTGAGTGGGTTCTTCAAATCATGGGCAGCAGTGCCAAGAAGTTGAGAGCGCATTCGATCGATCTGCTTAAGTGCAGTTATATCCTGCATAACAGCAACCCGTCCGACCCCTGTGATTTCGCTTATTGTCGCATAGAGAACGCGTTCTGTGGGGGTCGTCACTTCGATACTCGTTGGAAAGGTAATCTCATCTTCCATTAGAAGTTCGCCAAGCGGGTGATCGACGAAAATCTCAGATGCGAAACGATCTTTTGCCAGGTCAGGGTTGATTCGAAAGACTTGTCCTGCAGTTTGATTTACCAGAATGATGCGGCCACCGATATCCGTCAAAACTACAGCATCCGCCGTTTCCACCAATGTGGCTTCGAGGCGCGAGCGCTCATCCGCTACACCCCGGAACAAGCCAGCATTCTCAAGGGATACAGCAGCCCAGGAAGAAACCGAAGTTAGCAGTTGCTGGTCTGTTTCTGTAAATGCGCCGCGCGGGTGATTGATGGCTTGGATAGCTCCCATAACCTCACCTCGCTGCTGAAGTGGAACGCAAAGTACAGATGTGGTTAGGAGGCCAGTTTGGCCGTCGATCGCGCTTTGATATAGGGGGTTTGTGCGAACATCATTCACAATCAAAGGGCTATTATTGCGAGTGACCCATCCAGCGATTCCCTCTTCCAACCGAATGACTACATCTCGGAGTCTCATCCGAGCGCCACCGCTGGCTTTTAACATCAATTTTTCTTTGTCATCGTCGAGCAGGAAGAGAACGACCGCTTCTGCTTTCAAGAGGTTCTGGGATTGCTCCATCGCTTTTTGGAGAGCGATTTCTAAGTCAAGCGTGGAGGTTATCTCCTTGCCGATGATACTTAATTCTTGTAACTGGCTGGCTCGGGCTTCTGCTGTTTCGAAGTGGATCGCGTCCTGGATTCCGACGGTCCCGATATTGATAATTGCCTGAGCGAGTTCCAGTTCCTGCTCATCTACAGCGTGCCCTCCCTTGTTGTAGAGAAGGCGGACCAACCCAAGGGGTCCTTTTCGCGTGGCTAGTGGAAAAATCGCTGCGGTGGAGATTCCTTCCGCTTCCAGCATTGCGATATCTTTCGCGGAACCTGACGGTGGTGTGAGGCTAATGATCTTGGGTTTAAGTTCTTTTTGCACCTTCTGGTGGACCGGGTAGTCCGGCATTTTATCAGCCACAAGAGAGACTACAGTTTGCTGCATCGATTTCCCCAGCTGCTGCCGGAAACGGGACGTCTCACCCTTGCCTTCATCGAAGGCTAATATTTCACAGGTGTCGGCTGATGTCGCTTTTAACAGGTGAGCTGCAGTCTGTTTGATTGCTTCTTGCCTGTCCAGTGTCCCTGTGATGGCATGACTGGCTTGGTAGAGCAGAGAAAGCTTATGGAGCAGGTAGCTCTGGCTGGTGGTTTGTTGCGCTAAGGCAAAAATCTCTGCTGCCCGCGCGGCCAGGACTTCCAGTGTTTCTACGTCTTTTTCGCTATACGGACCGGGTTTATCTTTTGAGGTAAAAAGCAAACCGATGATCTTGTTGTCGCTCAAGCAAGGCGCACATGCGACAGCTCCGGGGGCAAGGGGTAAGCCGAGCGATCCGCTATCGCCATTTGTGGAAATTGCGCGCTTCGAGGAGAAGACTTCCAGTAAGAGAGGGTGGTCGGAGCCGAGTGCAACCCGACCGAGGTCACGCAGTGGCAGACCATGAGCGATGCGAGGTGAATATCCCGCTTCCGTTTTATCGATATCATAAAGTGCGGCTCGGTCTGCAGAGACTAATTCGCACGTAAGGACAAGAAGGCTGGTTAGAGCCTGCATCGGGTTGTTGATATCGAAAGAACTTGTAGCCGCTCGATAAAGATTTCCGCGTAGTTCCGTTGATTCCATGTGTTGGCACCCTGAGAAGTAAATAATGTTTGGATTTAATCGACAGCACGAATTATGGCATAGATCAACCAACCCTGCAATGAATATAAAGTTCTATCGGCGGTGGTGATGGGTCCATGCTGAGATGGGTTCGGATTAAAGGAGCGAGGTGATTTTTATGATTAGCGGGGGACATAGGATGAGAAGACCCACGAGAATGGCGACAAGTGAGGAAATCAAGACTGCTGCAGCACCGACATCTTTTCCAACCCGTGCAAGCGGGTGAATCTCGGGGCTTGCCAGGTCGACGATGGCCTCGAGTGCTGTATTTAGAAATTCCGAGACCCAGACTAATCCAATCGTAACAAGGAGTATCGCCCCAGATTGTCTATCGATACCCACCCATAGTGCGATCGTAAAAACAAGTATTGTCGCCACGGCGTGAATCCAGGCATTTCGCTGCGTGCGAACAACGTGCAGCCAGCCTGCAAATGCATGATGGAAGGAGGCAAGACGGGATTGAGCTCTCTTGGGAGATGTCATCCGTTTCATTCCAGTGATTGGATTGTGATTCCTAATTGGTCCAGAATTCGTTCTTGATGAGCCCACATCCGATCCTTGTCCTGTGGGAGTATGTGGTCAAATCCTAGCAAATGCAATGTGCCATGTATGGTCAGCAACATCAGCTCGTCGCTTGTTGAGTGTTCTGCGCGCTTAGCCTGTTTTTGCGCAATCGGCACGGCAATGATGATGTCGCCGAAATACAGCAGGTTAAGATCCGGGTCAACGGTGCCGTCGGGGAAGGAGAGCACGTCTGTGGGAATGTCTTTGCCGGAGAATTCTCGGTTTAACGTCTGCATCTGTCCTTCATCGGTAAGGACGATTGTGAGAGTGCCGCTTTCAGCCTTCTCCACATCCAACGCGGCAAGCGCTGCACGTTCTATATCAGATGAATATTCTCTGTATTCGGTGCTGGACTTAACATGAGCTAGATGGGTCATGAGGGTTCCATCTATGCGGATTGCGCAGGTAGCGTATCTTCCTGGCTTTGACTGTCCTGCGCTGGTGATTTTGGGTACTGGATTCGCGGGTGATAGATATTTGTAAGCGTCTTAACGAAGGATCGCCGAATGGTAGCCAGGTCCTGTAAAGTGAGATCAGTCTTGTCGAGTTGTTTTTTTTCCATGCGGTCGCTGATTATCCACTCTACGATCTCAATGATCTCTTCTTCACTTTGGGGTTTCTTGGCCCGAACGGCAGCTTCTGCGCCATCGGCGAGCATAAGCAATGCTGTCTCTCGAGAGCGCGGAACAGGTCCTTTGTAGGTGTAGTCTCGCTTATCCACCTTTTCAGTATCTCCACCGATAGCTTCAAGTGCTTCGCGATACTGGAAGGAGACTTGCAGTGTTCCATGATGTTCGGCGATGAAGTCTTGGATGCTCTGCGGGATACGATATTTGCGCGCCAGAGTCAAGCCTTCGGGGACGTGGGAAAGAATGATGTTGGCGCTTGTTTTCGGGTCTAGCTGATCGTGGATGTTCTGTCCGGGCACTTGATTCTCGATGAAAAATTGTGGATGAAGGGATTTCCCTGCGTCATGATATTGAGCGCCAACCCGGGTGAGCAGGGTGTTCACACCAATCTCGCGTGCAGCTTGTTCCGCCAGGTTTGCTACTTGAAGACTATGTTGGTAGGTGCCAGGAGCATCGCGCAGGACTTGCTGTAGAAGCGGATGGTCCGGTCTGGAGAGTTCAAGCAGCTGCAGATTCGTTGTGATGCCTAATAGATTGCCAATGATAAGGAGTAAACCAAAGCCAAGGCTGGCAGAAAGCAAACCGCTGACGAGCGAAACTAATAAGAGGGTTGTCTTGCCAATGATGTCCATGGCGGGATCTGGGAGGCGGAAGATAACAATTACAAGGGCAGAACCCATCGCTGCAGCAAACCCGGCGGTGGTGAACGAACTCAATCGTTCGGCTCGCTTGATCATCAATGATGCGAGGATTCCGCTGATGATGGCATATAGCGCGAGTTCGAGACCACGGGGCGCCAGAAAACCTGCTACGATCCCGATGAGGAGTGAAACCATCACCCCCAGGTTGGGGCTAAAAAAGACTGTGACTAAAATAGGTAGAGCGGCATACGGGAAGATATAGGGAAACACGGTTCGGCCGGGTATCAGGGTCTGCATGCTAAGCGTGACAATAATGAAGAGCATGCTAAGCGTGAAGGCGAGATTCGCCCTGGTTATTTCCTTGGGATGGATGCGGTAGGCGAAAATCGTGAAAATACCGATCAGAAGGATGACCAATAGAGACCGAATACCGATTTCAAGCCAAGGGTTGGGAGGCTTGAGAAGGTCATACTCCATCAGTGCTTCGATTTCAAGCGCTCTGACGACCTCTCCCCGGCTGACGATCGTCTCCCCTTCCACATAGGTTTTAATGACCGGCTCGATGGATTCTCTGGCCTCGGTTCGGGCGGCTTCTGTGGCATCAACGTTAAGAATGGCGTTCGGAGTAACGAAAGAGGGGGCGAGTGCCTCGACGATAAGTGCCTGATTTTCTGGAAGGGAAATGCTCACCAATGCAGGTATGGTTCTTCTCGCTTCCTCGACACGACCCTCGCGAATTTCGTTCCGCATGACTTGCTCAACGACGGTGAGCGTTTCCGATTTTACGGTTTGCCAGTGCAAGTCTGACAGCTCTAAGATCGCAAGAGAAGTCTCGGTATCCAGGCGGATATCGGACATTGAACTCAAGTCGGATAGCTTTTCCTCATTTGTGGAGTAGGGATCGCTGCGGACCGAATCTATGAATGTAAGCGTAGCCTGAAGCCGTTCTAACTGCCGCCTCGTGATATTTGTGTCCGCCTGGTCATACACCTGCGCCACGCTCTCGCTCGCTGTGGTTCGTTCTCGTTCAGTTAAGACATCGCTTACATAGGACAAGTCATAGAGAGCACGAATATCTTGGGGGGCGACGTCGCTAACCTGCAAACCGTATGTTTGGGTGCTGTTGTTAACGGGAATGGAAAGCGCAGCGATTGTCCCAATGATTACAAAAAGTAAAATGAACCAAAGACGGGCTGCCGCTAAGGCACTCCGTAAACGCTCTAGAGTGGTCGGGTTCGTGTCTGTAGTTTCTTCCATCAATCCTTCTGTGGGGATGAGAGAAGTTCACGGACGAGGCCGCTGGCTGTTTTTCCATCAGCCCGTCCTTGTATCTGAGGCATAAGGATTTTCATGACTTTGCCCATATCCTGAGGATCGGACGCGCCAACGTCCTCGATTGCTCGTTGAATGATCTCTCTGAGCTCATCCTCGCCGAGAGGTTGGGGAAGATAAACCTGTAGAACTTCGATCTCTGCAAGCGTGGAGGCGAGGAGATCATCTCGCCCTGCTTGCTTGGCTTCTTCAATGGTCTCCTGCCGGGATTTCACTTCCCGCTGGATGATTCCTAGGATGGTTGATTCATCGAGATTGTCTTGACGTTCGATCTCGACGAGTTTAATGGCGGAAAGGACCATGCGCAAAGATCGTTTCCGTACATCATCCTTTGAGCGCATCGCTTCTTTGAGGTCTGCTTCGAGTGTCTCTTTGTTCATCATGCATCCATTATACCTATGGTTTTTCATCATTGTGAAGGCTTGTGCGGGTTTCCTAATAACCTGCGCATAGCCACATAAGGGTTTCTTAGGATTATACTTATGTGTTTTGCAGGCTCGTCCGCAGTCGAAAATCGTGAACGTGAAGTCTTGTAGCTCATGGCGACGACACCATAGAAACGGCAAAGCCATAAGATTCAGAAAGAGCGTGAACGCCGTAGATAAGGTGCAGGTTAATCTGAGTATAAAACCCCGTCGAGTTGGAAATCTTCCATGGAAGCCAAATCAATCGCCGCGGTTCGTGATGATTCGCCCCTGTAGGCATCCTTTTACAGGGTGGATGATTTCCACATCTGAAATTTGATTCCAGCGGTCTTCATCGTCGCTTGTTTTTAATCGCAGGTAATTGTCTGTCAGTCCTGAGAGCTGCCAGCCAGCCTCTCCAAGGTCGGTGGTGCTCTCCCAGAGAACGGGCAAGATTTGTCCGATAAATCCGTGGCGATAATGCTCTGCAGATCGTGCGAATGCTGCTCTCATAACCGCGCTGCGTTCACGGCGTACAGATATTGGGACGACATGATTAAAAGCAGCCGCTGGAGTGCCATCTCGTTCGGAGTAAGTGAAAACATGACCGCCAGCAAAATTCATCGCCTCAACGAAGGCAAGACCATCATCGAACTCCTCATCTGTTTCACCAGGGAAACCGACGATGATATCTGTTGTGATCGCAACATCTGGGATCGCTGCCCGGGCTGCTGCGGTCAGTTTCGAGAAATCATCTTGCGACGTTTTTCTCGCCATACGGCGAAGTGTGGCATCAGAACCGGATTGCAGAGGAAGGTGCAGGTGACGGCAAAGCCTGGCGTCTTTCCAGAGTGAGAAGAAGTTTGCATCTAAGTTCCAGGGCTCAAGAGAGGACAGCCGCAAGCGTGGAATGTCCGTTTCGTTTAATATGAGCTCGATTAGGTCTCGTAAATTGCTGCCTCGGCCCAGGTCTTTTCCCCAGGATCCAAGATGGACGCCGCAGAGCACAATCTCTTGGCTTCCACCGCGGAGCGCGGCATGAACCTCCCTTAATACCATTGCTGCTGGGACGCTTAATGCCGAGCCGCGCGCTATAGTCGTAACGCAGAATGCACAACGATTATTGCAGCCATCCTGGACCTTAATGAACGCCCTCGTACGCATTCTCGATCCGGGAAGTGGTTCGCGTTGAAGCGGCTCCTTAGTAAATAGCTCGGGCGGCTGGCCCATAAGGTCTGCGACTAGGCGGCTCTTCTCATTGTTTTTCACAACGCGGGTGACTTTTGGAAGCTCGAGGGCAGTGTGTTCTTCCAGTGTTGCCCAGCATCCTGTGAGAATGATTTGATCGACTCCTGCTCTCGCAGCCTGCCGCGTTTTTTGTCTTGAATCCGCATCCGCACGCCGAGTAACTGTACAGGTATTGATCACAGCCAGATTGGCCTGAGCCGGATCGCCTACAAGTTCACAACCTACCAGCCGGAAATCGCGACCGATGCGCTCTATCTCGCTTTGATTTAAACGACAGCCAACGCTGTCGAGAAAGATTTTCATGGATGGTTTTAAGTAACCTCAGGGTTGTACTGTAGAGAAATTATCAAAACGAATCTCGACGCCTGGGTCTGCGTAGGTGCCGGCGATCAACCCTACGTCGCCCGAGCGGATGTCTTCAACGATGGTCTCAGCCACACGTGAATTGTTCACATATAAGGTCAGGTGATCCCCGACACACTCTGCCTGGATGAAATTCTCTTCATCCCCCTTGTGGACGGCATCTGTCGGGAGCAAGGATTCATCACTTAAGAGTTTTTTCTCGCCATCTATATAGTGCCCTATGCCGGTAAAACCATCGCTTGAGATGAGAAAGAAGATGAAATTGCCTGGATTCTCATATCTACAGATCACGCCGAAGGCGTTATCATCCGGCCCCTTAACTCTTTTGGCCTCGACGCTTATCCAAACATCTTGGAACGATAACTTGGGCAGGCTCCAGGCGACGGTCTCCGGTGTAAGAATCTCAATGTGATATTCATCATCCTGGTAATCTGCTCGATAGACATCATCCTGGTAGTGATCCCAGCCGCTTGAAGTACGAGAGAAGTCGTCCTGGAATAGAACCTCTCCCGGACCGGCTGGAGGATACAGCCAATTGCACCCTCCAAGGTAGATTGAAAAAACCGCGATCAGACCCGCGGTGAAGGAGATTTTGCGCTTTATTGTCACTTTTCTTTCACCTAGCCGCATTCTAGCACAGCCCATCCATTCGCAACGAAGTTTGATGGATGATCTCAGCAAGCTTGAATCCTGCAAGAAATGACGCCTTCTAGCGAACCGCCCCTTCAAGCCAGCGTTTTGCGAGCGTTTGATAACGTTCAGGGGTGTTCAGTGAGGAGGCCAGCTGCATGGCAGCCCATGCCCCGTTTTGGTTCCCCTGGTTGTCTAATAGCAAACCCAGATAATACTGAGTTTGTGCGTTATGAGGATCCAATGCAACGGCCCGCCAGAGAAGATGTTCTGCCAGAATGCGGTTGCCGAGGAGAAAATGGGTATAGGCCAGTTCGGCGAGAGGGGTCGTTTCTCTTGTGCTTAGGGCAACTGCATTTCGAGCCGCAGGAAGCGCCAGCGTTTGGATATCCACTTCATATTGATTGGAGAATGTCGCCAGCAAGAGCCAGAAGGCGGGATTCTTTGGATCGAGGTCTGCGGCCTGACGGTAGGCAGCGCGTGCAGCCGCGAGATCTCCAAGCCCTATATATACCTCACCTAATTGTGCAGCAATTGCCGGATTGAGCGGGTCGAGTTGAGCAGCAACGGTCAAGGCATCTCTTGCCTGTTCATACTCGCCTGCATTGAGCCAATGAAGGGCCAGAAAGACATACGGTAGAGATTGGTCAGGCAGCGCGTCGACAGCGGCAAGTAGATCATCCAACCCGTTCTGCCCCGTTTGGTCTTTTGATAAACCCAGATAGGCACGAGCCTCATGGATATCGGGATCGATTTCCAGCAACCTCTCAAGAGAGGATATCGCAAATTTCCACCGGCCATGACGGGCGAAGGTTTGTCCCACCTGTGCTAAAGGGTAAGTGGGAGATGGTTCGTTGGCAGAACCCTCGATCGCAAGAATAAGATCGATAGCAAGCGGAGGCGTTGTATCTGCTCTCTGGGCGAGCGCATGAAGGAGCGGCAGAGAATTCACAGGCGCTAAAGCCGCTTTCGCGTATGCGTAAGCCTCCTCCGTCTCAGCATTGAGCGATGTCGTCTTGGCCAGCACCTCGAAGATTGGAAGTGCATCATCGAGATCGTAGGAAGCAAGATGCTCGTGTGCAAGCTGCTCGATCTCTGAGATTGATTCCGGGCAATCTATGATCAGGCCTTGCCAGGCATTGTCTAACCCAGCGGTCTCTCCCGTGCGGATGTTTACCCGCTGACGGAGGCAATCGGCTTCGTGGCTCTGCAAATCTTGGATTTCCAGTGCGTCTAGATGAGCGCTGGCCGTATCCATATCGTCAATATCTAAGGCCAGCTCGGCGACTTTCAAGTGCAAGCCCGCAAGTGCTTTCTCAAACTTTATCGCATCTTCGAGCTGCCCGATGGCGATCTCGAGATTCCCTGCCTTAAGGGATGCCTGTGTTGTCTGCAGAGGATGGAGAAAGGGTTGCGCAATCGGGGATGGCGAGAGCACAAGGAGAAGAAGGATCGTGATTGTCAGCGTTTGCCAGTGCCGGCGGAGTTTTTCAAGCATGATTAAGTCCAGTGGATCACGGGTGAATTATAGACCGAGATAGGGAGAGCGGATATATCTTCTGTTTACCGTTAAATGTCGAAGCAAATGAAGTGAAGTCCAGACGGGAAGAACCTCCCGTTGTAGTGTGATATTGGACACTAAAACGCTTCGAATTCCCAAGATAGGTTGTCTCGCCCAGTTTGAGCGTCTATAATCGAGGCATGTTTTTCTGGAGATAGCGTGGATGGATTTTAGTCTCACAACGGAACATGAGATGGTACAGAAAATGGTTCGCGACTTTGCCCGTAAGGAAGTCGCTCCCACAATCAAAGAAGCTGATAGAGAACAAGAGATGGCATCTCATATCCTGCCCAGGATGGGGGAGCTGGGCATCCTCGGTATCTGCATCCCGGAGCGTTATGGCGGGCAAGGGATGGATTACATCTCATTGGGTTTGGCAAGTGAAGAACTTGAAGTGATTGATACCACTTTACGAGTGGTGATGTCGGTTCACAATGGTTTAGCTAGTATGACGCTCTTCCAGTGGGGAACTGAAGAGCAAAAAATGAAGTACCTCGTTCCCCTCGCTCGTGGGGAAAAGATTGGCTGTGGGGCGTTCTCGGAGTCCGGCGCTGGTTCGGATTTTGCGAATATTCTAATGACGGGCAAGCGGGACGGTGATGAGTACATCCTGAATGGCGAGAAGATGTGGATCTCACTCGCAACCAAAGCGGATTTTGCAGTCGTAACAGTTCGAACCAAATCCGATGTGGCGAAACCCAGTGAGGGGCTTACTGCATTTATTGTTGAGCTGGATCGACCTGGGGTTACACGCGGGGATATCCATGGGAAGCTAGGCGTGCGTGCGGGGTCTACAGGATGGATTTCATTCCAGGATGTGCGTGTGCCGCTCAAGGATCGAATTGGGGAAGAGGGCGAGGGATTCAAGGTCACGATGACCGCTTTCGACCATGGTCGGTACACGGTCGCCGCAGGCGCGACAGGATTAATTCGCGCCTCACTTGAAGCCAGCGTGGCGTATGCAAAAGAGCGAGAAGCCTTTGGAAAACCGATCGCTCACCACCAACTCATCCAGGAGAAAATCGCACGAATGGCGCGCGATTACGAAATCGCCCGTTTGCTCTATCTGAAAGCTGGTTGGATGAAGAACGAAGGTAAGCGAAATACCTTTGAGACCTCAATGGCGAAACAATTTGCTACGGATAGATCCTTTCGTGCCGCATCTGAAGCCATCCAGATCCATGGGGCCTATGGCTTCAGCGATGAGTACGATGTCGAGCGGTTCATGCGCAATGCACGCGGCGCTATGATTTATGAGGGGAGCAATGAAATCCAGTCTTTAATCCAGGCGGATTATGCGCTGGGGTATCGCAAAGATAAAGCAGTCCGATGTGAGCTTCCGGCGTATGACTCGCAAGCGTGGCAGTCATAGGCAATCGATAAGCTGCTGTTAAGACGTGAGATCGTGGAAAAGCTTTTCTAAGATAAGGAGGAACCCTTGAATATCGTTGTCTGTGTAAAACAAACTCCCGATACAGCCGCAACGGTCACCGTTGAAGACGGGAAAATATCCTGGGGGGATGCACCCTTGGTGCTAAATCCCTGGGATGAATTTGCCGTCGAAGAGGCTCTGCGCTTAAAGGAGGCGCATGGTGGTGAAGTTACGGCGATCAGCCTTGGCCCTGAAGATGCCAAGGAAGCTCTTAAACAATCGCTGGCGATGGGATGCGAGAATGCAATCCTCGTAAGCGATCCTTCATTTGCCGGCCTCGATTCACTGCAGGTCTCCAAAGTACTTGCAGCGGCAATTGAGAAAGTCGGCGAGGTGGACCTCGTCTTCTTTGGTAGATCCTCGGTAGATACCGATACGGGCATAACAGGTTCGCAGGTCGCACGTCGATTGGGCTGGCCGGCGTTATCGCTCGTTGCGGTGATAAATTCCCTGGATCCCGAAAGCAAACGACTAGAAGTCGAGCGGATGTTGGATGAAAGCCGACAGCAGGTGGCGGCTTCATTCCCCGCTGTGATCTCCGTCGTTAAGGAAATCAACGAACCTCGATATCCATCCTTCATGGGGATTCGTAAGGCGTCAAAAGCGGAGATTCCGATCTGGTCCGCTGCAGAGTTAAGTCTCGAAGGTGACTTGAAGTCGGCGGTCACCTGGCCTGAGGTTTGGGCTCCACCGAAGATCGAGACTCAATGTGAGTTCGTAGAGGGGGAAACCCCTGAGGAGATGGCTGCGAAGTTAGTTGATCGTCTAATAGAAGAGAAGGTGGTCTGATGACTAATAAAGTTCTCGTTTATGTAGATCACTTCAAGGGCGAGGCTTTACCCGCTTCCTGGGAAGCGATTGGGGCAGCCCGAAAGATTGCCGAATCCCTCGGTTCGGGAGTCACGGCGGTCATCATTGGGCAGGATGTTCAACCGCTCGCCAAGCAGGCGATCGAATATGGTGCAGACGATGCGATCGTTGCCGAGAATTCCGCTCTGGGGGATTTCCAGCCTGAACCCTATGCAGATGTGCTCTCTAAAGCAGCTGCTGAGGCGGATGTGCTTCTCCTGCCCACCTCGGGGCGGACTCGTGAACTCGCGGCAATGGTCGCTGTAGACCTCGAGACAGGCATGACGCCAGATGTGATCGCGATCGAAGTCGATGGCGGATTAGTGCTCGCCACTCGCCCGATTTACGCTGGCAAGCTGCTCTCCAAGGTGGTTAATAAAGAACGCAAACCGCAGATTCTAACAACGCGAAGCCGAGCATTCCCAAAACCAGAGCAGGATGCAAGCCGCAGCGGGGAGGTCACTAGCCTCGAGTTTGAGGTCGGAGATGTTCCCACAAAGGTTCTTGGTTATACAGATGCGGAGGGGGGAGTGAGTTTGACGGATGCGGCAGTCATTGTCTCCGGCGGTCGTGGGGTATCGAACAATCCCAGCCTGACACCCCCAGACGAGATTACTGATGAAAAGGAGCAGGAGATCTGGCGTGCTCAACAGGGTTTCAGGCTCGTAGGTGATCTGGCTGGTGTGCTCAACGCAGCTATGGGGGCGAGCAGGGCGGCGGTTGATGCAGGCTATATCCCTTATGCCAATCAAGTTGGGCAAACCGGGAAGGTCGTCTCACCCGATCTGTACATCGCCAATGGGATATCCGGCGCCATTCAACACCTTGCCGGGATGCGTACATCAAAAACGATCGTTGCTGTCAATAAGGACCCTGAAGCGCCTATCTTCAAGCTGGCGCGCTTTGGTATTGTCGGCGATCTGTTTGATGTTGTCCCTGCGCTCACTGCAGCCTTCAAGGAGCGACTAGGGAAATAGCGATATTTGCGGATGAGTGCGTATGATTTCGCAGGGGCGCAGCTTGTGCGCCCCTGCAGTCGTTCATTCTTAGGCGAAGCCGCGTTCAGCGAGGTTTGAAAAGGATTTAGGAGATCAGAGAAGAAAACCGTTGGTATGCTGCAACATGTTTGGTAAAAATGGAAAACCCAATCATTTTTAGATCCAAGTTGCGGCATTCATTGATTACAGGGTTATCTGCTGGATGTTGCACACTCCCATTTTCAAAAAAAAGCTGCCTGAAATCATAAGGCAGCTTTTTTTTAATCAATAAATTTGGTGATTGCATTTAATCGGACACGTACTATGACCGGATATTATTTAAATATATAGATCTCTCCTCGAGTAAGTCACATAAGCGCCGGCGATTAAGACAGCAATGATCCCAACCGACAACCAGACATAGGCAAGATTAATACTGGATTTTTGCAGCATCTCAGCAGCACTAAAATACATGAAGGGAGAAAAGTATTCCAAGAAATCCAAGTCTTCCTTCAAACCGGCGATAATGGAGATAAAGAAGGTCACCAGCAAGATGGAAACCGCAACAGAGCTTGCTCGTTTATGCTGTTTCATTGCGCAACCGAGGAAAATTCCTGCGGCCAAGAAGATCAGCTGTATCAAGAAAAGCGCAACGAAAATCAAATTCAGAAAGGCATAATACTCGGCATCAGGCTGGTATGACCTTGAAGAGAGCATCAAGGCAACCCAGGTGATGACAGTCAAGCCAAAACAATTGACCACAGCGGCCAGAATTTTCGCAGTGATAAGTTTTCCCCTCGAAACCGGCATAGTAAGGGAAAATTCAACCGTTTTATCCCGCTCTTCCTTGGTAATGATATCAGTACCCCACAAAACGGCAGCAACGGACAAAATGATGGCGAAGTAGTTGAACATCACTCCCAGGAAACCGGTGATCGTGGTCAGATTAAAGGCGCTCATTTGAAATGCAGCCAACATGGCCGGGGGCAGGCTGTCGAGGATCGCCAGGAGTTCAGGGTTCCCTTCAT
>CAYLOO010000020.1:0-3175 GCA_964385355.1 uncultured Anaerolineaceae bacterium
AGAGAGCGATTCTACTGAGACAACGCCCACAACCGCGGAACCCGAGCCGAAAGTCTTCCACACGGTTATGACCGGTGCGGAGTTGATAAGTTCCGGGGTCATCAAGGACAGCTTTGGGGCGATCAAAGTGTCGATCGAATTCAATGAGGTCGGCGCGAAAATCTTCGCTGAGTACACGGCGACCCATATCGGCGAACCGCTCGGGATCGTCTTCGACAAACAACTGATCTCCGCACCAAGCATTAATTCAGCCATCCCCCAGGGCAGGGCCGTCATCCAGGGCAGCTTCACGGTGGAGGAGGCGAACAATCTCGCAATACAGCTCCGTTACGGTTCCCTGCCCGTACCCCTGAAAGTCATCGAGAGCAAGACGGTTGGCCCGACCCTGGGCCAAGACTCGCTCCAAAAAAGTACCAAAGCCGGCATCATCGGCCTTGTGGTGGTGATCGTCTTTATGATGCTTTATTACCGCCTACCAGGCCTTGTGGCAGACCTGGCGCTGCTCGTGTACGCGACCATAACCTTCGCTCTCTTCAAGCTAATTCCGGTGACGCTGACGCTCCCTGGTATCGCCGGATTCGTGTTGTCGATCGGAGTCGCCGTCGACGCGAACATCCTGATTTTCGAGAGGATGAAGGAAGAACTGCGCCGTGGAGAAACCCTTTATCAGGCGATCGATTTGGGGTTCTCACGGGCCTGGCCCTCCATCCGTGATTCCAATCTATCCACCTTAATCACGTGTGCGATCCTCTATTGGTTTGGCAACGCTTTCGGTGCAAGCATCGTAAAAGGCTTCTCCCTGACGCTGGCATTGGGCGTTCTGATCAGCCTCTTTACGGCCATCACGGTCACACGAACCTTCCTGCACACGGTGCTCGATACAATACGCCGGGCAGAACATCCCCGCCTGTTTGGGCTCTAGGAGCGAGTGATGATGAATATCGTCGGCAAACGTTACTGGTACTTCGGTTTATCCATCCTGGTGATCATCCCGGGCATTATCGGTCTGGCGCTGTGGGGACTTCCTTTGGCCATTGATTTCACGGGAGGCAGCTTGCTGGAGATGCGCTTTGAGGCTGGCACAGCCCCTGAACCGGCGGAAATCGTCGCCGTCTACAATGAGATGGGCATCCGTGATCCCCAGGTCCAGAGTGCAGGGACGGCAGATATCGTCGCGCGCAGCAAGTCGATCGATGACGGACAGAAAGCGGCCCTGATTGCGGCGCTGGAAGCGCGGTTCGACCTACCCATCACGGTCCTACGTTTCGAATCTGTCGGCCCGTCGATCGGGATTGAGGCGGCAGAGCGCGCCGGCGGCGCCGTAGTGATGGCGGCAATCGGCATATTGGCCTTCATCACCTACGCCTTTTGGGGCATGCCCAACGCCCACCGCTACGGTATCGCCGCCATCATCGCCATGCTCCACGACGTCGCCGTGGTGATTGGCGTGGAGGCATTCCTGGGACATTTCCTGGGGTGGGAGGCTGACTCGCTCTTCCTCACCGCACTGCTCACGGTGATCGGATTTTCGGTTCATGACACAATCGTCGTCTTCGACCGCATCCGGGAGAATCGGCGCACTATGCGGAAACTGGATTTCGAGGCCCTCGTCAACCACTCCATCGTTCAGACCATGGCCCGGTCGATCAACACGCAGCTCACGGTGATGCTGACTCTGCTAGCGCTGCTCATCTTCGGCGGGGTGACCACGCGCCACTTCATCACCATCCTGCTGGTCGGCGTTTTCAGCGGGACCTACTCCTCGATCTTCAACGCCTCGCCAATCCTGGTCGTGTGGGAGAACCGGGAGTGGCGAAAGTGGTTCCGGCGACGGGCTCGGGCGGCGTAAGCCCTTAACAGTGATAGGGTGCCACAAGCGGGGCGTCCGAATTGGGCGCCCCGCTTGTTATTGGGTAAGGCTAGCGATTGGGCCTAGCCCTCAACAACCCCGGGGCCAAAAACACCCCAAAAACAGCCCAGGGAGGCCTTAGAACGGGCCCTGGCGGCCCTGGAACCGCTCCTATACCCTTTATACACAACCCCCCCCTTATCGTATATTTATTAATAGATACGAAAAGGGGCTGTCCAGATGTTTTTTTTGGACAGCCCCTTTAATAATTAACTCACACTACGAACGGTCTTAATGTCGCGCGCTTCTCTTACCTCTGCCGCGAGGTACGCCTGGCCTTCGCCAGCCAGGAGAGAACGAATGGGGAAATCAACATGGTGACCGGGATCAGGAAGGCGATGGCATCTTCGATGGTTCCATCGGATTTAATCGATTCCATTGTTCGAGATGAAAAGGGAGCCCACATGGAAGTAGATCCATTAATTTCTGCGGAGTCACTGTCGGTCGTGCCGTTCGTCGATGTGATCGTCGCTGTGAATGTGCAAGCTGATCCCGGAGTATTCGCTTGGATGCTAGCTGTTGTAAGAAGACCTTCTCCCGCAGCCATCGAAGCTGAGGTAATGATGGGATTTGGAGTTAAGAGCGTGCAATCACCGGCGGTTACTGCTCCGGTTATCACGATTCCATAAGCAATTCCCGGACCCCTGTTGCCAAAAACTAGGTCGAAAGTAAAAATATCAGTTGGATTCTCCGTTACATCAGATACGACGATATACACTTGTGGATCAGGAATTGAATTTACCACAATCGTGACATCCGCCGAGGAACATTCAGGACTTGGATCACAGATTTCATAGGTGAATGTGTCCGTTCCGTTGTAATTATTGTTTGGTGTGTACGTAAAGGACCCATCGGGATTCAACGTCAGGCTACCGTTGGTCGGACCACTACCACTCACCCACGACGCCGTAAGTTCTCCCGGTATGTTGTCTACATCTGTGTCATTCCCCAATACTCCAGGCGCAGTTATTGTCAGACTCGTATCCTCATCCAAACTGTAGCCATCTCCCACCGCCACCGGCGCGTCATTCACTGGATTAACCGTGATCGTCACCGTCGCCTCTGACCACTCTCCATCGAAATCTGTCACTCGGTAATCAAAACCTGTCGTGCCGTTGAAGTCACCCACTGGCACGAACGTGAAGGAGCCATCGTTGCTCAGCGTCACGCTGCCTTCCGTAATTGGAGGCGCCGTCACCACCGTCAGCGTCAATGGCGTATCCCCTATTCCATTGTCATTGGTGAGAACTCCAGATGCTCCAACGT
>CAYLOO010000020.1:3275-33487 GCA_964385355.1 uncultured Anaerolineaceae bacterium
TGCTGTCCTCATCCAGTGTGGCACTGTCATTATCCGCCACAGGCGGGTCGTTCACCGGGTTAATGTTGATGAAAACGCTGGCGATATCGCAAAGAGGTGGAGGGAATAACCCTGGATCACAGACCTCATATTCAAAGCTCTCGAGGCCAGAGTAATCTTGATCAGGATCATAATAAATTCCACCGTTAGCATAGAGCGTAAGGAAACCACCCGCATTCGGCGTGCTAACTGGTGTGGGATTAACTGTTAATGTATCCCACCAATAAGGTGCCACCAGGTCATCGCCATCACTGTCATTAACACGCAATCCAGGGCTCGCAAACTGAAGTAACTCGTCCTCATCAATGGCGTAAGTGTCATCGACAGCAACTGGAACATCTTCTACTGAATTGACAGTGATCTGAACTGTAGCTGTATCACACAAGCCGCCGAGGTCACATGCCTCATACATAAACGTGTCCGGAACTAACGGCGGCGAGTAGTAGTTCGAATCAGGTAAATATGTGAAGGTGCCATCCAAATTTAAGCTAAGGGTTCCATTCCACGGGCCGGTTCCTCCAATTACAGTTGCCTGTAAGACGTCAGGATTACCGTTCCACAGAAAATCAACATCATTCCCCAAGACACCCCCAACTGGAGCATCTAAATTCGGATCGGAAATGACGAGGGTCGTATCCTCATTAACACTGTATTTGTCATTGTATGCTTCAGGAGCGCCAGTAGGGGTACTGGTCGGGGTTGGGGTATAAACATAGACCGGTCTGTAAAAGACCGCAGTTTCAATGTTGTCCCCCCATGTCCACACTTGATTCGTGAGAATCTGTCCGGCGATGGTATTTTGGGCATTTGCCTGAAAGGTGAAACTCGGCCATGTATACCTATTCTGTAAAATAGATAAAGGGGGACTGAACTGCCAGTAAATCGCAGGACCGGTCAAAAGTCTATCGGGATCAGGACAAGGACCGAAGGTTCCACCTTGATTGGCTGAACCAGGAACATACGTCATATCGGCTGGAAGAAAGTCACAGATGAGGGTTAATTCAGCCGGTGGTATGCTCCCCCAATTGATCACCATAAGCTCGAAATCAATGGGGACCGGCGTAAGCCCAGGGGGTATTTTATAGGGATTCGCAATCTTAACCGGATATACCCGCGGCGTCGGTGTAGGCGTGTTGGTCGGAGTTGGAGTGTTCGTAGGCGTCGGTGTGTTCGTTGGAGTATTTGTTATCGTCGGGGTATTACTCGGTACGAGCGTTTCTGTTGGGGTAAAGGTGTACAACGGCAGAAGTGTTGGCGTGGAGGTCGGCGTCTCCGTTGGTGTAGGCGTGGTTGAAGGGGTGGGTGTCGGAGTAGCACTGGGGCCCGCTATTGGTGTCGGCGTTGGCGGATTTGGCGTACAATTCCCGAACAGGAAACAGGAGTGGGACGGATCCGAAGCGAGAAATATCCCACCGCCATTGTCACCCGCGGCTTCGGCGATGATGAGCGGATTGATGCCGCCAAAGGCGACCGGCGTCCAGATCCCATAATCTACCGTCAACCCTGAACGGATCTCCACGTCTTCAAGACCACCGGAATCTAACCACATGGCGGTCTGCCCGCATCCAAAGAGCACAAAGAAGATCAATATCGCCCATAGCAGCCAGAAAAGAAGCTGCCGGCGATCGCCTTCATCCTCTCTATCAGCTCCTATGAGCGTTCTGCGATCGATATCGTCGATCATCGTTCCTTCCTGAGTGGCGACTCGCCCCTCGCCGCATCTTCACTCTTCAGATGTTCTTTAACCACAACTTCAGCGGGTTTTACCGCTTTGATTTCATCCCCAGTATCCCCGGTTCCCGAGCTGTTTGGAATAGTCAATTCGCTCCATTGCGGCGTAAATCCACTGATGCGGACCCCCGGACCGCCGATTTTTATCTTCAGATCCCTAAAGAGATCCCGCAGCGCCTTGATCCGAGTAGAGACGCCCTCATCCATAGGCTGACGTATGAGCCATTCCAGGCTGCTCTCAATTTCCTTCCAAGGGAGATCGAGAATGGGGGGTTCTTCCTTTTTCCCTAATTCTTTAATGACCACAACTTTTCGCTCCGCAGTTGTGGTTTTCGGTAAAGGCCGCGTGTTGAGTTCAAGCGAAGTTCCATCTAGTTCTATTTCCCACTCGGAAGAAGCCCATTTCTCGTGCAGTGACTCAAGGTATTTATGGATTGGCTGATCTGGATCCGTCCGGTCCTTCGCCAACCAGATATCGGCGGTTGGGTTGCTTAATACCACCCGCCCACCTGGTTCCACGACCAGCACTCCATCCGGCAGGTTTGCGAGTAGATCCTGCAATTCCCGCCGCCTTCGCTGCAGTTGAACAACTCTATCGGTGACTTCCTCTTCCAGCATATCGCCCCGCCGCTGTTGGATCTTCGCCAGACGCTCATTATCCAGAAGTGCCTGCCTGAATTGCAGCGCGCGGGCGACGACATTATCAAAAACGCTGAAATGATCAAAGGGTTTCACGAGGTATGCGAAAGCGCCGTTGTTCAATGCCTCCACCGCGTTTTCAAGTGTAGCCCCGGCGGTGACGATGATCACCTGGGTTTGCGGATCACCTTCTTTCGCCTGCTGCAGCAACTCCAAACCGGTGACCCCTGGCATGTAGATATCGCTGACAACCAGGTCAAAGCTTAAATTCTCAAGTTTCTCAAGCGCCTCACGCCCGTCTGAAGCCTGATGAATCTGAAGCCCTTGTTTCTCGAGTCTGCGGACCATTAATTGCAGCATCGCCGCATCATCGTCTGCGACTAAAACAACTGGGTTAGCCATTCTTCACATCTTTCCTTCTCTACAGCTTTTGTTCTAATCCTGCAAGTGCTTCCTGTTATTCACCCCGTCGTCAGGCTAACTCTCGTTCACCCTCGGCAACGGGTAAGGAGATCGCGATTGTGCTACCTACAGCACCCTGCCCCCTAACCCAGACCTGGCCCCCCATTCGATTAACGATTGCCTTGACCATCTCCAATCCAAAGCCCTCGAGCTCGTGCAGGTATTCCTGCCCCTCAAATTCATCATCTTCTAAAGTGCTTGACTTCCGCTTCTGCAAACCATCATCCGTTACTTCAATCCAGACAAGATCTTGATGCCTCGTACCGGAAACTCTAACGGACCCGCCGCGCGAACTCCTGGCGGCAGCACGGTTGATGAGTCCCTGTAGAATTCTTTCGAAGACACTTTTCTCTACTCGGATTTCAGGGAGATCGTCTTCGATATCGAGCACCAAGTTAATATTGCGTTCTTTATTCAACTCATCAAAACGTTTTTGGAGATCTTCATTCGCGACCTCCACATGCCCCACCACGCCTGTCTGGTATCCAATCCCCGCTTCCACACGGACCAAGGAGATTAATTCATCCATCCATCTTTGTATCCTGCCAAGAAGCTTAGCGAGCTGATAAATCATTGCAGATCGGTCTTCATCAGAGATCTCCGACGTATCTCCCAGTTCGGCTAATCGTGATACGGCTTGCGCTAAAGGCAGGCGGATTTTTCCAGCCGCTTCTGTTAACATCCGCATCTTTAACTCATCGAGGTTCTTCAGATGCGTAATGTCGCGGCAGATCATGACCCAACCCCGGCCGCCATTGCCTCCCTCAGCGATCGAAGCCAGGCTCACAAGCTGCAGCGCATCCTCTGGCCAGTTTAACTCGGTGACCGTCGGCTCTGAATCGCCTATCGTCTGCCATCCATCCAGCAAATCCACCAAAGCCATTGGCAAGACCTCATGAGCGTTCGAGCCTATTAGATCTGATCTCCCAAATAAGTGAGCTGCGGATGGGTTGGCAACGGAGATCATACCGGTTTGATCGACGGAGATAATGGCGTCACCGCTATGAGTCATCAACGCCTGCAGGCGTGAGGCCTCGGCCGTCAGTTGATCGTTCAGGCGATCACGATCGAACAACAGATTCCGATGTTGTGCAGCACGACCTACCGCTAACGATAGTTCGCCAATCGTCTCCAGCGGCTTAAGCAGGTAATCGAAGGCGCCGTCTTCCCGCATCGCCGAGACGGCGTTTTCAACCTGGCCAGAGGCGGTGATGACGATGACCTCAAGCCAGGGATCCAATTTTTTCGCCTGGCGCAGCAGATCCAGTCCTGACACTTTTGGCATCATCAAATCGGTCACGAGGACTTCGAAGGTTTCTTCCTGCAGACGCGCAAGAGCCTGCTTCCCATCACTCGCTTTTTCGACTTCGAAACCTTTTCGCTCCAGATGGCCAGCCATCAGGCTGCGATAGGCTTCCTCGTCATCAACGACCAGTACTCGCGACATTCTTCTCTACTTCCTCGGGTTGTTCTTCTGAGCTATCAACCCGTAACGGCAGGGAAACGATGAAGGTTGTTCCGATGCCAACCTCACTCTCTACTCCGATGTGACCTCCGTGGCGTGAAACGATGCCATAGCTCACGGAGAGACCCAAACCTGTTCCCTCTCCCTCGGGTTTCGTGGTAAAAAAGGGATCGAAAATTCTGACGATATCCTCTTCAGGAATGCCCACACCGCTATCGCGCATAGTTATGACGAGGTCATCATCATGCTCTTTCAACGATACGTCGAGCGTGCCCCCATCAGGCATCGCTTGCACGGCATTCGTCACGAGGTTGATAAGCACTTGTTCGATTTGCTGAGCGTCGTAAGTCGCCATGACCGAGGTCAAAGGCAGGGCGGGTACGAGCGTGACATTTCCTTTGCGTATGAGATATTCCGTCAGGCGAAAAACCGACTCCAGCGTAGCGCATATATCACGAGTCTGCATTGCAGGTGTAGATTGTCGGGCAAACTTGAGCAAGTCGGTGACAATCGTGTTCGCTTTGGATGCGCTGTCACGGATGGTCTCTAGACCATTTACAGTAAACTCATCCAGGTCACCTTCTTCGGACAACTCTTCGGCTAAGCCTTTAATAACTGCCAGCGGGTTCTTGACATCATGAACAATGCCAGCTGTCAGCTGCCCAACGGAAGCGAGCTTCTCGGACTGGATCAACTGCGCCTGCGTCGCCTGTAGTCGGGCGTTCATCTCCTCCAACTCCTTCGCCCTTTGAATGGCCTCTTGATATAGGCGTGCAGCTTCCTGGGTACGCTCCCGCAAGCGCAGTGTCATGATGTCGAAGGCATTCGCCAATTCGCCAATCTCATCCTTCCGCTCGAAACCACTGCTGCGCTCTAGATCCCCCCCCGCGACCGCTTGTGACATTGAGCGCAGTTGGAGAATCGGACGAGCGACGTGCTGCGCGAGCAGATAGCCAAGTAAGATTACCGCTCCAGTACCGAGCGTGAAGATGAGGCTAAAGGTATTGCGGTTGGTTGTCAGTGCAGTGACGATATACTCGCTGGATGAGACTACTCCGATGAAACCAGCTTCTACGTCGCGGATCATCAGAGGGGTATAGAGGACTTCATACTCACGCTCGTATAATTCTATCTTTCGATTTAAGGATGTCAAACCCGCTGCTCTGAGTGACTCCCCATCAATCTCGAGGATGTCGTAGCCCCCTTCCGGTTCCACCAGCGTAGTTGTGACCAGCGAACCATCCGGATTTAGGATAAGAATATCCGCGAGAGCCTGTTTTCTTAAGTCATCCAGGAGAATATCGATTTTTGTCCCCATTATGAGTGCACCGACGAGTTTTTCATCATCATCCCTAACCGGCGCAATGGTGAAGATAAACTTCCCCGTCTGAGTATCCAGGAGACCCGCAAACTTATCCCCAACCTCATCAAACTGACCGGCAAGTACGCTTTGAACCCATGCGAAGGATGAATAATCATCCCCTGTGAAGAATTCTGTGCTGCCAACTTCTGGATCATAGGTTAGGGTGATTATCCCCGTCCCCTGATCATCAATAGCGGCGATCATATCTATATTGTTATTTACTGCAATCCCCTCAAACGTCGCTTGAAGACTCTCGCGATCCTGATTCTCTATCGCCTCAGGAACACCTTCCATGAAAGTGAGCAGTCGCAGATCCTCCAGGTGCTTTTGCTCTTTGCGAACAACACCATCAGCCGTCACTCGGCTGGCTTCAACCAATTGATTTCCAAAACGTTCTTCAAATGAACCCGAAACGAGGCGAGTGATAATAAACACGCCGACCATTGCGACGATGAGGGTAAGTAAGGCATAGGGAACGATGAGCTTGGTGCGTAGGCTCGAGAAGAGAGGAAAACGGGCAATAACGCTCTCAAAGAGATCGTTCATCCGTTTGAGGACGTCCTTTGGGGCTCTATCTAGAAACCAGGCTTTAATATCCATAAGGGTTCTAACGATCAGTTCCAACTCTCGTTATGATTGCTGCACGGTGTCTTAATTTTTTGTTTCACCCTGGTGGGTGTCTCGCTCCCAGGGAATGAGTTCTCTACACAAAAAGCACGATCAACGGAGGATATACCACTCACTCCACAGGACCTTGAGCCTCAGCCGCGAGAACATGGAGCCTCTCGCCCTCAGAGCGCTTGGCGAGATACATCGCCTCATCGGCTGCATGGACGAAGTCTTTCAATGTGTCGAATCCTGTCTGCCACTGCACGACTCCCATACTTACAGAGAGCTTCCCTGAGTCAAACTCTGCATCCAATATAGCCTCACGAATGCGTTTCGCGACCGCAGCCGCTTCCTCGCGGTCTGCCTCCGGGAGGAGAACAATGAACTCATCACCTCCAAATCGCGTACCCAGGTCCACTTTTCGAATCGAACGCTGGATGGATCTCGCTACAAGTTTCAGCGCTTCATCCCCGGCTGCGTGGCCAAAGGTGTCGTTGATGACCTTGAGCTTATCCATATCGATCATGATGATGGACAGCGGCCGGCTGTATCGTTTCGCCCGTTCTACTTCCGTTTCTAAATTGTCCTGCAGCTTGTGGCGATTGTATAAACCAGTGAGCGAATCGGTCACCGCCAGGCGCTGGATTTCCTCGAAGAGGCGCTTGTTTTCCTTAACGAGATATCTGCGCTCAAGCGCACGAGATAGAGCGAGTTCAAAACTGGTCATCGATTCCAGAGGTTTGGTGAGGTAATCGTATACGCCTGCCCGTAGTGCCTCTACGGCGGTCTCGACGGAGGCGCTTCCTGTGAGAATGAGCGCTTGAACATCCGGATCGATCTTGCGGGCTGCATCGATTACGTCCAGGCCGGTATACTCAGGCATGTACAAATCGAGTACAAGCGCGTCGAATCTTTGTTCGGTTAGGGCATCCATGGCCTGTTGGCCATCCGCCGCTAGGTGTACCTCGAGACCCATGCGGGAAGCGCGGCGAGAGAGGAGCTGTCGATAATCCGGGTCATCCTCTGCAATCAATATTGTTCCAACTTGCAAGCTTCCCTTTTTTCGTTCCTCCATCAAGGCACTATCCTCTGTGTGGGTTCCTCCAAACCGGAAGGTCTATAACCACATCCTGCTCAAACGTTTATTTTCACCCACATCTTACCTGAATTAGCGGGCAAAAAACCTTGCAACCGACCTACATCTACACAGCAGTTCTTCGATGAAGATAAATTATGCTAAGGCTCGCATTTCTGCCAAAGTTCCTTCCAATAAATCGTGAATATGCTTAAATGCAAACCAAGCCAACCTCCGTCCTGGAAAAAAACGAGGTTGCCCCCTGATCCGATAACATTCTATCGGACTGATTTCATACGCTGTGTACTATGATGATTTTATGTCATGTTGAAGTGCAAAGCAAGTATGGTTATACGAAACCAAAACCCCGCACCTTACGTGCGGGGTTCGAATTCCCAAGGACCCGATTTCCAGCCGTCTATCCAAAACCTGGCTCTGTGGGTGTTGGTGGCGGTGTGCCTGTCGAGGTCGGCGTCACTATTGCGGGCGTTGGTGTTTTCGTCCGCGTTGGCGTATTAGTGGGGATGGGTGTATTGCTTGGTATTGGTGTCTTGGTAGGAGTCGATGTCGGGGGTGGCCAGGGTACATTAAGGGAACTGGTGAGATCGCAGGTGCCCCAATTCGGGAAAGTAAATGTCAGGTTTGCTCGGAATAGACCAGCAATAGGCTGCCCATTCAAGTTAAAGTCCGCTTCCCAATATCGATTTTCTCCCTGTGCAAGAGGAATCGACGGTGCGTTCCGTGACACCGGTGAACTGGTTGAATCACCTCCGTAATACCTATTCCCTTGGAAGGTGAAGTAATTTAAGTAGGATGGAGGCGCCGCAGATGTATCCCAGGTCAAACTTGACCAGGTGAGATACCCCGTGGCGACGTTGTTATTTCGGATTCGGACTTCGAAATCATCCCCGTTTATCCGCCTGTTTGTTATGGTTATGTTGCTGCAGTTTGGCACCGGAGTCTGAGTCGGTGTGAGCGTAATCGTCGGTGTGAGCGTTATCGTCGGTGTCCTGGTTGCGGTCGGCACTATGGTTGGTGTAGACGTTGAAGACGCAGTAGGCGTAAGCGTTGCCGTAGCTGTGTTCGTTGGCGCTGGCACAGAGACCAGGGTCTCTCCTCTGAAAAGGTTGCATGTGGGATCGCTGAATTGCACTGAAATACCAAATTGGTTTATGGTGAAGTTCAACGGTGCTTGATTCAATTTCCCTTCAAAGCCACCACCCCAGTTGATGGTGATGTTACTGGCATCTACTCCCGTCAGTACATCCCTGGGCAAGTTACGATTGGCGGCAGTCGTTGATGTATAGTCATTCCCATTGTGGATCCGTGTACCATTCCATTTTATCCAGTCCTCATACTCATTCCAGCCGTAAAGTGTCGATGCATTCTGGAGGGATCTCCAATAGATCCTCACACCCGTCACCTGCAACCCCGGATATGTTGTATTCGTAATGTACTGCCGTAATCTGGCATCACTCCAGAAACTCGTAGACCCGAAAGAAACGCCATCGCAGGAGGGAAGCGGAGTTGGCGTGGGGGTATTTGTAGCCGTCGGTGTCGGTGAGGGCACCACATTAATCGTGAACTGAACCTGCACCCATGCACTCCATTGACCTTCATCATCGCGAGCGCGTGCCCATAGTTGATGCAATCCATTATGAATTGCTGATCCGTTTGGCCAATGCCCTGTACGCAAATCATGGGTTGAACATGGAGAGTTACCACCAAAACCGCAATAAGCCTTTTGAAACTCTGATAGTGAGTGGACCGGGGACCAAGTTGAGCTTTGAAATTCCGCGATAGAAAATTGGACCTCAGCAATGCCTTCACCATCGACACCCACACCTGAGCACGTTTCGGGGTTGACATTATCCGGATCGTATGCAATAGCTTGAGCCGGGAGATCGTCGATATAATTAGAACCATTACCCGGTAAAGTGATCTCGATAATCGGCGGAACCTTACAAAGCGTACTCGTTGGCGTCGGCGTCTCTGTTGCTGTCGCGGTGGATGTTGCGGTTGCTGTATTCGTCGGCGTGAAAGTCGGCACCGAGATCGTTGCCGGAAGACCGATGACGCGGGCAACGCGGTATTGTTCTACGATGCCCTCACGCTTAGCAGTCAAACGAACCGTTGGAAACCAGGAGCTGATTATCGGACTTATTATCGGATGGTCGAAGTCCACCGTAACCGAGACCCGGTTGCCTGGGCCACCTGCATCTTCAGCCAGTTGGCAGTCTGCCGATGTTCTGGTAGATGCATCCGCGGGAAAATATACTATCCCCGATTTATTCGAACAGACTGTAATCTTCAAATACCCAGGTGCGCCGGAAAGTGCAGTGAGATCCCGCATTATACCCGCGGATCCAGACAGGGCATTGTCCTTAATCGAAGGAATGCGGGCGCCATCCTCCTCCGCTTGAGAATCACAGATGCCATCTGGGTATCCAGCACAATGGGCTAGCTCATATTCACCTGTGACGGCGTAGCGAACACCAAAACGGGCACCGTTCTCGATCGCTACCCAGGCATGTAACAATCTGGCACTCTCTATGATTGTGAAGAGTACGAGGAGCATGACAGGCAATATGAGTGCAAACTCGACGATCGCCTGCGCCCTAAAGCTTGAGTATTCTCTGACTTTTTTTCGCATATTGAATCTGCTTTCAGTTGAATTAAAACTACCAAAGCTGTCAGTTGCCTCACCTATAGCTAGTCTACTCGCAGTCGTGAAAATTGGGCCTTACAATCACCTTACGGGTTCGGTAGCTAGATATTGGGGAGTCTGAATATGAAAGAAATCCCTGATGCGACTCAATTGTTAGCCTGGGGATCTTTGTAAAATGGTTAACTCGGTTCCATAGTTGCAACTTATGAGAATTCATCCCAGGCACGTCTCGCAGAGTTTATCCTGAGCCCCTCGACTCTTCCTTCGGCAAGCTCAGGACAGGGAGCGGGATATACTCCGTCGAAGGACTGAAGAGCTCACTCGAAATGACAAGCTCCTCGCCAATGTCCTTCTGAGCGACCGTAGGAAGCGAAGAAACTCGTTCCTGGCAGGTTATGCCCGTAATGTCAAAAAACGAGATGCTTCACGGAGATTAGCCTGCGAAGTCCCACGCCGTTTGTGGGGCGAAGTCCCACGCCGTTTGTGGGGCGAAGTCCCACGCCATTTGTGGGGCGAACTCCCCGACCAAAGGGAGTGGGGAGTGAAGCCGAATGGGTTCAGCACGACATATTCCCACAACCTACCACTTCGAGAAGCGAAGGGAGCGCGAAGTCCCCGTTTCTGTAGGGGGAAATCCTCGACTGGAGGGATACTCAAGATAGACAATGCCAAGATGAAGAAAGATAAAGATATAGAAAATGGTTGGGGAAGAGAAGCAAGCGTTGAGGCTTACGTCTCCATGCGGTAGCCATAGCCCCGGACAGTGACCAGCCGTGTAGGATTCTCCGGGTCTGGTTCGATCTTCCGGCGCAGTAGCCAGATATAGCGCCGCAGCGCACTGCCGCTCTTAACTCGCATCTCCCCCCAAACCTCTACTATCAGATCAGCCTGCGATACAGCTTCTCCGGAACGGCGAGCAAGAGCGGCGAGGAGTCGAAACTCTGTTGGCGTGAGGTCGAGCACACGATCCTCTATGCGCGCCTCGCGTTTCAACATATCCACAGCAATCACTCCAGCGAAGAGGACATCATCCTCACTGTCCGACTGTGTTCGGGCGAGCACAGCTTGAATGCGGGCGACGAGCTCGGCCATGCTGAAGGGTTTTGTGATGTAGTCGTCAACGCCGAGACGGAATCCCCGCAGCTTATCCGCTTCCGCAGTCTTGGCGGTGAGCAAGATTACAGGCACATCGGCCAGTTCCTTGAGTCGGGCGCAAACCTCCCAACCATCCATCCCGGGCATCATGACATCCAGAAGCACAATTGTTGGACGCTCCTTATAAAATTGGCGCAGCGCTTTCTGCCCACGGTCTGCGATCGCAACCTGAAAACCCTCTTTCTCTAGGTATTCAGAGACGAAGCGTAGCAGGGTTTTATCATCATCGACGACAAGCACTTTATTCGCCATGGCAAACCTTGGTAAATAATCCTTTCACCAACGATGGATTCCCCATTATAGGATTGCTTCCATAGATTGAAAAATTGGAGGTTCTCTCAACTTCCCTCACTCGACGAACCTTGCCGAGAAATATCCAAACTTTCCCCCCACACGCTTATTCTTTCGGTAGCCAGAATTCAAGGCGCGTTCCCACCCTCGCTTTTTCATCCACTCGAATTCCACCTCCCATAGCTTCCAGCAATCGGGACACCATGGGCAAACCCAATCCGTGACCATAGACCTCGCGAGCATCACTCGCATCCAATCGATGGAACATCTCGAAGACCTGCTCACATTGATCCGCAGGTATTCCCGGTCCCGAATCGACAACCGTTAACACCACTCTGTCCGGTTCATCATGAGCTTCGATGATAATGTCACCCGATGGTGCATACTTCGCTGCGTTGTCCAGTAAATGGAAAAAGACGCTGTCGAGTGCGCGTTCATCCGCGATCACCAGAGCTATGTCCTCCTCAATTTCCGTTTTAACTCGAGATTTGACAGTACGGGCTGGAAAGCGTGCAATCGTCCTCTCAAAGACATCGGTGATCGATAGCGGCGAGAGCGTTAGCTGAAATCTCCCGGCTTCTAATGCCGATAAATCCAGGATAGTCTCGACAAATAGAGAAAGGCGCTCTGTCTCGGCTTGAACGAGCTGCAGAGATTGATTCGACTTCTTCCCTAGTTTTGAACGGCTCTTAAGGACAAGCTCTATCCCGCCTCGTATGTTCGTCAGCGGCGCCCTCAGTTCATGCGATACGAGGGCAACGAATTCCGATTTAAGGTTGTCGAGCGTTTTCAACTCCTCATTTAATATTTCAAGATCTGCGACTGTGTTCTCTAATTCTCGGGTTCTCCACTCGACCTTATCCTCCAGTTCAGCGTTCAATCTGGCAAGGTCGTTTCGGGCATGGCCAATTTGCTCCATGGCATTTCGCAGGTCGGTCTCCCGCTCGCGGATTATCGTTAAATCGTGAGCTGTACCCGCCAATAGGGCGCTCTGGCCGCGGGCAGCCTTTATCGGGTTGAGTGAAAGATGCGCTGGAAACCTGGAGTCGTCCTCTCTACCGATCACAACCTCCCCGTTCCACCCCCCATCGAGAGCACGCTCGAGAATCGTGTCAAACGACGCCAGCTCATCGCCTTCGATGTGGAAGAACAAATTCGCATCCAGAGCCTTTTCATCGCCGATCGCCTTTCGCAATGCTGGATTTGAAAGTTGTATTACACCCCCGGGTGTGCAAATGAAAGCCAGGTCAGATGTCGCATTGATGAGCGCCGCGAATTGCACCATCTCCTGCTGACCGGTAATTACACCCTGGCGGGCGAACAAAAGCAGGATCAGGAATCCTGCCGCGCCGATACTTACCCAATCCAGAACTCCGGCATACCACCAATCAAAAACGATATAGCCAACGACGGTATATGTGAAGGCAACAGGTAAAAGAAGCTCAATCCGCAGCCGCCACTCCCTTCTCCCGGATTCCTCTTGACGTTGGTCTGCATACTGGCCTTGTAAGATCTGATAAGTAATGCCAATAAGCGTCGTTCCCACCATCCAACCCGCCTCGACAAAGCTCGGCATTCCAAGCCGTGCTTCGCCGCGCAGCAGACCATTTCCTAAATCGCTCACAAAAAAAACAATAAAAGCTACCGCCAAGATGGGAAAGACCCAGCGCTCCTGGTGATGCCTGCGAAGAAGGTACAAGCGCAAGGATAGTACAAGAAGAATAAGATCCAAAGTAGGAAGAATGCTCAGCCAAAAAGCTTCACCGGGAGAGATCGTCTGGGCACGGAATGTGGGACCCAGAAAGATGAGCCAGGAGATCGTCAAGACGGAGATGATCAGGATGGCCAGATCAAGCGTTTCCCGCAGCCGCCCGAAGCGTCCCGGCTGCTCTGTGGGGAAGGTAACAAATGCTGTAAGGGCAGCCAGATAACCCGCCAGGGCCAGTAGCTCGCGAAATGACGGCGGTGGTAAGGGTTGGCCGCGTAAAACCCAGAGCAGGACGGCAAGCGCATCCGCGGCAGCCCAGATTAGCAGTGCGACGGCAAGGAGACGCCAAGATCGCTGTTCGGGTCCCCTTCGGACCTCTGGAAGCGCCTTAACTGCAGCCCAGGCTACCATCAGACGGACGCCGAAGACCAGAACTGTAGGGAATAAGCTGCCTTCCATCGTCTCCGGAGCTAACGTGATCCAGAGGGTATAAAAGGCGGTAATAATCACCAGAAGAACCGGCCAATGCCGGCTATAGAGCTCAGGTAGGCGGTTATTTTCGACCATCAGATCGATTGTATGTCAGTTGATAAACCGTAGCAAGAAGGGTTAAATCAACGACCCCGCTCTCGCGGGGTCGTTTTCCAGTTCGCCGATTTAACCAAAACCTGGATCTGTCGGAGTTGGAGACGGAGTTACTGGCGTTGAAGTCTGAGTCGGAGTCGTCGGCAGCGGTGTGTTTGTCGCCGTCGGCGACGGTGTGATCGTCGGAGTCAGTGTATTTGTAGGCGTAGGTGTTATCGTCGGCGTATACGTCGCCGTGGGCGTGTTCGTAGCTGTCGGTGTATGCGTCGGTGTTGGGAACGTGAGCGGCAGCGCTGGACGATTGAGGTTGCATGCCGGATCGCTGAACTGGATCGAGAAGCCGAAGTTCGAAGCACCCAGGCTAGCCGGTGGGTTAAAGAAAGAGCCGGAGAAGAGGCCACCCCAATCAACTGTGAGGTTATTGCTCGGATTCACAGCTCTGTTCAAGCCGAACGAAGTTGTCGATGTGGGGTCATCACCCGAGTAGACGAGCGCCCCATTCCACGTGGACCAATTGAGGAACTCACCCCATCCATATAGGTTCGATGCAGTTTGCAGGGGTCCCCAATTTACTGTGACCCCCGTAATTAGCAACCCGGGATAGGTTGTGTTATTGATCCCCAGTCGAATACCGGCGCCACTCAGGAAAGTCGTGGAACCAAAAGATACGCCCACGCAGGAAGGTGTGGGAGTGATCGTTGGTGTACTGGTGGGGAGCGGTGTAGTAGTCGGTGTAAACGTCTGTGTCGGCGTCGGCGTAGTGGTGGCGGTAGGTGTATTCGTAGGCGTAGGTATGGTGATCGATGAGGATACGAGACATACATAGTCGAAAGTTAACGTCGTATCGAAATCCCCGTAAAGTTCACCATCCGGTGTGTTATTGAAATCTGCCACCCAGAAAACCCAAGCGCCGGGTGGATGTGGGAACGAGCTCGGGTCTGCCGGTCCTCGAATTGTCGGCGAGCTATAATCATCGCCCGGCCAATACTGCCCCCCATTGAATCGCAGCTGGTCGACGTTGTGACTGGCGCTCATCTCCGTCCAATTGGTGTGGGAGTTTGTCAGATTGATCGTCATTGGGTTGTTGTTTTGCACACCCATATAGAGCATTTCGCCGGAAGTGTCGTAACTGGTCACTGAGATATTATTGCAGTCAATCGTTGGGGTAACGGTTGGTGTTAAAGTAGGCGTGGGTGTAGGAGTTTCCGGGACATTGAGGAAAAACTGCACTTCATCAATGGGGCTGAACTCGCCTTCGTCATCCGTCGCTATCGCCTGCATGCGATGCAGGCCCGAAGACATTAGAGCTCCACCTGGCCATAGTGCTGTGGTCGTTGGGTGCTCAGGGCAGGGCGCATTCCCACGAAAAGTACAGTAGGCTTGTGCCGATTCTGTAGACGTGAAGACCCTGGTCCAAGTAGCCATAGGGACATCCCAATAATCGATGGCGAAATCGACCTGCACGATCCCCTCACCATCAACACCAACGCCCGCGCAGGCTGCTGGATCAGCGTTATCCGGATCGTATGCTACTGCCTGGCCGGGCACTTTAACGTTATAAGTCGACCCATTGGTGGGTAAGATGATTTGAACGACAGGAGGTACCTTACACGGTGTAGTCGAAGGAGTAGGTGTATGAGTAGAAGTTGCTGTCGGAGTGGATGTCGCTGTGTTTGTCGGCGTGAAGGTTGGTACAGAGATCGTCGCAGGCAAGCCGACGACACGGGCGACGCGGAATTGCTCAACGATGCCTTCTCGTTTAGATGTAAGGTGGATGTGGGGCAATGCCGAGCTGAGGATTGGCACGATTAGCGGATGCTCGAAATCGACGGTCACGGAAACACGATCGCCCGGACCGCCTGCGTCGCTTACAGAGATTCCAGGGGAGGGAAGCTGCTCACACCATGCCGGCTGATGGATAGGTGTGACCGAATCGTGATAGGAGAAAAGAGGTCCAGCCCCGGATCGCTTGCTGGAGCAAAGCGTGGTCTTAAAGTAGCCCGGCGAAGCTACGGGGACGGTCTCATTGCGCATGATGGCAACAGCTCCCGCACGAGTAGCCTCTAGTATGGATGGCAAGCGGGCGGCATCTTCCTCGCTAAGTCGACCCGATCCACCGCAGGCTTCAGTGCCTGCATCGGGTCCATCGACGCAGAAGGCTTGATCGTATTCACCCGTCACCGCATAGCGTATCCCAAACCGCGCGCCGTTTTCAACCGCGAGCCATGCATGCAGCAGGCGCGCCATCTCGATAATTACGAACAGGACCAACAGCATAACCGGCAGCACAAGCGCAAACTCGACAAGAGTCTGCCCGCGGAAACGCCGCTTACGTTGAAGATCACCGGGAGATTGGCTGGCTGGCAAAACGTACATGGAAATTCTCCCTCGTTAGTGGACGATGCGTGTGAAGATGCGTGATGCAATCGCCTCGAATACCTGAATGAGCCCTGTGCCCGTCGGAGAGTAATAGTAATTCCCGCAAGATTGACCGATGGGCTCGGTCGAGCACGGATCTGTGGATGGATCGCCGTCATCTCCGATGGCGGCGATATAACGCAGTAGTTCTTCCCCTTGATCCAGTTCGCACGCTCCGCCGTAGATTGGGTGACAGTCGGTGTTGTTGATCAACTCCTCACCGAGACCGATCGTGAACACGACCGCCCCCTGCCCTGCTGCAGTGCAGGAAGTCAACAGCGGGTCGTATGCGTTTGCATCCGGGCAGCCGACGAAATAACCCCGGTCAACGGCCCAATCCTCAGTATCTTTCCAACCTAAAGGACTGTCCTCAATTTCGAAAACCTCATCACGGCAGAAAGGCTCGACCCAAGTTTTTGCACCACCCGGCCCTCCGGGACAGATGCTAACGGGTGGATCAGAATCATCCTTCGCCGCGTTTGCGGCGCCATCGCTGAGCAAGATGAGGATCGGGACAGCCTCCTGGCGCAGCGAGTAGCCGAACTCGTTTCCGCCGAATAGTAAACCATCGGCGATGTTGGTATTCGTACAACCAGTCGGATCCTTGAAATTTGTCCATCCATCACAACTGGGCAGCTTATAAACCAACAGGCTGCCGATGGAGGATTTGATCGAAGATGGGGAATCGCTAAAATGAAGCTGGGCAGTTGCGTTTACATCGAAACTGATGACCGCCATGCGATCGTATGGGAAATACATTCGATCGACGAGAGCGAGCGCGGCCGCCCGCACCTCCTCAAAGGGATGGCACTGGCCCTGAACACCTGCTGCAGGATCGGGGTCGTTGCAGTTGTTGGGGTCGTGTCCGAAATCGTCTGGGATTCCTGATACCGATGTCGGTACCGTCCCGCCATCGTCGCAGTCATCAACGCCATCCGGAGCCCCCGTTGCTAAAGTCTCCCAATAAGCGTCATCGTCAATACCATCGCCGCAGACTGCATCCCAGGCCATGGATTGAGAGGTGTCGATGACTAAGACGAGATCGACAGAAGCTGTTTCGGAGATAGCTTCCGCCCGAATGTCGATCGAGCCCCAGCCAATGATGGGCAGGAAAGCGAATTCCACCGGCATCGTCGCTTCGACGCGAACGAACTTGCGCGGCGGCGAATCGTCATGAACGCCATTTCCATCCGTGTCCGGTGGGCATATATCAACATCGTGGTAGACGTTGGTGTTTCCCGCAGTCGGGTCCGAGATATCGCAAATGAAAATCACGGCAGTGGCTGGGTTGAGGCTGTTTAAATTGATGAATTCATCGGCTGCAGCCTCGATCTCGGCCAATGTGCGCCCCTCGCGGAATTGATTAGCCGCGGCGAGCGATGCCGAGTCAACCGCGCGGCGCAGGTGGCCAATCTGGACGAATAGAATCCCAACATCAACGGTCAGACCGATGAAAGCCGCCAGACCGATGAAGGCCAAGGCGATGAGCACCATCGCCTGCCCACGCTGGAGTTTAGATGAAGCGTTACGGGGTTGGTGTTGGTTCGACATAGGCATTTGGCATTATGCTGTAAGCATGAAGTGTGATCGTGTCCGGCACGAACATCGTGATCCAGGGAAGACCCAGGACCATGTGGTAATCGTAATAAACTTCGACTAAGACCATCCCGGTAGCTGGAGCGGCGCCGTTGAGCATTCCACTAATTTCCGCAGTCGTGAACTTCGAAACATGGTTTCCTTTATAACTCCAACCATCCGCGTCCGGGAGACGCAGCGTAACCGATCCACCCGCAGCCGCGATGGCTGAGAGAATTAGATCATCTGTCGCCGGATTTAGAACGACCTGTTCAGAGAGAACCTGATCAGCCATACATGGCAGGAGTCGATAGAAGTATGAGGTATTGACGCAATCCATAATCCCATCATCCGCCTCAAGCGGGTCTAGATTCGCGCCAAACCTTGCGATTTCCCTGGCTCCATCAATCAGATCCAGATAGAAGTTAAGCATGAAACCAAACTCGACCAAACCTGAGAGCATCATGATTAAAAGAGGCAACAGAACCATGAACTCGACGATACTTTGCCCACGCGATTTTTTACGCGTCGGATTTGATCGCAACCAATGTTGGCTTCGTATTTTTCCCATGTCTTTTAATCCCATGCCATCGGCAATGCCATCCATGTGACATTCATAATTATACGCGCCGTGTTTTGCTCGAGAGCTAGTACCGCGGGACCAAGAGGGCATACTGTCAGATCATTGAGACACCGTTGTAACAATATAGAGACAAACTCAAGCTCGATACGAGTTTTTCTCTACATGTTGAGGATTCTTTCCAGCCACGCCCATCCCCAGAAATAAACCCACCAGGCGCCCAGGACAAGGAAGGGGCCATAAGGAATCGGTGTAAACACGCTGTAGCGGCGACGCATCTTCATGAATATTAAATAGGCGATACTAAACAGCCCGGCTGCCAGGATGCCTCGCAGCAACGCTTCGATCACCCCTGGAAAACCAACCGCCAACCCAATGATCGTGGCCAGAGTCACATCACCAAAACCGAGGGCGACTTCATCATCGGCGTGGCTCTGCCCCCCAGCGATATTGCGAGCGAATAACCCTCCGAGTAGATAGAGCAGTAGGAAAAGACCGAAGCCTACGGCTCCACCCAGGAGTATCCTGCCCAGACTCATCACCGGATTCAATAGGCCGAGCACTATAAATAGGATTGCAGCCGGAAAAGTAACAACATGGAGTATGAGTTTATGCTCCATGTCAATGACGATGATGAGCAGGAAAACCCCACTTACAAGAAATGCCGACCAGAAACTCGCTGGTGAGCTGCTCCAGAAGTAAATGTAAATTGATCCGGCGATGGCCAGTATCTCAACGAGCAAAGTTCGCGTCTGGCGCCTTGTGCCGCAATACTCGCAGCGCCAAACTCGAGCGATGATCGCCGGAACAGCGAACCAGGAAATCAGTGCAAAAGGGGCGGTGCAAGCAGGGCAGCGTGGCACTGCTGGCTTATGAAAAAACGGGAGGCTGTCTGCAAGCCAGTTTATGCAGACCCCTAAGGACCAACCAAGGATAGCAATCGCAAGTATCATAGTGACTGATTATACATATTCCTTGGAATAACACCGCGGTTATCCCCTCCTGGCAGCGACAATGAAGAGTAATCTTTCCCGGTCATGTCATTTCGAGCGAGCCGTTCGGTCCTTCGAAGGAGTATATCCCGAGCCCTGTCCTGAGCTTTCCGAAGGAAGAGTCGAGAGACTCAGGATAAACTCAACGAGAAATCCCTGAAGTGAGTTTTTCTTAATAGCTGCAACGATGGAACCGAAAAGACTCTCTTCCTCAGATCCTCTGAAAGCAAATAGACTAGGCATCCTCGCTAAACGAGTGCTAGAATGCACTTATGCGTGGCGACTTACCCCAACCCGACCGTGACCGTCTCAGCACGCTAACGGCGCTAGTGATCCTGAGCTATGCCTTAATCCGAATCGTGGTCCTGCCTATCTTCGCGGCGGAGCTCACTTTCGCAGGTTTGATCTTCGAATTCAAGATGGATACTCGTCTGATCATGTTGACCCTCGCCGCGGCGCTTACTGTTGCAGGCGCAGACTGGTTGCTTCGTTCCCACCCATCCTTAAAATCAGGCGAGCGGACATTCGAGCATTGGATCGTCCCCGGTTTGACCGCGCTTGCGTCGGGAATCATCCTGACGCACTTGCCGGAAGGACCCGCCCTTTGGGTCGGTCTGGTAGCTGGGGCTGCATTCTTAATGGCAGTGCTCCTGGCGGAGTTTTTAATCCACGATCCAGCAGACCCTCGACACGACCTTGCCGCGTTGGTCTTGAGAACCCTCGCCTACCTTCTAATGGTAGGAATCCTGTTCACGATGCATGCGATCGATTTACGGTCGGTATACCGTGTCCCGCTATCGTTGGTTGTTGTCGCTGTCATCAGTTGGCGACTACTACAACTTTCTACATCCGACGATGGCCAGACTATAGTTACCGCTCTGATCGTTGGTGGGATTTCAACACAGCTTGTTTGGGCATTGCACTACTGGCCTCTGCCCTCATTTCGATTCGCTCTGATCGTAGGTTTGTTTGTTTATATAAGCAATGGATTGATGGAGACTTTGCGCGCTGGGGAGATGAGCGGAGCGCGACTGATAGAGCTTACCTCCGTGGCGCTCGTTGGTCTAACTGGGATACTCGTGTTTTCGTGATGGCGGTGCGTTCAAGAATGTTCGCATCGAATACGCAACCAAAGCGTGCCCTAAAACATTCCTAGCCATCCTCGGCTTCAATCAATCCCGTCTCTTCTCCTGATTCTACGTGTTCATCTTTAATTTGTTTTCGAGCACGCCACCCCACAAGTCGCTCGTCCCCATTCATTAACCGCTTGATATTCGGCTGCAATGCCCAGATCACCAATAACTCTGCCAGGATTGCATAGCCGACATACGCCCAGGGATCGAGGCCGAGTGCTGCCCGGATGGCAAAGATGATCCCGGCCAGGAATGACACACTCATCGTCGTCACTGAAGCGTAACCGATTCCATAGAAGATCGCAGCTACAAGTGGAAGAATGATTAATCCCGCTGGTGGCCATAATCCCACTGCCGCACCGAAAGAGCACGCGCCACCCGCTCCACCCCGCAATTGAATCTTGCCGTCTTCTCGCCGGAGCAGGAAGATGGAATAGTTATGCCCTAGAATCGCAAGGGCTCCGGCGATTGCCTCGATCCAAGGTTCTCCTCCGCCTGTCAATCCACGTGTGACCCAGACCGCCACAGCAGCTTTTAAGGCATCCGCAATCGCGGTTCCGGCTCCCGCCCAAACGCCGGCGACACGCATTACGTTTGTCCCCCCTGTCCTGCCGCTGTACCACTTTGTGACGTCCCGTCTTCTGACGAGCCTCACCATCAATAATCCGACGGGGATCGATCCCAGTAAATACCCTGTTATGAGCGCGATGACACTCCTAACCCACATAGCTCCACCTCATTGCGATTCCCATGTTAGAAAACACCAAAAAACATAAGTTGTTACGGTCCTTGCACGCTGATTCCGACCGCAACATATCCCACCACTGGGTCGATCCGATAGGCGTGATAGTTCCATTCTTCATCTATAGGATGCCAGATAATGTGAACTGCTTCCGGCAAGGTGCTCGCGCGAATATCAGAGTCCGAAGGAAAGTCCGGTCCGGTTGGGTGTGAGTGATAGATACCGATAAGTTTCCCTCCTGCCTCTTCGATTTTGAAGAAAGCGTCGACCTGCTCCTGGGGATCCATACAGAAACGCGTCGATGAGTGCAGCATGTTCGTGATGGGAATCACCCACTCTACACGATCATCGAAGCCCCCTAAGATTCCGCAGCCCTCTTCCGGATAACAGTCTTCGACATGGCGCTGCATCTGTTCGATTTGCACGCTCGATAAGGATAGGTTCCTGCTCGACGAAATATTCATCAACTCATTATATTAAGTTACAACACGAGATCGAGAGAGCCAAAAGGGATGATCCAATCCTAGAATATCTTACTTCCACCTTCAGGGAGACTCCCCTGCAGGTTTCCATTTAAATCAGGCGAGGGTATCTCAGCATACCGCCATCCGATAACCTTCGAGAGCTACTCGTTCCCCTTAATACTCCTTTGACGTGATCACGCGTTCATGAACCTTTTACCTTAACTGTCTCGATTTTGAACAAGAAAAGAGGGAGCCGTTTTGGCTCCCTCGATGTAGCGTTAAAACCGTGTGAGCTAACCTTCTAGCGCACTATATCCTGGACCATCTGTGAAGTAGTCATAATTAGGCTGGATGTCAGGGGAAAGATCGACGACCTCTCCAGCCTCAAGAATCTTCGTATACTCCAGGTGTACGGCCTCACCATGGTGGTTCTCTCCATCGTAAACCGTATCGAAGCCAGCGGTTCCTGCCGGCATACTCCGGTGTTCACCACCCTTGGCAGCGTAATCGGATGGCACTTCATCTTCGGTGAAGATCGCCTCAAGCGGGCATTCGGGGATGCACGCGCCACAGTCGATGCACGTATCCGGGTCAATGTAGTACCACGGCCATTTTTCGGCCGGTTTCCCGGGAACGATGCACTCCACTGGGCATACTTCTACACAGCCCGAATCGCGAAGGCACAAGCTGGTGATAATATGGGTCATTATTCATACCTCCAGTATGATGATTGAGAGACGGAGCGGACATTACCCCTTTGCCCACTGCAAGACAGATTATCCTTTAAAACACCGTGTACCTTCCCACCTGTTCACGGCATTCCATCAAGCGGCGACATAATCTGGTCTGCGGTTCTGATACCTAAGGTAATAGGCTTGTTCATAAACGTCAAGCCCCAAAATTGACTTTTACACATCGCGAAGTTAGTCAAGCTCAGGTAATTCGAAAGTTATTTCCTTTCCCTTCAAACCATTCTAACCACTATACTTATCAAAGGAAGTATTCCAATAGTTCTCGATACTATTTGCGAATGGATTGTAGTCTTCGGAATCAGAGTTTGTCAAGCGAAATAGCGTCTATGAAACAACCTGGAACAACATACGTACCTGAAGATAATAAGCGCAGCAAAGCCCGTATACCACCGGTTCTTGCATTGGGACTGGGGATCATAGCTGCATCCAGCTCCTCCATCTTTGTTCGCTTCGCCCAAAACGATGCCCCATCTTTGGTGATCGCAGCATATCGATTAACACTCGCCTCTTTGCTCCTGGCACCCTTCATCTTTCGCCAGCGCGAAAAGCTGCGGGAGCTCTCCATAGCACAGTACAAATTGGCCTTCCTCTCGGGGTTATTTCTAGCCTTGCACTTCGGCACCTGGATCACCTCGCTTGAATATACTAACGTCACCAGCTCAGTTGTCCTCGTTCAAACGACCCCTCTTTTTGTCGCTGCGTTCTCCCCCCTTCTCCTCGGCGAGATACCTTCGCGGAGAACTATGCTCGGTTTGGGATTAGCATTCGGTGGTGGATTGATAATCGCCTTTAGCGATTACTGTGTTTTCAGTGAGGGGTTCTCATGTGTTACCAAAACATCGAGCGGCGGAACGAATGTCTTGCTTGGCGACGTGCTCGCTCTATTAGGAGGCGCAGCCGGAGCAGCTTACCTCATCATCGGGCGCCGCCTCAGATCTGATCTTTCCCTCCTCATTTATATCGGTCTTGTGTATTCCTCAGCTGCGATCTTCTTAATCATTGCCGTGATTTCATCTGGGTACAGCCTTTCTGGGTACCCACCGATCACATACCTCTGGTTCCTGCTGCTCGCGATCTTCCCACAATTAATGGCTCATTCAACTTATAATTGGGCATTGCGATACTTACCAGCCACTAAGGTTTCGATCACACTTTTAGGCGAGCCCATTTCTGCGGCTGTTTTAGCCTATCTTGTGCTTAGCGAGCTTCCATCACCATTGCGTATCGCTGGTGCCGCAATCGTTTTATTCGGGGTCGCGTTTACGCTAATCCGGACTGACATTGGGAGAGCAGCGGCCGATTGATTGCAAATCGAGCGTAATACATACAGGAGTTATCAAATGCAGACCAGATGTTATCGTTGCGGCAGAAATTTCCATATCAAGAAAGATGAAATCGCCTTCGCTCTTGAAGCTCTCGAGGAAACTGAAGGGACTCATTACGATGTCCGCTGCCCAAGCTGCCGTCATGCCAACCGTATTTCTATCGAACAATTAAGGAAGGCAGCACCAAGAAGCGAAGAAAGCAGCGAGGACAGCGAGCAGGACTAACGAGTTGAACACTCCATTAATAAACCCTTTGAACTTGCCAACGAAGGTGATTAACTCCTTGCTATTCATCCTATTAGGCGCTACATTCTTCGATTCAGGCTGCGGGACAACCCCATTGATGAGGACACACCGCTTGAAACCCCGCTTCCATCAAACCTCACCTGCCTCAGACAACCCCATTGGCGACTGGCCTATTGCCAGATGATGAGGTGGCGGATCGCCCCAAATTTGTGCGACGCCTTTTCCAGGAGAGTGAACCCAGGACTCTGCATCTTCTGCTCTGCGCAAGCGTAGGAGAAACATGAACTACACGGCCGTCATCACCTCGGATCAGCTCAAGCCTCATCTAGAAGAGGCTAATTGGGCGATCTTCGACAGCCGATTCGACCTGCTTCAACCGCAATGGGGCAAAGAGCAATATCTAATCGGACACATTCCGGGAGCTGTCTATGTCCATCTTGATGATAATCTATCCGCACCAAAGAGCGGGACGAACGGGCGCCATCCTCTCCCTGGAATCGAGGTCATGGCAAATTATTTCTCTGAATTAGGGATTGACGGGAGCACCCAGGTCGTAATTTACGATTCACGAGGTGGGGGTATTGCAGCCCGCTTATGGTGGATGCTTAAATACTTGGGACATGAAACTGCCGCCATATTAGATGGAGGCTTTCCAGAATGGAAACGACTCGGACTTCCGGTCCGAACCAATCGTGAATCCCGGGACCCCAGACAATTCGAACCACAGTTGAACCCGGATTTAAAGGTCGTCGCCGATGATGTTCTTGAACGTAGATCGCAGGGATCTAGTCTTATCATAGATTCGCGCGCACCGGAACGTTATCGAGGTGAGGAAGAACCCTTCGACCCTATTGCCGGTCGTATCCCTGGAGCGGTAAATCGGTTCTGGCAGATGAATCTCGACGCAGACGGACGCTTTAGGAACCCTGACATCCTTAAAGCGGAATTTGACAGCTTGATCGGCGGAATCGCGCCAACAGATACCATCGTCTATTGCGGTTCAGGCGTAACCGGATGCCATAATGTTCTCTCGATGTACTATGCTGGAATCCAAGGCGTCAGATTATACGCAGGCTCCTGGTCCGAGTGGTCTAGCGATCCCCGCAGGCCGTTCGAAACAGGCACGTATCTTGACTGACCACGGGAGCACTTGCTACCCGAGTAAAAAAGTCCTCCCATGAATATTGTGGAAAGGTGACACACTTACGTACGCCTTGATTGTGGATTTTTGTGTTTTCTGGAACCCCTTGATTACACGAAGATGTAAGGGCAGGAAGCTCTGATCCAGGTGGCCGGCGTCCGTGTCGAGAGCAATTTGCCTCGGCTAAATATCCTACGCGTAGAGACGCTGCATGCTGCGTCTCTACAACCACCAACGCTAAACGACCAGAACTACTCACTGAACAAACGGTTCAGTGCGATTATCACCAGGTTCTGCGCTGCTTCCAGATCGTTCCCTTCATCCCCGCTGTTGACATTAATCTGTAAATAGACATCCCAAAGAAGAACATGGAGACCGTTCCACAATTCCACACCGCTGCCCCCCCAAAATGCCTCGTCGCCAATATCAGCGATTGGCTCCGTAAACCTATCCGAGACATTCCGTCCTGCGAATAGGTGAGCTACGGAGTACCCATTCTGTCGTAGGAATGCTTCCATTCCCTCATTGAAGACGACTACTAGACGAACAACAGGGAGATCATCTTCATTCTCTCCTGGGAAAATGCAGATCATCTCGCCGATAGGATTATCTGCCACATCGAAAGATGATTCACCTAATTGAATACCCAGCTCATCCTCGATCTCATCAGGCATAAGCAGTGAACATGGATCCCTTGGTGTTGTCGGTTCTTGTCTATCCAGGTTAATCTCGCCAGGCTGAATAGCTCCAATTGAGGATGAACTTTCGACGAGTGGTGCGCTCCCACCCAATCCTCTGACGAATAGGAAGGCGACAATGGCTGCTAGGAAGATAAAGACCAGGGCTGGAAACAGCCATCGTGGGATGTCTTTCTCTCTCATTGCTTTCCTCTCTTGACCCATCACTGCAGTTTTCTGCAGAACTCATTAGCCAATACATCATATCTCGATTTTAAGAACTCCGCTCCATTACCAAACTCTCACATTCCTCTTCTTTCCAGCTCAAAGATAGAGACTGCGTTAATAAGCTGCTTCCAGTATGCTCATTACGCTTATCGCCAAGGACTTCCACCAAGAGGAATACTCTACGCAACCAGCAGCAAGGTGCGTTGGCTTTCAAGGAGATCAACGCGAGCCCTTGTGGCGAGGAATGATAGACCGCGGCTCAAACTCAAGAATACAGGCCGTGCTCGAGAAGGTAATCTGAGACAACGGGAGGAATTAAGTATCGAAAGGGACGTCCCTCGCGAACACGGCTGCGGATATCCCTGCCTGAGATCATGATCGGTGAAACACCTAGAAAAACCAGCTTGTCCCCCAATCCCGGGAGTTCTTCTTCCAAATGAGCCACCTCGGTTTCCGCTGCGAAGCGATCCATTACACCGATCAAATCACAGGAATCTACAAAACGCTGTGGCAAATTCCAATCAGGGAGATCGCGTAGTGAATCCTCCCCCATCAAATAAGCGAATTTTTCGTCGGGATACCGCGTCCTCAGCCACTCCATCGTTCCATGTGCATAGTGCGGCGGTGGTCGGTCCAGATCCGCAATTGAAAATTCGAATGCAGGATCAGCGTCTGTCACTAACTTGACCATCGCGACGCGATGATCGACCGATGAAACGGGCTGATTTTGTTTATGAGGTGGGTGCGCGGTTACAACCCAAAGGACACTTTTAAGGCCAAGTACGTAGCGAGCTTCATCCGCTAGAATCAGATGAGCGAGATGGGGAGGATCAAATGTCCCTCCCAATACACCGATTAAATCACCCATTCGAGTTCGTGTTCCCCGATACGAACGGTATCTCCAGATTTGACCCCAGCTTCTTGCAGCGTAGCTTCAACACCAAGCCGCACAAGAAGCTGTTGGAACCTCCGTATCGCCTCATCATATTCCCAATATGTCATTGCTGCTGCACGCTCAACCGCCTCCCCTGAGACTCGCCACCCGCCATCCGCTTCACGTGTGAGTTCAAAATCTCTCACCTCAAGCTCTGGCCGGTATACAGGCAGTTCTCCTTCGATTAACTCGGGGGCGGGGATTGTTTGCAATTCCTTGAGGGCAGCAAAAAGCAGCTCCCTCAGGCCGTTCCGCGCGAGAGCAGATATCGTAAAGACCTGATACCCAGCAGATTCAAATCTGCTCTTTAATTCATCAATGCGCTCCCTAACTTCTGGGAGATCGATCTTCGTAATCGCTACGATTTGAGGTTTCTCCCCCAGCATTGGGTCAAAGAAGGCTAACTCCGCGTTAATTTGAGAGAAATCAGCTAACGGATTTGGAGATAAACCATCGATCAGATGGATTAATACCTGCGTTCGCTGAATGTGGCGCAGAAATTGAAAACCCAGACCCACACCTTGATGGGCTCCTTCGATAAGCCCGGGGATATCGGCAAGGACAAGCACAGCGTCGGTATCGAGCTCGGCGACACCTAGATTTGGGGAAAGCGTCGTAAAAGGGTATTCCGCGATCTTGGGTTGGGCATTCGTTACCGCTGCCAACAAAGTTGACTTCCCGGCGTTCGGCACACCGATAATCCCAATATCGGCAATTAATCTTAATTCCAGGTATATCCAGTGTTGTTCCCCTGGAGCGCCTTTCTCCCCCACTCGAGGCGTTTGATTGCGTGACGTTGCGAAGCGTGCATTTCCGCGCCCCCCGCGACCGCCACGGAAGATAATGAGCTCTTGATCTGGTTCTACGAGGTCTCCGAGAAGAGCGCCCGTCTTATCGTCGCGAACAATTGTGCCTGGCGGGACAAAAATGCGGACATCCTTGCCGCTTTTTCCAGTCCTATTATTACCTCCCCCGGCTTTGCCGTCTTGAGCGCGAAAGTGCCGCTTGCCTCGGAAAGCGGATAGAGCCGTCCGCTTTGGATCAACAATAAGAACCACGTCTCCGCCCTTCCCACCGTCGCCTCCATCAGGACCTCCACGGGGGACATATTTCTCCTTCCGGAAGTGGATGGCGCCATCGCCGCCCTTGCCCGAGGAGACCTGGATTCTTACTTCATCTAGAAAATCGCCATGCTTCTGCACAAATACTTCTCCGACTTCCTTGCCATTATACTCGTCAAGCATCATCCTCAACTACACTGAGGATGATCCATGATATTATCCACGGCTTAGATCCTTTTTCGCCTAAACTGCGCCATGATATTGCCCTCTGGTGAGGATTTGGAAATTAAGCAGCGCAAATCTACTTGGTCACCCACACGATTTTGCGGAGAACCAAGAGAACTTAATCTAAGCAACTATGGATCGATTCAACAGAAAATCAAGAAGTGATGGATGATGGTTGATATTGGAATTGTTTGCGCAACCCTAGTAGATATGTTAGATTTGGCAAACCTTACTACAGACATCACTCGGAGTAAAGCATGCCTGCAAACAAGGTTCCTGACATCGTCGTAGGTCGTCTTCCGCTTTATCTGAGAGCCTTGTCCCAAATGGCCGCGGAAGGTAAGGAAATAACATCCTCTCAAGAATTGGGTGGACAGCTTGGAATCTCCTCAGCACAGATACGCAAAGATCTCTCACAATTTGGAGAATTCGGTAAGCAAGGTACCGGTTATAACATCAGCTTTCTCCTGGATCAGCTGAAACGCATCTTGAAAGTTGAGCGTGTATGGGATGTCGTCCTCATCGGTGCTGGAGATCTTGGGAGTGCCGTCGCGAATTATGGAGGTTTCATTGATCGGGGTTTTCGAATCACGGCCATATACGATAATGATCCAGCAAAGGTCGGTCAACCAGTTGGTCAATTTCTCATCCGCAGCATCGGAAATTTGGTAGATGAGATTCGAACCCAGCAAATCAAAGTCGCAATGCTCGCCGTTCCTGCATCCGTTGCCCAGCAAGTATCAGAGAAGCTGGTCGAAGCTGGCATCGAGGCCATAATTTGCTATGCGCCCACATCACTCTTCGTACCAGACAACGTTAGGGTGGAGTATATAGACCCGCTCCTTCACCTGCAGCATATGACATATTACCTGCCCGAATAGCGAGATTCAACGACGCAGGTCCCACAGCGCACAATCCAATTAGTACTCTCCTCCAATTATTAGGGGAAGGAGATATATCCATGTATACCTAAGGTATAGAAGCGTAGGTTTTAGAGCCCCTTTCATCCCACGTCACCTGCTTGTCAAGACCTTAGAATTCTTCAATTGAACGGTCCAGGGTCGGTCTCAAACTCTTCGGCATGATGTGGAGTGCGGAAATTCTGCTTTCGGTCGCAGGCGAAGCCTGTGGATTGAGGTCTGAGCGTTAACCTCCCGCAGGTTTCGAACCTGCGGGAGGTTAATAGATACCTTATTGCTTGAAGGCGATGGGTCGACACAAGGGTCAGCCCCTACAGTTTATTTATATTGCGGAGCTAACCAGTGTCAATCTTCTTGGTCACTCACACAATTTAGAGAAGAACCTTTAAATGTAAAGTGCCCGGATACGGCGCATAATTATCGACTTGACGTCTGCGCGTTGCTCAAACTTGTGGGAGAGTCCGCCTCAGGCGATCCAACATTCCTAGCCCTCGGTACGCTCCTCGGGCTATACATGCCACAGGTTCTTCCGCCCGATATGCGGGAACACCCGTTTCTCGCGTGAGCCACTTATCAATCCCCCGCAGGAGAGAACCCCCACCACAAATAACCATACCGCGATCGATAATATCGGAAGCAAGCTCCGGTGGGGTTTTCTCAAGAACATCTCGAATCGACATCACCATTAACTGGAGCGTCTCCTGTAATGCATCAACAATTTCACTCGTTGAAATCGTAATAGGACGGGGGAGACCTGTGACCTGATCCTGACCCTGGATCTCGATTGTGCGATCCTCATCCTGAGGAAGTGCAGCTCCAATCCGGATCTTCGCCTCTTCAGCAGTTCTCGGGCCGATAATCAGGCCGTATTTCTTGCGGACGTAGGTGCTGATCGCTTCATCGAGTTTTAACCCCCCGAGCCTGGTTGCGCCTTGAGCCACAATGCCGCTCATGGCGATCATAACCGCTTGAGTCACCCCCCCGCCAAGATCGACGACCATATTTCCCG
>CAYLOO010000021.1:0-32989 GCA_964385355.1 uncultured Anaerolineaceae bacterium
GATCCTGCCTGGTTTTGACTTTTTCATCAGTCCAAGGCAGGTTGCTCAACCAACCGGGAGTGTATTCGCTCACCACTTGATCTTTCCCTCACTCCGGCCTTTTTGTCGTATCATTGATTGAACGCCGCAGAAACGACATCACACTTCCCCCACTCGCCATACCCAGAAAATAGGCTACTATCACCAGTATAGCTACGGGAAGTGTCGCGCTCCAGTTAAGAAACAAGACGGTGACAGCCGTCCTGTTCTGGAATGAGAAGAGAAGAACTATGCCAATGAGTAAAACACTCAATATTATGGAGATGACTCTCATACTGCCTCCTCTTGCGGTAGACAGACCGAAGCGACCTCTCATTGTGGACCTCGGTACGCTAAGAAACTCTAAGCTGCCTATTGAATATATGGAAATATTTCTCATATATTATTCCAATAATGGGAAGAGAGGAAGTAACCAATAATCTTTTGATAAGGGCGATATCGAAAGCAAAAACCCCACATTCTATGCGGGACTTTGTTGTGCGCCGTACAGGGATCGAACCTGTGACCTTGGGCTTAAAAGGCCCCTGCTCTGCCAATTGAGCTAACGGCGCATCGGCTCCGATTGTATCACTCGGCGGCGGGAAGCGTCAACGATTATACGGGTTCAAGGCAGGTGAAACTGCGATGGAGGAGAACCAGCGAGGGCATTTGTCATGGCCCAGATTCGACCCGACGGGTTGAGTCCTGTCAGCTGCTTGCCTCGGACGCGCACACGCGTTGCGCATCTCTATGCTATGTCGACCCACGGCTATAAGGGATCATTTCAAATCCCGAAACACAGTATTTGGCTGTAAATCGGCCGAATCTCTATTTATGTAAAGAGATTTGCCTAACATAATCCCTAAAAATTCGATATATAATCACACATATGACCGCTCACCTGTATCTTTCGCCGCATCTGGACGATGCTGTCTTCTCCTGCGGCGGCTTAATGGCGATGCAGGACGCATGCGGTGAACCGGTCTCGGTGCTCACCATCTTTGCTGGAGATCCACCGGATTGGCGCATCTCACCGCTGGCGGCCGACCTGCATGCCCGTTGGGGGAAGGCGGGCCCACCGATCGCCGTACGCCGAGCTGAGGACCGGCTGGCTTGCGGCCGCTTGGGTTCGACTGTCGTCCACTTAAACTTCCCCGACGCCATGTACCGCGCTGACCCGGATGTAATGCCGATGTACCCAACCGAGGAGGCGCTCTTCGGGGAGGTGCACGCGCAAGACATGGACCTCGTGGAGCAAATCAGGGAAGCGTTCATAGAAGCGGACATCTCCATGGCGAAAGTGTATTGTCCGCTGGCGATGGGTGGGCACGTGGACCATCGCATCATTCGCATGGCCGCGGAGAGATTCATGCGTCCGTTGACATACTATTTTGACTTCCCCTACGCTGCTCGTGGTGGGGACGTACCCCCGGAGCTGGGTCGTCCGAGTGGTGAGTGTGTGTTTGTGCCCTTGACTGAAGATGCGATCGAAACCTGGGCTCATGCCGTCACCGAATACCAAAGCCAGCTTTCAACCTTCTGGGAGGATGAGGCTCAGTTATTTACCGAATTGCGTGACTATCACGATTCGCAAGGTGGAATTCCCCTGCTCATGCAAGCGCTGGGGGCCTATCCCGAATCAAACTGGGTGTCGTAAAGCGGGTGCCCGGTCCGTCGATGGATCGGTTTAGCACACTGTTTTAGAGCAATCGGCGATCGGAATGATCCCTGCATTGTGGGGCTATAGGACGAAATGCCCGGTACTCAAGATTCTGGACAGTTTGGATAAGTTGTGCTATCATCGCCGCAACCAGATGGAAAGGCGCGCTGAGAGATCTCTCTCAGTTTTTTATTCGCCAAAACCTCACCTGGGGTTTTGAATAAGCTAGGTACAGGATGAATAATGAGAAATGAAGTCTACATTACTGCTGAAGGGCTGAAGAAACTGGAAGAGGAACTGGAGCATCTGCGTAGTGTGCGCCGTCAGGAAGTTGCCCTGCGGTTGCGCGAAGCCATCCAGGGCGGTGATGAATTAATTGATAATGCTGAGTATGAAGCCGCTAAAAATGAACAAGCCTTCGTTGAAGGACGCATCATTGAGCTTGAGCGTATGCTGGCTAAGGCGCAGATCATCGAGCACGATAAAAAGTCAGACACCGTTGAGATTGGCTCAACAGTGACGATCAAGGAAGGTAAGAAAAAGGCGGAGACTTTCACTATTGTGGGAGCCGCGGAAGCAAATCCTTCGAGCGGCTTGATCTCAAACGAGTCGCCTCTCGGATCAGCCCTGCTCAATAAGCAGGCCGGGGATGTTGTGGAGGTTAAAGCACCGGATGGCGTGATCCGATTCAAGATTGTAAAGATCAAGTGATAAATTGTTCGTCTTTGCAGTGCCCCGCCAGTGCGATGCCGAGCGGGGCACTTTTCGTGTAAACTACTTTCAGGGAAATGCTGCTCCATCTCTTGAGCGATCTTGTCAAAATGGAAACGGGAAGGGAAACAAGCACATGGCGGGTTTGAGCGAACTCGAGAAAGTCCGGTTGGAAAAAAGCGATCAACTGCGCAAAGCGGGTCAGGAGCCCTATCCACATCAAGCCCTGCGTACGCACACGACTCAAGAAGCGATCCAGGATTACGAAAGTGCTGATGAGACGGCAACGATCGAGGTCACGGTGGTTGGCCGCCTGCGATCGGTAAGAAAGATGGGCAAGGTCACCTTTGCACACGTCGAAGACGGCGCTGGAAAACTGCAATTCTTCCTACGAGAAAATGAACTGGGCTCTGAGCGAATGGATCAATTCGCGGATCATTTCGACCTCGGCGATTTCATCGAAGCGCAGGGCACGATGTTTCGCACGCGCACCGGCGAGGTCACTTTGCAGGTAGCCGCGTTCCGTATGCTTGCAAAGTCACTAACCCCACTGCCTGCAGCGAAGGAAGAGATCGTCGATGGGGAGAGCGTGGTGCACAGCGCATTTTCCGACCCTGAGGCGAGATATCGGCAGCGATACGCAGACCTCGCGGTGAACCCGGATGTGCGAGAGATCTTCCGCACGCGTGCGGCGATCATCCGCGCATTGCGCGAGTTTTTGGACCAGCGCGGTTTCCTGGAGGTAGAAACTCCCATATTGCAGCCGATCTATGGCGGTGCGGCGGCAAAACCCTTCACGACACATCACAATCAACTCCACCAGGATCTTTTTCTGCGCATTTCCTTCGAGCTTTATCTGAAGCGCCTTCTTGTGGGTGGATTTGAAGGCGTGTATGAAATCGGGCGTGATTTTAGGAACGAAGGGGTTTCTTTCAAGCATAATCCCGAATTCACCCAGCTCGAGTTTTATCAAGCCTATACAGGCTACGAAGGCGTGATGACGCTTACGGAGGAGATGGTCGCCTACACGGCGGAGCAGGTGCTGGGAACGACGATCGTCAACTACCGCGGGGCGGAGATCGATCTCTCGCCGCCCTGGAAGAGAATCGAACTCGCACAGGCGCTGAAGGATGCGGCGGGAATTGATATCCGCGATCACGCGGATGCCCCGTCTCTGCAAAAAGCGATGGCGGCGGAAGGACATGAGGTATCGGCGCAGGCCAGCCGAGGGAAGTTGATCGATATTTTACTTAGTAGCGCGCTTGAGCCTACCCTCATCCAACCGACGATCCTGTACGATTATCCTCGCGAAATCTCGCCCCTTGCCAAGAGTAAGCTGGATGACCCAAATACGGTCGAACGCTTCGAAGGTTTTATCGGGGGAATGGAACTCTGCAACGCGTTTACGGAGTTGAACGACCCGCTGGAGCAAGAAGCCCGCTTCCGGGAGATGGGGCGAGAGTTTGACGTTGATGACGAAGAGCTTCACCCGATGGATGAGGATTACCTACGGGCGATGCGTTACGGAATGCCGCCAAGCGGCGGTTTTGGCATGGGCGTCGATCGTTTAACGATGCTCTTTACCGATAAGACCAGCATCCGTGAAGTGATTCTCTTCCCGCACTTGCGCAGCAAGGATGTGGAACCTAGTGTGGAAGAAGGGTCAAACGAAAAGGAACCCTGACTGGTGTGCTTGCGCGTTGGGATCGTGGCCAGATCGAAGCTTCTTTGAACAAAGCAGCTCCTCACGAAAAGCGCAGAGAAACCAATAGGGGGAAGTTCAGCAGAATCTGGGATTACTCTTTCTGTGTTCATTACCTGTAGGGGCACGGCGTCGCCGTGCCCCTACGACTATATAGGCCCATCAACCTCCCGCAGGCTCAAAACCTGCGGGAAATTGTATGCGGTCGTCAAAGTGCAGGCTTCGCCTGCGACCGGAAGCTCTGCTTCCGGACTCCAGAAAAAACAGCAACTCACAACCATCATAGATCTAGCGCTCGGGCGGTGTCCATCCAAGGCGCTTGCGCCAGGTCGCATAACGCGAATAGAAGTGTACCAAGGGGACCGAACGCCTTCCCATGATACGCGCATGCGCCAGCGCTTCCCTGAACGAATCGGCATCCGAGAAGGAAGGCAGACTCAGGTAGGCGCGTCCGACCTCAACGGGTGCGTGGGCATCGGAACCGGCGGTTATATAAAGCCCGGCGTTGTGTGCTATATCCGCTGCTTTATCGTTGGCTTGATCGTTCCAGCAACGAGCGTTAAGCGCCTCAAGAGCGTCTATAAGGGGGAAGAGCGTTTCTAAGGTCTTCATCGACCAGCGGGAACCGCGTGTCAGGTCGAAGGGATGCGAAATGCTGATCACGGCACCTTGCGCTCTGAGCCGTTCCACCACCTCTATCGGCGGGAGGCCCTCAGGGATCTCCTCTTGAACGAAGTAGCCCAGGATCTCACCTTCGGTGGTGAGGATTTCCTCGCCGATGATCACCAGCTCAGGGTCCAACGCCGCGGTCTCACGCGCGCCGGTGATCGAATTGTGGTCGGTGATTGCTACCCGATCGATACCGCGCCGATCACAAGCTTGAAGGATTTGCTTCGGCAGCATCAGACTATCGCTGGAATGGTAAGTGTGGCAATGGAGTTCAACGTTGATGTTGGTCATCGTTATCGGGACTCCGATGGTTTCATTTTAGCGCAGCTCGAATCGTTAAACCGCTTCCGCTGGCTCCGGTTGTTTGCTCTCGAGGAGAAGTATATCCTTGGAGAAGAACCACACGGACAGCCCCAGGGCAACACCAAACCACAGCGTCGCGAAACGGATGATGAGCGTTGCTGCCGTAGCTGTGCTGGTAGGAAGGCCCAGCAGCAGTATGAGCATGCCGGTCATGCTCACCTCCACAGCTCCCAATCCACCGGGGAGGGTGGACACTGCACCAATCACGGTTGAGAATGAGAGGGTGAAAACCGCTATCGAGAATGTATGCCAACCCATGGGAACACCCAGCCCCAGCAGGACCAGGTACATTGCGATGCCCTCTCCAAGCCAGGCAATTGTTCCCAGACCAACAGCGATGAGCGTTGAACGAGGCCGGAAGAGTGTATAGGTGCCCTCGTAGAACTCCCGTAAATGATGACTGACGTGCTTGATCAATGGCAGACGCTCTGCTGCGTTCAATGCCCAGAGCGCAATCGGACGAATCTGCGAGAAAATGATCCCGGCGATGAGCAAGGTGAGAACGATCGCGAAAGCGGGCCAGTAACGCCGGTATGCGACCACTCCAAGGGTTGAAAGCAGCAGAACTGCCAACCCGTCACTGATACGTTCTGCAAGAACGACGGTGACGCCGCGGGCAACCGGTACACCGGTCTCTCGATTGAGCCAAACACCCTTCATCGCTTCGCCCACTTTCCCCGGCGTGACGGCTAAAGGGAAACCGGAGACAAACAACTGCGCACTTTTCCGCACGGATAGATTATGCGCGCCGATTTGGTCCAGATAGAAATGCCACTTGATAAATCGCAGGCTGTAGTTGAAGAGCGTCCCGGCGAGGATTAATGGGGTTAGGGACCAGGAAAAAGCCGCCAGATGGGATCCCACCTGGCGGATATCGCTCAATAGCGTCAACCCAAGAGCGACAATGAAACCAAGGACGAGACCGGTCAGTAGCCGTCGACGGAGGGGGGGCATTATCGTCTGCTGAGCAGACTCAAACCTCCAATCGCCGCCGCGGTCAAAAGCGTAAGACCAACAATGGCCTGGATCACCGTCTTCGGCTCCATGCCGGGCAGGACGACTTCTCCATCCCCGTAGTCTCTAAACAATTGCCCCCACGGGTTTTCCAGAGCAGCCTCGACCCGCTTTCGGCCGACGAAAGGGTACCAATAGACATTGTGGTAGAAGTTGCTGGCAAAGTAGGACCAGGGAACAAGGGGGCTTTGCAGCAGTAATTTTTCGAATGGTTTCAAGGGACCATGGTAAATCATCTTTTGACCACGGCTGGCGAATGTGTCGGTCTGGACGAATTCCCAGGGGGGTTCCTGCTCGATATCGTAGCCGACGATCTCAATATCATCAGGGTTTCCGATTCCCAGATCGAGTTCATGCGCGCGGCGGATGAAGCGGATCTGCATCGGGTCGAAGCCCTGGAGCTTGGCCGAGACCGCATCGATCGCGACCTGGTCGGCCGAGGCCAGCAGGATGTCCTTCTGGTGCCAGCGCATTGCCCGCGGCCCTGGGCCGTCGCCGGCGAATGTGCCATCCATCACCGCGAACAGGCCCGGGTGGATTTCGCGCTGGATCATGAGCAGGTCGACGAGCGTATCGTGGATCACCGCGTGGGTCCAGTGGCGGTCACGATGGAGTAACCCGCCGAAGGCGTTCTTCATCGCACCCGTGATTGTTGTGAAAACGTGCGTTTTTACCGTTGGCAGTTGGATCATACTCATCCCAACGAGTGCCCTCGGAATGAATAAGCCCTTGGGGTAGACTTTATCGAGGACCAGTAATTTATGGTTCTTGGGTACGTATTCAAACCATTCGAAGTCTTCCTCGTAAAGGTAGATACAGGGGACGTCGTATTTATCGGTGACAAAGCGGTGTTTGTTATTGAACTCGCCGACGCTTGTGTCAACCACAACGGTGTCATTATGAACACCGACGATGTCTTTATAACCGGCGCCCTGGAGCGCCTGTATCACGCCTTCGATCTGCCAGGGTGTCGAGGAGCAGCCCGGGTACCATGTCTGCCAGGAGATATTGATTTTCAGCCCGGTCCGGATTTCCTTTGGGAGCGCGGTATCAAAATCTGCAAGGCGCATAACTTCTTGAACGTCTTCTATGACTGTTTCCGGGGAGGTTTTCAGAACAGCGACCTTCCCAAATCCTAGTTGTTTTGACATCTGACCCTTCTGTTGTGTGCCCCCATTCTAACCTACACCTTAGAAGCTGAGTAGTCACCTGTACGAACTTACAGGTGGAAAATAGCTTATCAGGTTAATTGTACTTCTGAGGAATAGATCAGGTCGTTTCCATATGAGGTTGTTCATCGTGCTACAATACATCATATGCAGGATAAAACATCAAGTTCGCTCGCTACCTTCGACGATTTATACCCTGAGGAGGTCTCCCGACCCGCAGAGAAACGTGACTATTGGGTTTGGATCTATCTTCCATTCTTGATCGGGATTCTGGTGCTTGTGGGCATCGTCTTCCTGGTCGCTCGCGCAGGGTTTGGTTCGGTGAGCGCATGGGCGGATACATCGCTTATCTTTGTGCTTCTGCCAATATTCATTCTGGGGTCGGTCCTGCTCGTTCTCTTAGGGTCAATGGTATACGGTATTGTTAAACTTATCGCCATATTCCCGGAGTGGTTTAAAAGTATCAGGAGAGTATTCTGGCAAGCCGAGAACGCCGTCCAACGAACTGGCGACATTGCCATTCGCCCGTTTGTCTTAGTGAAGTCCTCTTGGGCTGCGCTGCAAGCGAGCTGCGGTTGGCTGTTTTCCATCGCGAGAATTTTTAAAGGAGAGACTCATGACTGAGGATTCAAGCTGGAAGGCCCGCACAATCATCGTCGGGGTTCTCGCGGGCGCGCTCACAGGCCTCGGTGCCGCCCTCGTACTGATTCAACGCGCTGAGCAAGAAGGGGAAGCTGTGCAGCTGGGCACGTCCGAAGGTCTCAAGGTGGGCATCGGCGTCCTCGGTTTGCTGCGGCAGATCGGCCAGATCGGCTCTCGAGGCGATCGATAATTAAGCTCTGACCCTCACCTGCTTCGGTGAGCTGAGTGGGTGGTTTTGAATTGAAGCATGAATATTTAGAGTCTGTCGCTTGACAGGCTCTTTTCTTTGCGCTACTGTATAAACGAACGTTCGTTCATAACAAGGATGATGGGATGGAACACGGCGTTGTAAGCAAGGGTGAGCTCACACGAGAATCGATCTTGGAAGGGGCGTATCAACTCTTCCTTCAACAGGGCTACCACGGCACCTCGATGCGCCAGATCGCTGAGGCAGCCACCATCGCCCTCGGCGGAATCTATAATCACTTTTCAGGAAAAGAGGAGATCTTCACCTCGGTACTCGAAGCGTATCACCCCATCCATGAGATCATCCCGGTAATAGAGCTGAGCGGAGGCGCAACAATTGAGGAGTATGTGCGCAACGCCGCCATGAGTATTATGGCCGCTCTTGAGCGCCAACCCGGGTTTCTCAACCTGATTTTCATCGAGATCGTTGAATTCAACTCACAACACTTGACGGATCTGGTCGATGTGACCTTCCCCAAGGTCATGAGCATCGTGGGCCCCTTCGCCGAAAGTCAAAATAGGCTAAAGGACATCCCCCTACAGAGCATCGTGCGCTCGTTCATCGGCCTCATGTTCATGCAATTTTTTTCTGAGAAGCTCATCGGGTCGCAGATTGTCGATATGCCGAGGGAAGAGGCGTTCGAGCAAACCCTGCAAATCTTCCTCCATGGGATCCTCGCCGGATGAGGGTGCGATGACTCTCCAGACCGCGCTGCACATTCTGCTCTGGCAGTTTATCTTTTTCATCAGCGTCCAGATTGTCCTTCGGCTTGTACGGCGTATTAATAAGTTTCCGGTGAAATCACGGCTTGGAAAACTGTTCTACGACACCCTTCTCTTCGAGAGGTGTGAAGAGGGATAGGACATGATCAATATCCGTCTGCAGTCGGTCATCCGTAAAGAGTTCATCCAGATCATACGCGACCCGCGTACGTTGATTTTGATCATTTTCATCCCCATCATGCAGTTGTTGCTGATGGGATACGCGGCCACAACCGATGTGCGAAATGTCCCTCTGGCGATCTTCGATCAAGACCGCGGGATGGAGGCGCGTGTCTTGTTGGATGCCTACAGGGCGGCTGATTATTTCCACCTGGCGTACGACGTGGATTCCTTAGGCGAGGTACTCTCACTCATCGATCAGGGGGATGCGAAGGCCGGCTTGATCATTCCCCCTGATTACAGCACACAATTAGCTGGGAAGGGAACCGCTCAGATCGCCTTTGTGCTGGATGGTAGCGACCCAACCATCGCCTCTACCTCCCTGTCTGCGGCTCAGCTTATCGCCCAGGCTCACGCCACAGACCTAATGGCGGAGAGCCTGGCAAGGAGCGGGCAGGGTACCGCGGTGCAAACGCCTCTCGAGGTGCGGACACAAGTCTGGTACAACCCCGACATGCTTAGCGCCTACTTCATGGTGCCGGGCGTCATCGGGATGATCCTGTACTCGATAACCTCAATTCTTACGGCTACGGCTGTGGTCAGGGAGCGCGAGCGCGGCACGATTGAACAATTGATCGTTACACCGATCCGTTCCTGGGAGCTCATCGTTGGAAAGATCCTGCCATACGCCGTGCTAGCGCTGATCAACACGGTTGAAGTCCTGGCGCTTGGTTCATGGCTTTTTGGGGTGCCCATTCGCAGCAGTTTGGGTCTGGTAATGCTTTTGTCGGGCCTCTTCCTTCTCACAGGTCTGGGTATCGGGTTGCTAGTCTCAACGGTCGCAAATACGCAGCAAGAGGCAACGCTCATTACATTCACGACACTCCTTCCAAGTATCTTTCTCTCCGGTTTCTTCTTCCCTGTGGAAGCGATGCCGCGCACGCTGCAATGGCTCTCTGTCCTGATTCCACTTAAATACTACCTGACTATCATTCGCTCGCTGTTGATCAAGGGTGTCGGAGTCGATTCCCTGCAGAAGGAGATACTTGCCCTGGTAATCTTCGGTGTGTCCTTCATACTTTTAGCTGCGATGCGGTTACAGAAACGATTGGAATGATGATGAATCTAGCTACCCATATCCTGTCGGCTACGGGTGGTTGAATTGGAGGTAGCAATGGATCGTTCTGCAATAAAAAGATACACCCCTCTCTTTCTCTTCGCTGGCTCGGTGATGTTCGCTGTGATCTATCTCATCAGCGTCTCTAACAGCGATAGCGACGTCTTGGAAGCATCGGGGACGGTCGAAGCGGTCAGCGTATTGGTCGGACCAGAAGCTCCCGGAAGGGTGATGGAGGTATATGCCGAAGAAGGGGATTACGTGGAGCAGGGGAAGCCTCTATTCAGTTTGGATGACGAAATGCTGCGAGTTCAGCGGACCCGCATTATTGCTGCGGGAGAAGCTGCGGTAACCGCAGCGAATTTACAGCTGCTGATGGTTCAACAGGCGCTTGATGATTTGTACGAAGATTGGCCGATGGTGGCGGCTCAGGCTGAATTGGAGTTGGCGCGTGCTCGAGATGCACTCGATGATGTTAACTATACTCATGATGTGCGCCAGGAAGGATATCGCGCCAGTTCAGACACAATCAAAGCTGCTGAGGCGAACCTTGTGTTGGCAAACGAAGAAGTGGATGTTGCCCAACAGCGTTACGACCATGCCAGCGGTGATACGGGGAAGGCGCTGGCACTCTCAAATCTTATCGCCGCGAAAAAACAACGGGATTCAATTCAGAGGAATCTCAATTGGTACCTGGGTGCCCCAACCGATATTGAACAAGCATTGCTCGACGCTGATGTCTCCGTCGCTGAAACACGCGTGAACGATGCAAAGATTGAGCTGGAAAAATGGAAAGAAAGCCCTGACCCCGCCGCACTGGCATTGTTGGAAGCGCAGTTGGCGACGGCACAAGCACAACTAGCGTTAGCAACCTCGCAAACCGAAGTGGAACTCCAAATGATAGATTTGCAGATCAAAGACCTTGTGGTTCAAGCGCCGAGCAGCGGGGTGGTCTTGACCCGCAAAGTAGAGCCCGGGGAAGTTCTACTCCCGGGCGCTGCTGCGTTCAAGATCGGGGACCTTGATCATCTTATGATCACGGTTTACGTTCCCGAGGACCGCTATGGGGAAATCGCGTTCGGGAGTCAGGCATTGGTGAGCGTAGATAGCTTCCCAGATATAGCGTTCCACGCCTATGTTCTCCGCGTTGCCGATCAGGCTGAATTCACACCGCGCAACGTCCAGACGGAGGAGGGGCGCAAGACAACGGTCTTTGCTGTTGAGCTATCGGTTGCTGACCCGATGAACAGATTGAAGCCGGGTATGCCGGCGGACGTTCTCTTTGATGGATAACGAATCGATTATTGCCAGATACATTGAAGTTACCTGTGTTGTGAGAGTGGCGGATGATGACTGACGATATTCTCATTGAAGCGAAGCATCTTTGGAAGAGATTTGGCGATCAGGTCATCGTGAAAGATGTGTCGTTGCAGATCCGGGCTGGTGAAGTTTATGGCTTGATGGGACCGGATGGAGCCGGGAAATCGACGGTGATCAGGCTCTTATGCGGCGCGTATGTCCAGGACGAGGGTGAGGTTTATCTCGCGGGCAAGCGCCTGGCTAGCGATCCCGATTCCGCACGTGCAATTCTTGGTTATCTCTCCCAGCGCTTCAGTCTTTACAGCGATCTGACCGTTCTTGAGAATCTGCGTTTCTTCGCCGAGGTTCGCGGCATCCTGGGAGACGATTGGCGTCAACGAGCGCAGGAGACGCTGGAGTTTGTCGACATGGCGGAATTCAGCAATAGGAAAGCCGGGGCGCTTTCTGGAGGAATGAAGCAGAAGCTGGGGTTGGCGGTGGCTATGATTCACAAACCGGCGATATTGCTCCTGGACGAGCCGTCAAGCGGAGTTGATCCGGTCACCCGCCAGGCTTTTTGGCGTCTGCTGGTCCGGCTGCTCCAGGGTGGCGTTGCCGCGCTGTTGAGCACGCCCTATATGGACGAAGCGATGCGCTGCAATCGGGTGGGATTCATGAGCGAAGGGCGCATACTGCTCGAGGGCGAACCGCAAGATCTCACGCAATGCCTCGAAGGACGAATACTGCGAGTGAGAGGAGAGCCGATTCGGGCCATCGCCCGCATCGCCCGTGAGATTCCATCCGTGGAGAGTGTCCAACCCTTTGGCGACCGGATCCACTTGCGCATCGCGGCAGGAACAGAGAGTGAAGTGATCAAGGAAGTGCAGAAAGCCGTTGAGTCTAAGGGACTTAATATAACAAGCATTAGATCAGCCTCCCCTGATCTGGAGGATGTGTTTGTGGATTTATTGGAGCAGTGATCGTGAGTGACCAGGACGATGTGGTTGTAATAAGCAAAGGGTTGACCAAACGATTCGGGGATTTTACAGCAGTGGATAATGTGTCGTTTCGCATACGAGCCGGAGAGGTGCTGGGGTATTTGGGTCCAAACGGTTCCGGGAAGACGACGACCATACGAATGCTCCTGGGGTTGCTGTTGCCCAGCGCAGGGCAGTCGCAAGTCCTGGGCTTTGATTCAGTGAATGAAGCGGGAGATATCCGCCAGCGTGTTGGTTATATGTCACAAAAATTTGCTCTTTACGATGAATTGACCTCGTTCGAAAACCTGAGTTTCTACGCAGGCGTTTACGGTATCCGTGATCCCGATGAATTGACGGCAACCATTAATTTGCTCGGCCTTGAAAATATACAGAACGAAAGGGCGAGTGAACTCCCGCTTGGCTGGCGCCAACGCCTGGCGCTTGCGACGGCAATCGTACATAAACCGACGATACTCTTTCTTGATGAGCCAACGAGTGGGGTGGATCCCGGCGCGCGCAGGGATTTTTGGGATCTTATCTATGAATTAGCGGAGAGCGGGGTGACGATTCTCGTCACGACTCATTATATGGACGAAGCGGAATACTGCACCCGCGTAGGCTTCATGCGCCGCGGCCGACTTATGGCGGTGGGCACACCAACGGATCTGAAAGAAAGCGAGGTTGCGGGTGCCGTTTGGCGCGTACACTGCACTCCGCTGCTGGCAAGTCTGGATTTGCTCGAGACACTTCCGAACGTGAAGAACGTGAGTCTATCTGGCAACCACCTTCGTGCAATCATAGAAGAAAATAGCAGCGCCCAAAACCTAGAGAAGGCATTGGACGCTGCGGGATTGCGCGATGTCCTTATTCAAGAAACCACCCCTACGCTCGAGGATGTTTTCCTCTCCCTTGCAGGAAACTGAGTCTAATCATCAAACGGAACTTCAACGACGAGTTCCTGAACCTCTTTGTAGAGATCGGCGACAAACATCTGAACGCGTTGGACTATCTCATCTCTGGGGATCAGCTCAGCTTGCTCACTGTCCCGGCGTTTGGCCTCCACCGAGTTCTCCTTCAGGGAGCGTTTGCTCACAGTGAGTCGCAGCGGGAGCCCGATTAAATCAGCATCGGCGAATTTCACACCGGGGCTTTCCTGGCGATCGTCGTAGAGGACTTCTACACCATCATCGATGAGTTCTTCATACACGCTCTGAGCAGCTTCCTCGGCGCCCTCCAGCGAAAGCAAGTGGACTTCATAGGGGGCGATGGTGATGGGCAAGATTAACCCGTCCTCATCGTTATACTCCTCGGCCGCGGAAGCGAGCAATCTGCCGCTGCCTATACCATAAGACCCCATGATTACATATTGTTTCTCGCCGTCTTGATCGAGGAAGGTGCTGTCCATGTCTTTACTGTAGCGGGTCCCCAATTTGAAGATATTCCCGACCTCGACACCCCGCGAGGTGTGTATTTCCGCATCACATTGCGGACAAGCGAAGCCATCTTCAGCGAGGGTGATGTCGGCGATGATATCCGCCTCGAAGTCACGTCCGATATTGACATTGTTCAGGTGATACCCTTCTTCGTTTGCGCCGGCGACGAGGTTGGGCGAATCGGGGATTAAGTCATCGACGACGACCAATGTATCCTTCACCGCGATGGGAGATGCATAACCGGGCACAGCGCCAACTGCGCGGATTTCTTCGTCGGTCGCTGGACGCAGTTCTTTCGCTTTCACGGTATTGGCGAGCTTTATTTCGTTCAAATTCATATCGCCACGGACGATGGCGAATACAAATGTCTCGTGTTCTTCGGTTCCTTCGGCGATGGTGGCGATCATGAACACGGCTTTGGCGGTGCGTGATTTGGGAACGCCGAGGAAGTCAGCGAGCTCTTCAATGGTTGTCATCTCGGGAGTTTCGATTTTCTCTACCGGCAGCAGCTCTTCTTTTTCAGGTTTTGCTTTTCGAAAACGGGCGATGTGTCGGTTGGCAGCATAGCCGCAAGCATTGCAGATCAGGAGCGTATCTTCACCAACGGGGGTGAGATACATAAACTCGTGAGCCAGGCTCCCGCCCATCATGCCCACATCGGACTTCACCGCGAGAACAGGCACGCCGCAGCGATGGAAAATATTGAAATAAGCCTGGTAGTGGGCGCGGTACTGACGATCGAGTCCTTCCATATCAGCGTCGAGGCTGTAGCTGTCTTTCATAGTGAATTCGCGTACGCGGATTAAACCGGCCCGCGGCCGAGGATCGTCCCGCCATTTCGTTTGGATGTGGTAGATCAGCATCGGCAGTTGTCGGTAGGAATGGATTTCCTTTCTGACGAGATCGGTGACGACTTCTTCGTGCGTCATCGCCAGCACCATGTCACGCCCCGCTTTGTCTTTAAAGCGGCCCATCTCGGAACCAATCTGATACCAACGATTGGTTTTTTTCCAGATGTCGGCAGGATGGATGACCGGCATGGAGATCTCTTGTCCGCCAATGGCGTTCATCTCCTCGCGCATGATATTCTCGATCTTGGTCAGTGAACGCCTCGCGAAGGGCATATAGGTGAAAATCCCGGCCGCAAGCTGGCGTATGAACCCCGCCCGCAGTAGAAGCTCATGGCTTGAGATCTCAGCCTCAGAAGGCCGATCGCGCAAGGTCTGGCTGAAGAGTTTACTCATTCTCATGGTTTTACCTCCCAATATCTCCGACCCTTTCAAGGCGCAGAGTGTCTGGAGTGCGTTGGTGAAAAGAAAAAGCCCCGGTGCTGCGGGGCAAAGGTTCGCCGACTACGGCTGTCCGCTGGTTTTGGGTTCAATAACTCTAGTGAACGCAAACCAATGCCCGGGCTGCTTTGCAGCTAGGGACGGGCGGGAAACTTGGGGCAGCGATTAATCGATGAAACATCATCGATGTAAGTTACCATCATGGCCTGTTTCCGTCAAGCTATCCACAAGGTCCTTTTTTGGTTTAATCTGGTACACAGCAAATGTGCGTGGCATAATGCCAGCTGTCGTGAATGCTTTTTCGCTCCGTCGCTGTCTAATAGTGCTTACTGGCTTCGCCCTCCTCGGGACATTGTTGATGAGCGCGTGCCAGGGTGGTGCCGGTCCTGGGCCCTCAGTGGCATTGCCTTCGGCTGCGGAGGAAGCAGCGCTAACGGTTGTTCCGCCGACGCCTTTCCAATCGATTGACCAAACCCCTACCGCAAGTGTAGTTAATCTCTGGCTCTCACCTGGGTTGCCGGATAAATTACGGACGCGAATGGGTGATCTTGTTGACCAGGGAGCGGGAGGATTTCAGCTCGCCGGTGAGCCATCCGCGGCGCAGGTAAAGGTTGAACCGGGCGGAGAGGTGAGGATCGCGGAGTGGGTTTATGCGCTTGTGGCACCATTCCCAACGGTTGAGGATGGAATGAGCTACGAATCCCTGCGTGCACTCTGGTCAGGTAAGGCGCAGGAAGGCAAGCGGATATTTCTTACAAAGGATGTTTTCGAAGTGATGTCTGCCGCTATGGGAATGCCCTCCAGGTCATGGGTGCATATTATGGCGCCGGAGGATCTCCTGGAACGAGCATGGGAGGAGAGACCTGCCTATGCAATCGTCCCATTCGAGGATCTGGAGCCGGGCTGGAAGGTGCTGGAATTAGATGGGCAGTCGCCCATTCGAAGGAATTTCGATCAAGATGCGTATCCACTGATCGCATCCTTCGGTATTAGTGGCGACACCGAAGCAGCAGAACAACTGCGCGCAACGCTTGATTCTCCCTTCCGCAATTACGACTCGAATAAGCTGACGACTCTGGTCATGACGGGTGTTACGGCGCTCAGCCGGGCTACGGCCTGGAGAATGGAATCTCGCGGCATCGGATATCCAGGGGAGCTAATCGGTGAATGGCTATGGGAGGCAGATTTTGCTCATGTCAGCAACGAGGTTCCATTTGTCTCCGATTGCCCAGACCCGGATCCATCGCAGGAGGAGCTGAAGTTTTGCAGCGACCCGAGCTATATACAATTGTTCGTCGACCTTGGCGTCGACTTGGTCGAACTGACTGGAAATCATGTTTCGGATTATGGATCAGATGAACTGGTCTTTACACTTGATTTATACCGGCAATACGGGATGGAATATTTTGGCGGTGGCGAAGATCTGGAAGAAGCATTCCAAGCTGTGCGTGTGGAGCACAATGGAAACCGGTTGGCCTTTCTTGGGTGCAATTGGATTGGCCCGAAGTACGCCTGGGTTGGTGAAGAAAAACCGGGAGCGACTCCCTGCGATTGGGAACATCTCCGTGAAGAACTTCGGATATTAAAAGAGGAAGGTTACCTGCCGATTTTCACGTTTCAATGGGCGGAATTGCCTGCTCCCAGCCCTGCTCAGGAAGACGCTTTTCGTGAGGCAGTTGATGCTGGGGCTGTAATTGTCAGTGGAAGTCAGGCCCACCAACCTTTGGGATTTGCCTTTCACCAAGGAAGGTTCATCCACTTCGGACTTGGAAACCTATTCTTTGATCAGATGCAGACGTATGAACAGCGGCAGGAGTTCATTGACCGGCATGTGTTCTATAATGGACGGCATATCAGTACGGAACTGCTGACAGCTTTGCTTGAGGACTATGCCCAGCCGAGGCCGATGTCGCCCTCTGAGCGCAGCGCACTTCTTGAACGGATCTTCGCGGACAGCGGCTGGTAGGGAAACCCGGGAATAGCGTTAGTAATGATCCGCACCCTCGAGGACTGAATAGTGGGTCCTGAGGGTGCACTTTTATTATGATCTTGAATGATGTTGATGGTCTAACGCAGTTGCTAAGGTGAACGTTTTAGTCCAACGCGGCGTTGAGCGCCTTCTCGGATAGAGCGGCTTGGGTCTCCAAATGCGCTAATTCATCGAGCCAGCTTTGGGCGGCTTCGCGATCCGAGACGCTGCCGGCGTTGATCTTGACGTTGAGCCCTGCAGCTTGTAGGCAGGCATTTGCCATCGCTCCGGCAGAACCCGCATCGCTAAGGGCGTTTTGATTACCTTCCTCCGAGACTTCTGCTGCGAGGGCGAGCACTTCAACGGCATCACGACATACCTGCAGCGGTACCTCCGCGGCGACATGCGTGGCACGTTCGATCCCTTCTTCTCGTGCAGCTTTCTCCTGTGCAGATCTCTTCGGCATCCGGAAGGCAGCCATGACGGAATCGAAGGCCTGGGCATCGAGTGTCACTGCCTTGTGGAGTGCATCACGCAGAATGTCAGCACGCGACGTGATTTCCTGCATTCGTTCCTCAATATCAGCGTACTTCTTTTTGCCGACCGTGAGTCGGGCGACCATGGCAACTAGAGCGGCGCCCATTGCACCCGCGAAAGCGGCGGCGGAACCACCACCGGGTGTTGCTGATCCTGATGCGATGTTGAGCAGGAATGCGCTTTCATCGCGCTCTTCGCTGTCCATTGCTGCGAAGATGCGGTTCTCGAGGACTTGCTCTGGTGAAAATTGGTCGAGCTGCAGATACCACTGTGCAGCATCGACGAGCGCGGCTTGCGGGATCAAGCCCACTAACTCAGAATTCACAATTGAGACACCGTAGCGATCCGCTTCACGACGGATGAGTTCTACAACGCGGGCGACTGGAGTGCGGGTGAAATCAGTGAGGTTCATCGAGACTTGCGCTCGGCCTTCGACAAGCATTCCCAATGCTTTAACAAAGCGTAACCCGCCAGAAGAGTGCCTCACCGCTCGTCCGATGTTTTGTGCAATCGCAACATCGTCTGTTGAAAGATATACATTGAAGGCAACCAGTGGGGCTCGAGCGCCGATGACGGTCGCGCCGGCTGGTCCTAACTTCTGGGGACCGAAATCAGGCTTCTTTGTGAGATCGCTTTCGATGGTCTCCTTTAAGCCCTCATATTCGCCGCGGCGGATGTTCTCTAAATTCTTTCGCTCGGGACGGGTTGCCGCTTGCTCATACAAATATGTGGGGATGCTAAGCTCCTCTGCGACGCGCTGAGCAAGCGTTCGTGCAAGCTCAACGCATTCATCCATTGTGACCCCGGATATGGGCACGAAAGGGATAACATCGGTTGCGCCGATGCGCGGGTGTTCGCCTGTATGTTGATCGAGGTCAATTTTCCCCGCAGCCGTCTTTACCGCTTCGAAAGCGGCTTCAGCTACTTCGGCAGGGGAACCAGCGAAGGTAATCACAGAGCGATTGTGATCCGAGTCGATGTGGCGATCGAGTATGTAAACCCCGCGCACAATGCGGATGGCGTTCTCGATCTCCTCAACAACATCGACGCGTTGTCCTTCGGAAAAGTTTGGAATACACTCAACAATTGGCTGCTTCATGGCACCTCGCATGCTTGTGGTACGAAGATTATAGCCCAGTTATCTCTCCGGAATGTTTACCTAATAATAACTGGGAATTTTTGATTCGAAAGGTCGACGATCCTTGAAAGTTGACACGCGCTCCCAATAATCTAATATTGCCCAATTGAGACCGGAGTGGTATTAATCATAATTGCAGGGGATGTGTGTGAGCCAAACTGACCAACGCATGTCTTCGCCTTATTGATAGTTGGAAATGGGGAGAAAACATCAGGAATATCTGAGGAAATATGTGTATGAGAAGGATAGATAATTTCATTGTTATAGGCATCGTGATCCTCACCGGATTGATCCTGGCAGCGTGTACTGGTGCATCTCAGCCGGTTGATCGTGACCCGTTTGTCGATGCTGCACCGCAGCAGCAGGGTGGAGCAGAGGGTGCACCGGCTGGGAATGTGCAAGTTTCCGAAGGCGAGGCTGCGCCTACGCCTGTCTCCCCGGAGTCAGGGCCTGCAGATGTAAAACCCACACCACGGCCTGAGTTAATCGCTACCGACCCATCAACGGTTAACCTGGCTTCTGGAAGCCCACAGGTGCTCGAGTTCTTCGCGTTCTGGTGACCGACCTGCCAGGCGCTGGCGCCCGTCGTGCACGGGCTTGAAGCCAAGTATGCCGGACAGATTGATTTCGCATACCTCGACATCGACGATCCCAACACGGAGCCTTTCAAACGAGAGCTAGGCTACCGGTACCAACCCCATGTTTTCCTGCTCGATGGAACAGGCAAGATCATCGGGCAGTGGGTGGGGAATGTCGGGGAGGCAGAACTCGATGCCGCTTTACAGGCAGCGATACCGTAATCCTGGAGATATTTCTAAGTACAAAGGTTAAATTAAAGCGCATGGAAAGAACAACCGCCTGTGATGGCAAACTGCACAGGCGGATGTATTTAACTTGGGCTAAGCTCTCTAAAGCGGCTGTAAAGCAGGGTTGTGAGCTGCAGTTACTCCTAGCCCAGGACGCGCCGGGCGATGACCATTCGCTGCACCTCACTTGTGCCCTCACCGATTGTCATGAGCCGTGCATCGCGGTAGATGCGTTCGACGGGATATTCACGGCTGTAGCCGTAGCTGCCCAGGATCTGCATGGCGTTGCGGGCGACATCCTCGGCCATCTCCGTTGCGAAGAGTTTAGCCACTGCAGCCTCGCGGTTGTGGAATTCACCTTCTTGTTTAAGCCAGGCAGCCCTATATACGAGCAGGCGGCCGGCTTCGATCTGCACCTCTGCATCGGCAATCATCCATTGGATCGCCTGGCGTTCAGCGATTGGTTTCCCGAAGGATTCTCGTTCCTTGGCGTAGCGGATGGCCTCCTCATGCGCGGCCTGTGCCAGACCGACAGAGAGTGCGCCGATGCCAATCCGGGCAGTGTCTAAGTTTTGGAGTGTATGGTACAGACCCTCGCCCGCTTTGCCAAGAAGAAAATCTTCTGGAACGCGGACATTCTCGTATGTCAGGGCGTGGGTGGGTGACGCACGTACACCCATCTTCTTCTCGGGTGGGTGGATATGCAAACCAGGGGCGTCGGTGGGAACTACAATCAGACTCAGCGAGCCGGAACCACCTTTTGGATCCGTTCGGCAGAGTGTGATAATGAGTGAAGCCGAGCTCGCATTGGTGATCCACGCCTTGTTGCCATTAATTACCCACTCCCCATTGTCCAGTTCAGCGCGCGTCTGAATCCCACCCACTAAATCTGAACCCGCGCCGGGTTCGGTCAACGCCAGAGCTCCGAGACCGGGGTCGCCCTTAGCCAAGCCGGGAAGCCAACGCTGCTTCTGTTCTTCGGAACCATAAGTCGCGATTGGTGCACAACCCAAGCTGTTATGCGCTGCCACAGAGAGCGCTGTGCCACCATCTGCCCAGCCGAGTTCCTCAACTGCGATTGCCCCGCTGATCGCGTCGACACTTGCACCGCCGTAAGACTCTGGAACGTACATGCCTAACAGCCCAAGGGCGGCCATTTTCTCGAAGGCATCTTGATGGATTTCGGCGCGTTCGTCATATTCCCCCGCCTTCGGTTTTACAATTTCGGCGCAGAATTCGTGGACTGCATTTCGCCACATTCGTTGTTCATCTGTTAGTTTGAAATTCATCGTCTCCTCGCTGGTAGTGAATGGATTGGGGCACGGATACGTGTCCGGAACAGAAAGAGCAGGGTGCCATGCCGCTGCTTATCATTGGTTTTGGCGATTGAGATTTTCAGTGTCAATGGACCATTTAATTGGATTCTCCTGCATATAACGACGGATGAGGTTTAGTGAACCCTCATCACGAATGATATGTTCATAATAAGTACGTTGCCAGACAGGTGTACCTCGCGTGTCGTTGGCTATATTGATGGCTTTGGTAGTGTTCATCTTGTAGAAACCAATGACCATGGGGAACGTCATCTGTCGTCGGGCGATTGGCGAATTTTTCTCTTGTTGGGGCAATTCATGAATTGCCCCAACGGAATTTACCCCACCGCGATTTTCCCCAGCAGGGTAAGGAATCACGATGATCCTATGCGTAGGGTCCGGCATAACGAAAAACTCATCGATTTCAATTTCCGGGAACCGTTTATCCAATTGTTCCCATTTTCTTGATGCAATGATCCCGTTTTTGCTTAATTGCATCCTGCCCTGGTCAACTCTTCCAAATATGGGCAATCGATTCCGGGTCCCAATCGTAACAAAATATGCGCCTGGTTGTGAATAGGCATAGCCTCGTAGTTGTAAAGAGCGCCGGCGTTTGGGTCCCCTGACCATGGTTGTCCCCCCCGGTTTGGGCAAATCATGATTTGCCCTATCCGAAGGCCCCTCTTGTCTTGTAATGGCAATTAATATAATAGCAATTCATGAATTGCTATTACTACTACTCGTTCCCTGTAATCCGCGGGTAGTAATAACCCAATAGATCCTGTGCAGGCTTTCCGTAGATGGATGCGGATTTATCATCGAGCCTGGCGGTCGGATTAAAACCGCGGACGTAAAAACCAGTGATTTCCTCTCGTGAAGAAGCGCCCTGAAATACGGCGTTAATCGCCTCTGCCTGTGCGAGTAGATCTACGCTCAGGTCTGGATCGACTTCACTGCCAGAGGCGAAGCTCCCCGGATCGCGACAGCTTCCATCTGGCGCAGGTGGACAAGAATTCGCACTTCCTTCTAACGAGAGATATTCCACACTTAAAGTGACCGGCTTTCCCTGCAGGCCCGGCTGGACAAGAAGCCAATCGAACGTCTGGTCCACCGTTGTTTTCAGTACATTGAATTCTGAAGATCCATCTCGGGAGAGTGGAATACGCCAATATATGCTGATCTCGTCCACATGCTCTACAAATGGGGGCAGATCAAGTGAATCGATTTGTAGCTCAACTTCCACAGATATTCGACCTGAGAAGCGTTCGCGAATTTCGAGAATCAGCCCCTCCCATCTCACGTTGGCGTCATTGGGTACCCCTGATGGGGAACCGTCCGAAAGTTGGCCGGAGGGGAGGCCGGGAGCGATGTCGTGGGTGTTGATGATTAGCTTCTCGACCCCCATCTCGTTAGCGTACTGAGCAAATGTGAGCAGAAAAGACCGATATTCTTCGAACCACAGGTTCCACCAGATGTTATCTCTACCCGCCTCTTGCCACCATGTTTCCATGTCATCGGATTCAACCGAGATCGTTGGGCGGAGATTCACACGCATATCGATGCCTTTAGCGTGTTGGACCCACTCCCCGAGCTCGTCATTGAACGCGGCGCGGCCGGGGTCAAAAGAGATCAGCGGGAACGGGTTTTTTTGTGTGACCAGCCAGCGCGGGGTAAATGTTATGGCGTTGACGCCGAGCGAGTGAAGATCCTGGATGCTATCTAGCACGGATGTCTTCCAGGTTGGGGTATATCCAGAAAGGAAGTCGATACCGGCTTCAAACCCCTGTCGTGGGAGAATCGACTGACTCGTGATAGACGGGCGGGGAGAGTCTGTCTCCAGCCACTTCCAGGCAATAACTTGATCGAGGAGTTCAACGTTGCCTTGCTCGAAATCGAGTGCGCGCCCTGTCGACATAGGTCCTGCTGTGTCTTCGTCATCGGCGCTGCTGCACTGGAGATTGCGACAATATCGGTATTCCACATCCCCGGCAAATTTCAAAGGTCCGTGCAACTCATACGCCCATTCATGGGCTGCGATCTGCTGCATGGGTATTGGCTCGAACCAGGAGCCGGGCTTGAACTGCAGACTAACCCCCTCCTCGGGTGGAGTGTTTTCGGGGACTTCGACGTGGAAGCGTAGGCTTGAATCCCCACTCGAATTCCAATTCATCACAGTGTCACGCAGCGTAGTCTCCTGTTCAGGGATAATCACCTGGCGGGTTACGAAATGACCTTCGCCATCCCGCTCGGCATTCCATAAACCATCGCCCAGCGTGTATTTGTAGCGGAGGTCGGTTCCGCTATAGAGTGTTAGGACCGCCAAGTAGTGGGTTGGATCAATTTGAACAAGGGATGGCATATGGAGCGTGGATGTACGGATGTTTCCCAGAAGATCAACGAAGCGGTTTCCAAGTTGTGAGATGTTTCCAGCAATGTGGATTTGGGCGTTCGGGTTGTGATCCGCAGGAACGGTAACCTGGAAAGTTATATGAACCGGGGTGGCAGCCTGGAGAGAGAAAGCTACCGGTGTAGTCGTATCTGCAGCTACCTGTGCGCCTTGCTGTACGGATCTATACGCCCCATTTGGGCTGAAAAGGGTGACATTGTGGAGACCGGCAGGGAGGCCATCAAGGCGGAATTTCCCTTCACCATCACTAAACGTGATCAGACCACCCGCGCTGACAGCAATCTCGGGAATACCATTCCCTGAGGAAGCGTCCAGGACCTCGCCGATGATGCGACCAGTCGTTCCTTCAAAGGGTGTATCAGACCATGCTGCGATCACATCGTCGATCTGCACTGGTCCGGTTACGAGCGCCACCCGTGTCCGGATATGCTCGAAGTTTGCATCAACCTCTTGTGCTTCAGTTGGGGATCGGCGGGCGTAGCGATAATACAGGAGCGAACCAATCGTGGATGCGATCCTCACCTGCCTGCTTCCGTCACTTGCTGATTCCATTGGAATAGAATAGGTGTTGTAGTCCAAGCCGGTCACTGGATCGAGGAGAACGACATCAATACCAGAGTCTGAGTCATTCGCCGCCGGAATAACAACAGAAAATGTGACCTCAGCCGAAGGAGATGGAGTGGCGTTGCTGATGGGAACCGGCGATGGCAGCACTACGGGCATGGAGGTTGCTGGAAATCCTGAGCAGCCTGTCACCAGGAGTGAAACTAGTGTTAGTAGAAGGAAGCCAGTTGTAAGTTTTTTCATTTTCAATACTCAATATTTTGGATTAACTGGGCGCAGAGATCTGAGTTGGGGATCTTCCTGGCGGGGATGGAGTACGATTTCATCCGTGGACCTCTATTAACGGTGAGGGTCAGACGGCCGCGAGCGAGTGAGACCCCATCTAATTCTGACCAGTGACACTTCTTCCGTCCAAAAACAATCCCGTTTGGCGTTAATTGGACCGGGCCGAAGTCGATGCTCTGTCCCTGGTTGAGGTACTGGCGATAGCGAGCAAGATACCGGGGGTACAGATTAGATTTGACAATCTCCGCCAGGCTGTTGAAATCCATCAGGTTATTCACGAAACGGAAAACCTGACCATTGGAAGAATGGATCCATAAGGTAGATCGATTCCCCCATTCTAATTTCGCTACGCCGTAGCGAATGGAAGAAGAGCGGACGAATTCAATCTCCTCCCAAGGGATGGAGACCGCGTTGTCTCGCTTCGTAATAAGTAAATTTATCTCGTTGGTGATCACGCGATAGCTGCGAGCACTCAGGTACAGTATAAGACCAATTGCACCGATCGCAGCGAGAACTAATGAAAGAATCAGTGTGGGTGCGGTCCAGCGACCGACGACGGCGGGCCCGAAATGATGATAGGCGACGTACCACCGGAAAATTGCCCAGGCGAATGCGGCAATCGCTCCAATAAATCCCAGCGTTGTCACTGCCAGGTACGTGCGCAGAAGCTTAAGTTTAACGGAGTGGGAAGTATATGGAGTCGTCACTCTTAAATCCTGATTTTGGGGTTTTATTGGTCTTAGTTGAGCCATAGGACGCTGAATAGTATTGACCGGTTGTGGACGCTCTAAAGATGAACTCAATCCCCTTCGCGCTGCTATATCGATGTGCCCCTTTCTATTCAGAAGCATAGGAGCACCTCTAGCGCATAATATTATGGCCTGACCGGCTCTTCGGTCCCGGCGGTTAGGCCGGGAGGAAATAGACGTCCGTTGGCTTGAGTTTGCTGTTTCTCAGGAAGCGGGGTTTGACCTCCATCCCGATCCAATCCAAAGACGGTTCATCAGGATCAACCCCAAAAAGACGCGCGAGGAACAGGGTATTGATATCTTTGTATTTGACCAGGCATAAAACGAAAGGCGTCTCAGGGAGGAATTCCTCCGAGCCAAAGTAACAAACCGTGAAGGCATGAATATGAGCCGGAGTTTCGGTGATGTCGATCCACTCCGTTTCCTTGCCGGAGTACATATCATGACCACGAGGTGTGGCGTATGCATAACCGCTCTCGGGATCCCGGGAAGCCAGAAGCTTCTTGTTGGAAGCGGCGGCAAACCAGGGACTATCCTGGCCGTAGGAGTGCAGATACGTGATCTTGTAATCTTGTTCGATTTGCAGCGGCGCCATCTTCTTCAGAAAGGCTAAAGAATCCGGATCGGTATCTACCGGGAAAGGTACGCCATGGACAATGTATCCACCGAGGGTATCAGGTCGTCGATCTGGTAATTTGGCCATGACTAAACCTCCTGCTCAAGTATGCTGACCGTCACGTAGGTGCCTGTTCCCGCATGGGAATGGATTGCCCCTCTTTTCGCGTTTTTCACCTGTAGCGCATCATCATCGAAGTGTTTCTTAATTGTTCCTTGAAGTTGCCAGAGGGCGAAGACAGCTTGCATCAAGCCGGTCGCGCCAACTGGATGACCGCAGGCGATCAATCCGCCAGAGGGGTTAACCGGGCAGGCAGGTTTTTCTGGTAGCTGAACCCCATAATCAATCCCGGATAAATGAGCTTTTCCAGATGCAGCGAACGGACCACCTTCGCCATATCTGCAGAGGCCTAGATCCTCATAGGTCTGAATCTCACTGGAGGTATAAGCGTCGTGCAGTTCGACGAAATCGAGTTCTTCCAAAGGATCTGATATACCCGCATGCTTATACGCCATGTTCCCCGCGGTTCTCCCCGCGCGGAAGGAGTGCACACCTGGATAGCGGGTTCCCTTTTCCCAGAGTCCCTCGTAGTACTTGCGAGTACCCTCGTCGGATTTTTCCTGCTCGGTGGCGTAATCCTGCATAAACGTATCGTAGTCGAAATGCGGCCGGTCAGACATGCGCATGGCGTCCGTGCCGCGCCCGATACCAGTGACTTTCACCAGTGGACGGGGGATCTTCGCTCCGGCGGCTTCCAGCTTCTTAATGCCCTCTTCAGAAGCCAGGATCGTAGCCGCAGCTCCGTCAGACATGACGCAAATATCGAGGCGGGTGAGCGGCCATGCGACCATGACTGCATTGCGTACATCTTCGATCGAGTAGCGGTTCCGTTTCTGCGCATAGGGGTTTGAGAAGGCGTTGATGTGGTTTTTCACGGATACGTGCGCCATCTGCTCAACGGTTGTACCGAACTCCTTCATATGTCGTGTGACCATCATGGCGTAATATCCGGAGTAGAAACCACCCACGGGATAATCCCAGGAAGCGTCAGAGGCGAGGGCGATGAATTCGTTCCCCTTCCACGTCTCGACGTGGCTCATGGTTTCGAAACCGTAGGCTACACAGACATCCATATGACCGGAAGCGATCGATTTCCACACTTCTTGGAAGCAGAGCCCACCTGTCGCACCGCCGCCTTCGACGCGGTGACTGGGTTTTGGACATAGCCCAAGGTAATCCTGGGCCATAATCCCCGCCATGAGCTGTCGAGTGAAGTGATCGGAAAAATAGGATGCCACCGATCCATCGACGATTGATGTGAATGTTGGGAAATCAATTTCCAGATCTTGGATGGCGTAGTCGTAGGCCTCCTTTGTCACTGCCTGGAAATTTTTATCCTGACGGGTTTTCGCGAACTTTGAAACCCCGCCGGAAAGTGCGTAGACAGGTCGCATTGTGGGATTTCCTCCTTCATGTATTGGATTGGCGATGATGGAATTGTACCCCTAGAGAGAGAACCGAGCAAAATTCAAGTGGCCATTGGGCTTTGGGGCTGCTGGCCGGGTTGTTTTAAATATCGTTGGTCGGGGTCGATGAGCGGCCATCATCGAATTCTTCGGCTGGGGATACGAACTTTCGATCAATTGGAGTCGGAGGGCGCTTTTTGTGCACGACCCCGGCCCGCAATCGCCGCCAGACCGATGCTTATGAAGTAGAGAAAGACCATGGGCAGCATCACCAACCCCATGTTCACCGGATCGATCGTGGGCGTGACGGCTGCAGCGAGGATGGCGATGCCAAGGATTGCGAAGCGCCAGCCGCGCAGGAGCATTTTCGCGTTCACGAAACCTAGGCCTGCCAGTGTGTAGATGATGAGCGGAAATTGAAAAGCCACGCCTATCCAGAACATGAGCCCCGTCACAAACTGGATGTAATTCGCAGGGCGGATCGCGGCGCTGATCTCCATGAAATGGAGGAGGAATTCGATCGCTGGTTCGAGCAGAATGAAATAAGTGAAAGCTATACCGAGCAGGAAAAGGATCGTTGCTGCCGGGATTGCTGTCAGCAAGAGTATCCTCTCGCGTCGGCGGAGCCCTGGATTCAAGAATGCGAAGATCTCAATCCCGATGTAAGGCAGAGCGATTATAAAGCCGGTTAGCAATGAAACCCGCATGAAGACGCTGATTGATTCGGTGACCTCAATCGCTTGCAGTTGATCGATGCCGTTAATTGGGACCGCGAGCCAATCCAGTGCCTGTTTGGCAAAGAGCGTACTCATTAGAACGGCGAGGATGAGGGCGGTGATCGCACGCAACAGATGACGACGCAGTGCCTCCAGGTGGTCGATCAGGATCGATGGTTCTTCAATCGTCCGACTCAAAGCATCGGCAATTGGTGTGTCTTCAGGCTCATAATTTAGGAAGTCCTGCAGTTTTTGGAATGGCTTTGCGATCCACCGGAAAGGAATGGTGATGAGATGCCATAGCCTGCGAAAAAAGGAGCGCATCATTTAGTCGTCACTCGCGTCAGTTCCCGGAACTTGATCCTGGGCGTTCTGCTTGGCGTCATCGACATCCGCGGATGGAGCTTGCCAGGCGCGCAACCCTACATCCAGACCTCGAACATCCTGCATGATATCCCGGCCAGAACCAGCGATCGCTTTGCTGGTCTCCTCGATGTCTTTGTGCACGGCATCCAATTCATCCAAAGCGGCTTCCCGCGCGAGGTGGCTGGGAAGATTGCGCAAGTTTCTAGATGCTTCGTTGAATAATTTCCAGTTCTCAGAACGGTAGAGACGGTTGAGGAAACGGCCGATCGTTCTGCCCGTTTTCTCCATGTTGCGGGGTCCTACAACAACCATGGCGATTAGAAGAATGAAGAGGATCTCGAGGGGACCAATACCAAAGATATCCATAGTTTAATTTTCGTTAGTCTGCAACTGTGAATCGGCGGCGGATTTCTTGTTCCTGTTCGGCGAGCGTACCCAAGACACCATTAACGAAACGTGCGGAGCTCTCTGATCCGAAACGTTTAGCGAGCTCGACAGCCTCATTGATGGCAACTTTTAGTGGTGTCTCGTCGTAGAAGACAATCTCCCAGAGAGCCATGCGTAAGATGTTCCGGTCGAGAACAGCGAGTTGATCAATGGGCCACTCGGGTGCGAAGGTGGCGATAACATTATCTAATTCTGGAGTTGTAGAAAGGACGCCTTCCACAAAGCATTTAAAAAACGCCGACCCATCATCGCTTAGGTTATCGTTTTGTTCCAGGTATCGAGCAATGACCTCTTGTGGTGGATGGTCGACAGCGTCGATTTCATAGAGGGCTTGAATAATTAGGTTTCGTAACTGCCGCCGTTCGCGCTTCATGGGCTCGAACCGTAATTAATCTACAATGTCAGTGTAGTCAATATCCTCGATGTGTATATCAACTCGAACGACATCCATGCCGATCATTTCCTCGATAGCACGTACAACCTCAGTCTGAACCTTTCGGCTGACCTCGCGCACGTTGATATCCTGGGCCACGATCAGGAAAAGATCAACACCGACCTCACCATCTTCGATGTCGATTTGTACTCCTGCGCCCGATCCCCGACGAAAGAGTCGATTGACGCCGCTGCGTATGGGCGCCATCGCAATAACGCCAGGGACGCTTAGCGCTGTGAGACGAGCCTGGGTAAGGAGAACCCCGGGGGCCATCGTTGTTATGCCGGGAGCACGATCTTGTTTCTCTTCTGTTGTATCCATTCTTTTAGACTCCTATTTACATCGCAATTCCGCCATCAACAGTAAGTGTATGACCCGTGATGTATGCTGCATCATCGGAGGCGAGATAAGCGACGGCTTTTGCTATCTCTTCCGGTTGCCCGACTCGACCAAGAGGAATTATATCCATCAAGCTCTTCTGAGCATCATCGGGCACGGTCGACCAGATATCGGTTTGGATGAAACCGGGCGCAATCGCGTTGACCGTGATAGTTCTCGATGCGACTTCTCGCGCTAGCGCCCTCGTGAAACCCATTTGTCCTGCTTTGGAGGCGGAATAATTGGTCTGACCGGGATTTCCCATAATCCCTGATATGGAGGCGATATTGATGATCCGTCCGTACCTGCGGCGCAGCATGTGGCGGATTGCTGCTTTGCAGCAGTTAAACGTCGATTTTAAATTAGTCCGGATCACATCGTCCCAGTCACTTTCGGACATTGTCATGATCAGGCCATCGCGGGTGATGCCAGCGTTGTTCACGAGGATATGGAGATCGCCGTACTTCTCGATGGCGGCTTTTATCAGCCCATCCGCCTGCTCGAAAACGCTGACGTCAGCCTGGTGGGCGAAAGCCTTCCCCCCGCTTTCCGAGATTGTTTTCACGACTGCATCGGCGGCTGAAGAGTTTTGATTATAGTTTACGACGACGCGGGCGCCACGACTGCCAATTTCGAGAGCAATCGCCCGGCCTATGCCGCGAGAAGCCCCGGACACAATCGCGACTTTAGCATCAAAATCCATTCAAGCCTCCACTGTCAGGATATGTTCACGAGATTATACCTAGAAAAAGACCGGTGGATGTCCATAGGCAGCAATTCGAGATCGCTGTTCTGAAGCTGGCGGGCGAAGCCGGTGTTGAAAGTGCCAGAACCTGCAGGGTCAAATCCCGGGAACGTCGTATTCCCGGGCGAGTCGAATCAATAGCTCGGGATTATTTAGGAATCTTTCCGGGTCTTCCTGATTATTTACGAGCTTCATCAACGTGTCAGTGAGAAGGCGATTAGCTGGTGTAGGGGAACCCAGGTGTGAGCCGGTTTGTACAACTGAACCGTTTAACTGCAAGACCTCGGATTTACCGCGGCCGATGTCGAAATGGAGTGACGGTTTTTTATCCCCGCGCCCTTCACTGACGACCTTCCCGAGAAGATGTCGAATGAGCACTTGGGGGAGAAAAACCGCACGCGCGAGAAGGGATACGCGAACTCCCGGCAAATCCTGTGGGGTGTAGCCAATAACCCGCAGGACCCGGACTGTTTCTCTAAGAGACTCAATTTCAATCCTTGCAGTACTTGGATGGGAATACACTTGCGACGGTGTCCAACCGAGGATGGCCGAACTCGCATTGGCGACGATATTCGTCAAGAGCTTTGACCACTTCATGCGTTCAGCGTTAGCATAAGCTTCAGTGAGGAAGTCGGCTGCTTCGAGATCACGAATGAACTCAGCCGCCAATGGATGATTAAGGGCAACGCCGATCCCTCTCCGCCGGGCGACGTGGATTACTGCAGGTTCAATCATTTGCACGGCAGAGGTAAGGGTGGCAGAGATGACGCGCTCTTCCCCAAACCGCGCAGCGAGCATCTGCTCGCTGCCTATACCATTTAATAGACTCACGATGGTGGGGGGTTCTGGAAATGCGGCCTCGATCTCCGTTGCCGCAGTCTCGGCGTCGTAAGTTTTGACCGTCAGCAGGATAAGATCGGGTTTCTCCATCCCTGAGATTTCGGTGATGGCATGGATTTCTTCGACGACTCCCTGCGTGCGATCACCGCTTAGGTGGAGACCACGCTTGTGTAAGGCTTCCGTAATTCGAGGTCGCGCCAGAAACGTCACCGGGAACCCGGCGAGTGCGAGCTTGCCGCCTACAAGGGCGCCGACAGCTCCGGTACCGAAAACCAGATAGCGCAAGTTATTTCTCCTCCGAGCTAGCCAGCAAACGATCTACCAGGGCATTCAATTCTTCATCGGAGAAGAAACGGATGACCAGGCTTCCTCCGCGCTGCCCTCTTTTTAATGTCACCCGGGTGCCAAGCGCATCTCGGAGTTGATTTTCCAGGGCTGTCTCCTCTGGAGAGCGTTTTGTTGTTGGTTTCTTCTTCCGCCGTTCACCGAGCAGACGCTGTACGAGTTCCTCGACCTGGCGCACGCTGAGTTCTCGCTCAAGGATGCTCTGAAGTGCCGCGGATTGGGCTTGTGCGGTGGGAAGACTAAGGAGCGCCCGGGCGTGTCCCTCGGAAATCTTGTTCTCGATGAGTGCGCCTCGAACAGCAGCGGAGAGTTTTAACAGGCGGAGCGTATTGCTAACGGTGGCGCGGTTTTTACCGACTCGTTTAGCGATCTCCGCGTGAGAAAGATCGAACTCATCTGCTAACTGGAGGTAGCCATTCGCAATTTCAAGAGGGTTCAAATCTGATCGCTGCAAGTTCTCCACGAGTGCCCACTCGAGCTGCTGCTGTTCATCGGCTTCGCGTACGATCACGGGGACGAATTTCAGGCCAGTTTTCTGGGCAGCACGTAAACGCCTTTCTCCAGCGATGAGCGTATACCTGCCGCCTGAATCCTTTGGGAGGACGACGAGCGGCTGCAAGATGCCGTGTTCTCTGATGGAATCGGCGAGTTGAGAGATATTCTCCATTTCCGGGGACGTGCGTGGTTGCCTGGGATTGGGTTGAATGTTCTCGACAGGTACCTGGAGCATACCTTGCCTTGATGGAATTTGGTCGGAGCCTGTCGGGATTAATGCATCCAGACCTTTACCTAACCCGCGCTTCTTACTCATTTCTTACCTCATCGTTACGGATGGTTTCTATATTTTCGACTCCGTCACCCTCGAGAAGCTCCCGCGCAAGCGACTGGTAAGCAACTGCGCCGCTTGAGTTCGGCGAATAAACCGTAATCGGAAGGCCGTGAGACGGCGCTTCAGCGAGCCTTATACTGCGGGGTATCACCGTTCGAAAAACTTCGTCTGGGAAATGCTTTCTGACTTCCTCCACCACATCCTGCGAGAGGTTCGTACGGCTGTCATACATTGTAAGCAGCATCCCGCGGATTCTGAGTTTGGGAAATAGTCCACTTTGAACGCGCGTCAACGTCTCCATGAGCTGCGTTAGCCCTTCCAGGGCAAGGTACTCGCATTGAATAGGGATGATGACGCCATTTGATGCCGCGAGCAAGCCGTTGAGCGTTAACAGGCCGAGGGAAGGCGGGCAATCTATAAAGATGTAATCGTACTTCTTCGTGAGAGGTTGGAGCATTTTCTTTAATAACTTCTCGCGCTCGGGGATATCGACCATTTCGATTTGAGCCCCGGCAAGGGCGGAGGAAGAGGGCAGTAAGGACAGTTTTAATTTCTGGTTGTGAAGGACGATCTCAGATGCAGGGGTCCGTCCGATGAAAGCATCGTAAGTGCCCTGCTGGACCTCTGAGTGATTTATACCCAGACAGGAAGTCGCGTTTGCTTGTGGGTCGATGTCGACAAGCAAGACACGCAGACCGAATTTCGCGATATTGGCGCCGAGATTGATTGCGGTGGTCGTTTTCCCAACCCCGCCTTTCTGGTTAACCAAGGCATAGATACGTGTCATTCAATCACCATCCGTTCGACAAGTTTGACATCGGTGGATCTCGGGACACTGGCAATGCC
>CAYLOO010000022.1:0-32844 GCA_964385355.1 uncultured Anaerolineaceae bacterium
AAACGAAGGGTACCATGCCTGCCGTGCCCCCATCTTAAATACATTCTAGTAACCCTCGCTCCACCCGACAGCCAGTGGCAGACCGGAGACCGGGAACGGAAGACCGGAAAAAACTGGCTGCAGGTGATCTCATCCGTTAGCCTGCATTTATAAGTAGATAAAGGAAAAAAATTGATGACAAATCAATACAAAAACAGAGATCCTTGGAAATTTTTCTTGCTGACATTTGCCTATTCATGGGTTATTTGGATACCTTCTGTATTGGATGGAACAGGAATAAAGTTGCCCTTTAGTGTGACGGAGTATTCAACTGTAGTTGTTATCATTGGAGCATTCGCCCCTTTGCTGGCCACAATCACACTTGTAGTCCGGGAGGGTGGTTGGAAGGGAACAAGAGTATTTTTACGACAGGCGCTTGATATTCACATCAAGCCAGTATTTTTGGTTGTTGCCTTGGCGTTGCCGATGTTAATTCATGTGATAGCTCATTATCTGGCACTTGCCGTTGGCTTGGATGTTGCCAAAACGCTATTCCCAACCGAAGTTCCTGTCGCACCGATAGTTCTGGCGATTCCATACTTTTTTCTCATGTTGGTAATTGGTGGTGGACAAGAAGAATTTGGCTGGCGAGGTTATGCTCAGGAACCTTTACAAGAAAAAATCGGGGTCATACCGGCAAGCTTAGTAATAGGTGTAATCTGGGGTATTTGGCATTTACCCTTATGGTTTATGAGGGGTGATTTGCATAGCGCATACTCGTTTTTAGCTTTCGTGATGATGACAACTAGTATATCGCTCATGTATGCTTGGCTGTATAACTCAAGTGGCAAGAAGCTAATCGTGGTGATGTTTTTTCATGCAATGAACAATACGGCTGCACCATTGCTGCCATTTTTACATGGAATAGAAGGAAAACCTGAGAGTGCATACTGGATTTACGCTGCTGTAAATGTGATTTTTGGGCTAATATTCGCTTACATTCTTGTCAAAGGGTCAAAGCCGACACAATGATGATTATATATTTATTTCAATGTCAACTATCTAAGCAAAGATTCCCTCAATTACCGTTATGGGCAGCGGGCTAACGTCTCGCGGAGGCGACCGGGGATGCGGCGCGAAATCAATTCGAGAAGCAATGGCCCCGGCCACTGCCCACACAGAACGTGGAACTTCCCAGCTCAAAACCGTTAGGCTTCCCTGCCGTATCTAATAGATTTCTACTTACCGAGTGCAAGCAGCGCACACGCTAATTGATGAGATTGCATTACTAATTAGAGAGTCGCCTCGGAATAGAGTCAGGAGGACTAAAAATGAACAATCGAGAACGCACCATCCTGACGGAGAGTGGGCGCGAGGTCCGAATATTTGAGGCGGGCAAGCCAGATGGGGTACCTATCCTCGTGCACAGTGGAACGCCAGGCTCGAGATTGCTAAGTCCCAAATGGATTGAGGATGCACTGTCACGCGGTATTCGGTTGATCGGCTATGATCGACCAGGATACGGGGGTTCAACAACATTTCCTGGTCGTAGTGTGGCCAGTGCTGCTGAGGACGTTGCCGCGATCGCGATTGCACTTAATTTAGACCGGTTGGCAATTTGGGGTCATTCCGGAGGTGGACCGCACGCGCTCGCATGTGCAGCCCTCCAACCTGATTTGGTTTTGGCAGCTGCCGCACTGGCCTCGCCAGCGCCTTACGAGGCTGATGAGCTTGACTGGTTAGCTGGGATGGGTGAAAGCAATATTGCAGAGTTCGGCGCTGCGCTCGAAGGGAGAAATGCGCTTGAGCCGTTCATTGAAGCTGAGGCTCCGGGTCTATTGACCGCTGATCCCGAGTCACTTCATCACGCGTTACGCTCTCTTTTGAGCCCGGTCGATGCTGATGTTCTTACAGGGGATTTTGTCGCTGACCTGATTAACAACATAATTGAGGGAATCAAGGAAAGGCGTGACGGCTGGGTTGATGATGACATCGCTTTTACAAAGCATTGGGGTTTCGACTTGGGGCAGATTCATATTCCCGTCATGCTGTTGCACGGTAAGCAAGATCGCTTTGTTCCGTTTTCCCACGGAGAGTGGCTATCCAACCGCATCCCCGGTGTGGACGCTCGGATCCTGCCCGGGGACGGACACATCACTCTGGTTGTCAGCCGCATTTCCGAAGTTCACACATGGCTTATGAGCAAGAATCAGTAAGGGCATCCTAACATCTATGAAAACGCTGCAGCTGATGCCTCGACAGGCTCAGCACAGGCTCCCGCGGATGGCGCAATTTGGAATCGATGGACCTAGTATGAGAATCTACAAAAGCACTCAAAGGCGCGAGGGAGGCGGCTGAGCTCAAAACCGTGAGCCAGCGTCCTATTCATCATCACCAATATATTTAATGGTTGCTGATTTGACCGACGAAATTGATTTAAATGTCAGGGCTTTCCTTCAGAGCGTTGTTGAATGGGCCAAGACTGAGCCTGATCTTATGGCACTAGCTCTTGTTGGATCGCATGCTCGCGTGGAGGCAAGCCCTGAATCAGACGTGGATCTCATTCTCTTGCTTAGAAAACCTAAGGAATATCTCAAGGATCGGAACTGGATTTCTGAGTTTGGAGAGCCTAATCACATAATCCAGGAGAATTGGGGGAAGGTCACGTCTCTTCGTGTTCTCTATGCTGATGGATTAGAAATTGAGTATGGGTTATCCAATCTTGATTGGGGTTCCGACCCGAGTGACGAGGGCGATGCCCATGTCATCGTAAATGGTTTGATTGTCCTGTATGAAAAGGATGATCATCTCAGCAACAAGCTGAAGCCTTTTCTCGAATCGTCGGCTTCGAATTCGATTATTGACGCTGGCTAACCATTCGCGGGAACGGATGCTTCGACAGGCTCAGCAGGAGCCTCCTTCGACATCGCTCACGCTCGATGCTCGCGATCCGCTAGCCAAGATCCCGAATTACAAGGTCTGCGCGATCGCGCGCGAACCGCTCTGAGCATCCATTAATACGCCCGAGTAAGTTTGCCTTTTGATTGGCGCGAGAATTTTGAGGCGCGCATACCCATGTCGCCGATTGAAGAATAACAACAGACACCCTCAACGCGATGAATAGGTCATAATAATCAGGAATGGATATATTGACAATTACCAAGCAACAAGCCCGTCGTTTTGTCCTCGCCCATCAGGGCTTGTGGCCATCCTATAAGTTGAAGGGTAAAGCCGGCGTGCTCGAGTACATACATCGTGTTGGCTGCATTCAATTCGACCCTCTTAACATCATTGGCCGCAACCCAGAGTTGATACTCCAAGCCCGAGTTTCGGGCTTTCAGGCTGTGATGCTACAGGAGCTGCTTTATAAGGATCGGAAGCTTCTGGATGGGTGGGATAAAAATATGTCCATCTACTCTGTGGATGACTGGCCGTGTTTTCGCCGTCGTAGAGAAGCAGCTAAGCGCAACCCCGGCAGAAGCCCCGGACCTGTCCGCTCGATCCTGCCCCAGGTTCGCAAGGCGCTTGAGGAGCGTGGTCCTTTGTCTTCGATAGACCTGGATTTCAATCAGACCGTGGACTGGTCGTGGGCGCCAACGCGGTTAGCCTGTGCCGCACTAGAGAGCATGTACTGGGGAGGCGAACTGGTTGTTCATCACAAGGTGAACACACGAAAAGTGTACGACTTTGCCAGTCGTCATCTTCCGGAAGATGTATTCTCGGCCGTTGACCCCAATGAGACAGAGGAGCAGTTCCACGATTGGTATGTTCACAGACGTATTGGGGGTGTAGGGTTGCTCTGGGATAAGTCCGGCGATGCATGGCTTGGGATGCCCAGAATCAAAAGCAAGGAGCGCAAGGCTGCTCTTTCACGGCTGCTCATACAGGGCAAAGTGGTAGAGGTGGGCGTGGATGGAATGAAGCTGCCTCTCTACATGAGGCGCGAGGACGAGATGCTCCTTAACAAGACGCTGGATTCCAGTGCCCCGTTGTCACGAGCTGTCATAATGGCTCCTTTAGATAACCTACTTTGGGACCGGCGTTTTGTAGGGGAATTGTTTGACTTTGACTACGTCTGGGAAGTCTACAAGCCAGTTGCCGATCGTCGCTATGGATATTATGTGCTTCCCATTCTATATGGCGACCGATTCGTAGCCCGGTTTGAACCAGGACGAGACAAGAAGAATGGGACCTTAATAATCAAGAACTGGTGGTGGGAGTCTGGGGTAAAGCAGTCGGAAAGAATGCGGTCCGATCTCCTACACTGCTTTAAGCGGTTTCTCGACTACCTCGGCGCTGACAATCTCCGGATTGAAAGTAAAGCAACAGAACAAGCAGATTTAGATTGGTTAGGCTCTCTTTCTTGATAAACAATGATCGAGGAGGGAAACTAGAGTCAAAGATGCTCGCCGTACTACTCGTTACCTCGTCCCACCCGGGGACTTCGCCCCCGAAACCCTTCTCCACTTTGCTGCGCGAACGCGAGGGGCACATGGTGGAACCGGGGACTTCGCCCCGCATCGTGAGTGGGACTTCGCAACTCGAAGCTGTTAGTGGTAGCACATTGCAGTCACCAATACGGATAAGCTTCTTTATCAGACAAGGTAGATTTGCATGGACGACAAGGCAATGGTCAGGGCGGGATACAATGCGATCGCCGCTAAGTACTTGACAACTCGCGCCGAGGACTCAGAAGATGTGCAATTGCTTCAGGAACTCGTACAGCGGCTATCCAAGGGTGCCAAAGTTCTCGATGCCGGTTGCGGGGCAGGCGTACCGGTCACCAGATACTTGAGCCAGTTCTTCGATGTCATTGGAGTGGACTTTGCTGAGAAACAGATTCGTCTAGCGCGTCAATTGGTATCTGGGGCTCACTTCCTTTGCCAAGACATCACTCAACTCACACTCGCAGAAAACTCCTTTGATGCCGTCTGCTCGTACTACGCCATCATTCACGTTCCGCGTCGAGAGCATCATGCACTTCTGCTAAACTTCCATCGGATGCTCAAGACATCAGGGTTGATGTTGCTCTGCTTGGGTGCAGACGACTTGGAGAAGGACATTCACGGCTATCATGGCAAACGCATGTATTGGAGTCACTACGACGCCGAGACGAACCTGAAAATGGTCAAGGAAAGCGGGTTCGATATCATCTTGTCAAAAGTTGTGGCAGATGACACTTCGCCTGGATCCGCGCATCTATTCGTTCTGGCGCAAAAAGACTGTCCCTAACCATTCGTTGTCACGTCCCGAGCGGGGTTGACGGAGAGGCGACCAAGGATGCGGCGGGTTAAGCAAAATAGGGTGTATGATTTTGCTGCCTGGAGCTCAGGGTAAAGTGTATGCCCCGGCCGCTCATCTCGCGACTGTTAGGTGGTTGACCAACCGTAATGTGAAAACAAAGCGCATCAGCCTACATTAGACAATGATGTAAAGCTTACCTTCAGCTGAGAGAAACTAGAAAATCCAGGCGATGCTCGAGCGTACTGCCGTGTGGTGGCGTTGGTCCCTTGCCAAATCAGCTATTTAGTAGGAGGTTTTGCCCGATGGAACAAACCAATTTCAAAATCTATGGTTATCGATGGGTCGTGCTGCTTGTGTTCATGTTTGTCGTCGCCATCAATCAGCTCTTATGGATAACCTTTGCCCCCATCACGGGCAGTGCTGCCTCATATTATGGGGTTTCAGATCTCAGCATTGGTCTCTTATCTATGAGCTTCATGATCGTCTATATCGTCGTCTCGATCCCTGCCTCCTGGATAATTGATACCTATGGCATCCGAGTAGCCGTAGGTATAGGCGTCGCTTTGACGGGCATCTTTGGCTTGTTGCGAGGTCTCTTTGCCCCCAGCTACACAATCGTTCTTATTGCACAAATAGGGATTGCCATCGGGCAGCCATTCATCCTCAATGCTATAACTACCGTGGCCGCCCGCTGGTTTCCTTTCCGGGAGCGTGCTACCGCCGCAGGGCTTGGATCACTGGCGATGTACCTAGGCATCCTTGTGGCATTGGTGCTGACTCCTTATCTTACGATCCAATCTCAGATTCCCGGCATGCTCCTAATCTATGGGATCGTTTCTGCGATCGCAGTCGTTGTCTTTTTTGCCCTGATTAAGGAACGTCCTCCCACCGCTCCCTGCCGCCCTGATCAGGAAGAGCGCTCTCTTGTTTTTGACGGCCTAAAAGAATCCTTGCGAATTAAGGATTTTATACTTCTATTAATTGTCTTCTTCGTGGGGTTGGGTGTATTCAATGCGGTAACAACCTGGATCGAAGATATCGTCAGGCCGAGAGGTTTCTCGATCGTCCAGGCTGGCAACATAGGAGGTCTGATGATCGTGGGTGGTATTATCGGTGCCGTAGTCATCCCATTACTCTCTGACCATTATCGCAAAAGAACGCCTTATTTGTTATTGGCTGTAACAGGTGCAACCCTGGGGCTTGTCGGCATTACCTTTGCCACAAGCTACTGGCTCCTGCTTGTATCAGCTTTTGTGTTTGGCTTCTTCTTACTTAGCGCTGGACCGGTCGGATTCCAGTATGGCGCTGAAGTTACCCATCCAACACCAGAAGGTACGTCAAACGGCTTGCTTTTGCTCATGGGTCAAATCTCAGGAATCGTTTTCATCTTGGGAATGGACAGTTTTAAGTCTCCGGAAACAGGTTCAATGACCTTACCTTTGATCATGCTCATCGGGCTCATGGTTCTAAGCCTGCTCTTTTGCGCAAGACTCAGGGAAGCGACAACCTTGATGGCTGAACAATAAGGACCGTTGATACGTTGTCTAGTTGCTATTAGCCAGCTAACTCCCGCGTGGTGCTGACCGTATTTTCGCCCCCCATAGGGCAGGGGACTTCGCCCCCCATAGGGCGGGGGACTTCGCCCCCCATAGGGCGGGGGACTTCGCCCCCCATAGGGCGGGGGACTTCGCAGCTCAAAACCGTTAGACATCTTGAGATTGAAAGATGTTCTAGCTCGAAGTTGCTTGCATCTACGATTTCTTATCGTATCCTTGGACATTGCTGTTCTCTCAGATAACGATATAAACCTGTTTACGAAAGCGAACCAACTTAAACTTGGAGGTGTCAGATGAGTATCCACATAGGCGCAACACAGGGTCAAATTGCATCAACCGTCCTGCTGCCTGGAGATCCGATGCGAGCCAAATACATAGCTGAAACATTGCTGCAGGACGTGGTCTGTTTCAATGAAGTTCGCGGAATGTGGGGTTATACGGGTCGCTATGGAGACAAGACTGTCTCGGCGATGGGATCTGGGATGGGCATACCAACTCTATCCATATATGTGAACGAATTGGTGACTGAATATAACGTTGAAACATTGATTCGCGTGGGAACGTGCGGTGCATTCCAACCTGACTTAAAGATTGGTGATATCGTGCTTGCTATGACTGCATCAACCGACTCGCACATCAATAAGCTTCGTTTCGACGGAATGGATTATGCGCCTGCAGCCAGCTTTGATCTCTTACTCAAAGCCTATAATGCTGCCAATGAACGCGGGATCAACGTGCAAGTAGGAGGTATCTTCTCGAGTGATACGTTCTACAATGACGACCCCGATTGGTGGAAAATATGGTCCGAGTATGGCACCCTTGTTTGTGAAATGGAGTCAAACGGTCTTTACACACTCGGAGCGAAGTTCAAGATCTCAACACTCTCAATCTTAACCGTGAGTGATAGCCTGGTTACTGGTGAAGCATCAACTGCCGAGCAGCGCGAAAAGAGTTTTACACAGATGGCCGAAATTGCGCTGGAGATTGCAACCTAATCGAATTTTCAGACGAGCTTTTCCAGGGGTCAGCAGTCTGTCCTTTCAAGCCCAATGACTTTGATCTTGATCTGGACAAGCAAATCTCTACGTTACGATACCTAAACGTTAGCAGCCCCAGGAAATCGCTGGGACCTTTGGTAGCTGGCCCTACAAGGGGTGCGATTTGGTAGCATTGATTCTGGAGACCAAATCCAATGCCTTTCCTCATCAACCATGATTTGCTCACACGCTCTCGAGCCGCTCTCTTCAGACGAGATAGGCTCTACTGGGTTGTCGGCGGAGCCGGCTCGGGCAAGACAACCATCTGCAATGTCCTTTCAGCCAGGTTTGATATTCCTGTCTACGACATGGACGCCCATATCTACCGAGCATATCACGACCGATTTACGCAGAAACGTCACCCAGTCAACAGAGCCTGGTCAGTAGCTCGAGACGGATTGGCCTGGTTGCTCGATATGTCCTGGGATGAGTTCGATAGTTTTAATCAAGCGGCGCTCCCTGAATTTTTGGACCTGCTTGCTGAAGACCTTGAGGCCACCAAGCCCAACGCCAGCGTATTAATTGATGGCGGGATATGCAACCCAGCCCTCCTGGCGCAAGTAATCTCGACTCACCAAATTGTATGCCTGGCAAGACCAGAACGGTCGAGCGCCAAAATCTGGAGCGAGACCGATGAGCGTAAAGGTATGAAGGAAGCTGTCTATCAATTGGCTAAACCGGAAGAAGCCTGGCCCAAATTCCTCGAATTTGACGACCTAATAACACGGACAATCCTGAAGGAATCCCGAGCAAACAATATCTCGGTGTGCGAAAGGCGCGAAACAGAATCGGAAAATGAGTTCGCGGAGAAGGTTGCCAATGTGTTGGGAATTCGATAGGCTGACAGGTAGCGCAGCTCAATACGAACTGGCAGACACACGCATCCAGCAGTCTTTACTTCGCCGCGCTGCGCAATACAGTTTATGCGCGATTCGATAGTCGTTCTAAAAAACATGCAAGGGGTTCTCATTTCCGATGGATAAACAACAAATCACTAACTGGCTTCTTGAAGGGGATGTCGCTATTCAGTATCAGGTGCACCGGGATCTTCTGGACGCTGAAAAACCGCTTCTCCGCGACTGCATCGCCAGCGAAGGGTGGGGGGCAAGGTTTCTTGGTTTTCGCAAGAAAGAGGGGCATTGGGGGCGAGGCTTTTATCAACCCAAATGGATATCCAGCCACTACACACTCCTGGATTTGAAGAATCTCGGCATCGCTCCTGAGCATCCGGACATCATAGAGTCTGTGTTGGTTATCCTTCGCGACCACAAAGGGCCCGATGGGGGCGTCAATCCCTCCAGGACGATTAAGCAGAGTGATGTTTGTTTAAACGGGATGTTTCTGAACTTCGCGAGTTATTTCAAAGCGGAGGGCGAGGCGCTGCGCTCCATTGTGGATTTTATACTAGAACAACACATGCCCGATGGGGGTTTCAATTGTCGGGCAAACCGCCAGGGTGCCGTTCATAGTTCCTTGCATTCCACAATTTCAGTCATCGAAGGAATCCAGGAATATACAACCAATGGCTATGTCTATCGCCGAGACGAATTGGAGCAAATTGCAACTGAGGCCCGCGAATTCATTTTACTGCACCACCTGTATCGCTCGGACCGTACTGGAGAGATCATTGATAAGCGCATGCTGATGCTGTCGTATCCTTCGCGTTGGCGGTACGATATCTTAAGGGCGCTTGATTATTTTCAGTGTGCAGGGGTCGATTATGATTCGCGAATGCAGCCTGCTCTGGATGTGTTGTTGAAAAAACGGCGGAACGATAACCGTTGGCCTGTGCAGGCAAGGCATTCAGGTCAGACTCATTTTGATATGGAGAAAACCGGAGGTCCAAGCCGCTGGAATACGTTGCGGAGCTTGCGTGTTTTGAAGCATTTTGGATTATCAGAATTTATCTAGGTTCGTACTTGAGAGCGGGGCGGCTCTGCTTCCTTTGCTCTCTCAAGATGTAAAGGACGATCAGATGGACACTCGAGTTCTGGTTGCCTACGCCACTAAGTACGGCGCAACGGCGGAGATTGCCGAGAAGATCGGACAAGTGATTCTTCAAGCAGGTTTGCAAACCGACGTGCTGCCCACGGATAGCATCAACGACCTCACCCCCTACAAAGCAATTGTTCTGGGGAGCGCGGTTTACGTGGGTCAATGGCGCAAGGATGCCGTGGCGTTCCTGGAAGACAATGAGAAGACTATGGCAAGGATGCCCGTGTGGTTCTTTTCTAGTGGGCCCACGGGTGATGGAGATCCAGCTCAACTGATGCAAGGTTGGCGCTTCCCCGAAGCACAGCAACCCATCGCTGACCGCATCCAGCCCTGCGGTATCGCTTTCTTCCACGGCGTTCTGGACCTGTCTAAACTCAGCCTGGGCGAGAAACTGCTCATCAAGGGCATCAAAGCTCCGGTCGGCGACTTCCGAGACTGGGATGCGATCACCTCCTGGGCCGCATCTATTGCCGATGCGCTGAAATAATCGGTTTTCAATTCATAACATCCATAAAAAACGCCCCGTGCTACTCGCGCGGGGCGTTTTTATTGGTTCTGGGTTTCTTAGATATCGAGGTTGGCCATCTGCTCGTAGAATTTCCAGCGCGTGATGACATCCTCACGTAACGCCTCCAGCAGCTTTCCTGCCCGATCCGGATCGGACTGGCGTAGTGAACGGAAGCGATTCTGCTTGTACATAAACGTCTCGATGTCCTCAGTCGGCACCTTGGAGTCGAGCTGCAGCGGGTTTTTGCCCTGGTCGCCCAACCGTGGATCGTAGCGGAAGAGCGGCCAGAAACCACTCTTCACAGCATCTCCGTGAATATCTGTCGCTGTGGTCATGTCGATGCCGTGGGCGATGCAGTGAGCGTAGGCGATGATCAGCGAAGGACCATCATAGGACTCGGCTTCGCTCATCGCCTTAACCAGTTGGGTCATGTTGTCGCCGTACGCGACCTGAGCTACATAGATGTTGCCATAGGTCATGGCGATAGCTCCCAGATCCTTTTTAGGCATGTCCTTACCCGCAGCTGCGAACTTTGCCACTGCGGCGCGCGGCGTGGCTTTTGAAGCCTGACCGCCGGTGTTGGAGTACACGCCGGTGTCCAGCAAGAGAACGTTCACGTTCTTGCCCGATGCCAGCACGTGGTCCAGGCCGCCGTAGCCGATGTCATATCCCCAACCGTCGCCGCCCAATATCCAGACGGATTTGGGAACCAGGAAGTCGGCGATGTTCAACAACCGCTCCGCCTGCGGATCTTTCTGCTTCTCGAGAAGCGCCTTGAGTTCGTCAACTCGACCGCGCTGAACTTCGATCCCCTCCTGCGTTGAGACGTCGGCATCCAGGATTTCCTTCGCCAACGCTGCTTTGCCATTCAGCTTGACCTGGCCCAACAGCTCCCTGGCAAATTGACTTAATTTGTCGGCGGTGAGCCGCATACCCATACCGAACTCGGCGTTGTCTTCAAATAATGAGTTCGACCAGGTTGGCCCCCTACCGTCAAAGCGCGGCGCATACGGTGTTGTCGGAAGATTTCCGCCAAAGATGGATGAGCAGCCGGTGGCATTAGCGATGATGGTGCGATCCCCGAAAAGCTGGGTGAGTAGCTTGATGTACGGCGTCTCACCGCATCCTGCGCAAGCACCGGAGAATTCGAACATCGTGGGCAGGAACTGAGAGCCCTTGGTGGTGAAGCGGTTGAACAGCGCGGGATCGGGGTCGGGGATTGAGAGAAAGTAATCCCACTTTGCTGCTTCCTGCTCTCGGATGGGCGGTTGAGGCGCCATATTAATCGCCTTGCGATCCGTCTTCTGGCCATCCGCATCCTTCGCAAACGCGGGACAGATATGGACGCAATTGCCACATCCGGTGCAATCCTCCGGCGCTACCTGCAAGGTATACAGCATGTCCTCCAAGCCACGGCCCTTCGCCGGCACAGCCTGCCAGCCTTCCGGCGCATCGCCGTTGGCGAGGGATGCATCGTAGATCTTTGGCCGGATCGTTCCATGCGGGCAGGCAAAGGCGCACTGGTTGCATTGAATGCACGCCTCCGGATCCCATACTGGAATTTCGAGCGCAACATTTCGCTTTTCGTACTTTGTCGTTCCAACGGGATAGGTACCGTCATTTGGCAGTAGGGAAACGGGTATTTCCTCACCTCGACGGGCGATCATCTCGCCCGTCACTGTTTGCACAAACTCGGGAGCACCCGCGGGGACCGGCGGAAGCATGCCAAGTTTAGATGTCACTTTCTTCGGCAGATCGATCTTGTGAATCCGCTCTCGAGCCAAATTGGAGGCCTTCACGTTCATATCGACGACTGCCTTGCCTTTGCTGCCATAGGTGTCCTCGACTGCCATCTCGATCATGTCCTGCGCCTGCTCATCCGGCAGTACGCCAGAGATCTCGAAGAAGGCGGTCTGCATGATTATATTGATGCGTCCACCCAGCCCGAGCGACTTCGCCAGTGAGTAAGCATCGATGACATAGAAGTTTGCTTGCTTATCAATCAAAGCCTTCTGCACATCTGCGGGTAAGTGATCCCATACCTCATCCGCGGGGTAGGAGCTGTTCAGCAGGAAAGTGCCGCCCGGCTTGAGGCATTTAAGCATGTCATAACGTTCCAGGAAGTGGAACGCGTGGCAAGCCAGGAACTCCGCCTGCTGGATCAAGTAGGTGCTTCTAATCGGGTTCGGGCTGAAGCGCAGGTGGGATATGGTCATTGCGCCCGATCTCTTTGAGTCGTAGACGAAGTACCCCTTGGCGTAATAATCGGTGGCTTTGCCAATGATCTTGATCGAGTTCTTATTTGCACCCACGGTTCCATCAGCGCCCAGACCGTAAAACATGGCCCGGTGGACTTCATCGCCCTCCGAAGAGAAGGCGTCATCCCACTCCAGGTTTGTATGTGTCAGGTCGTCGACGATGCCGACGGTGAAGTGATTTCTCGGTTTCTTCTCGGCCAAATTGTCCAGCACGGATTTCGCCATCCCGGGGTTGAATTCTCTTGAGCCCAACCCGTAGCGCCCGCCGACGATTAGGGGTCTCTCGCTTTCGACAATGTCCCCATTTACGACGGCTTCGCTGATTGTGTTCTGGACATCCAGGTAAAGCGGTTCGCCTCCCGCGCCGGGTTCTTTTGTGCGGTCGAGCACAGCGACGTACTTAACTGATTTCGGTAGCGCTTTAAGCAGTGCCTCCCCGCTGAAGGGGCGGTACAGACGCACTTTTATTAATCCTACTTTTTCTCCCTGTGCGGCGAGGTATTCCACCACTTCATGCATGGTGTCTGCGCCGGAGCCCATCATTATCACGACGCGCTCGGCGTCAGGGGCGCCAACATAGTCGAAGAGATGGTACTCGCGCCCGACAACTTCCGCGAAGCGGTCCATTGCTTTCTGAGCCATCCCAGGCACTTTTGTGTAATAGGCATTAACAGTCTCGCGCGCGGCGAAGAATACATCGGGGTTCTGGGCAGTCCCGCGGATAGATGGGCGATCTGGCGAAAGCCCCCGCAAGCGGTGCGCCAAGACCCAATCATCGTCGATTAACGCCCGCATATCATCGTGGGTGAGTTCTTCTATCTTCTGTATCTCGTGGGACGTACGGAAACCGTCGAAGAAATGCAGGAAAGGAATGCGCGATTCGAGCGCCACCGCCTGGGCGATGAGGGCGAAGTCCATCACCTCCTGGGGGTTATTAGAGGAGAGCAGCCCCCAGCCCGTCGAGCGGGCGGCCATCACGTCGCTGTGATCGCCGAATATCGATAGCGCCTGCGCGGCGACAGAGCGAGCGGCGATGTGGAATACGGCCGGCGTCAGTTCTCCGGCGATCTTGAACATGTTGGGCAGCATCAACAGTAAGCCCTGTGAAGCCGTGAAAGTCGTCGTCAGGGCGCCCGTTGTCAGTGCGCCGTGAACTGCTCCAGCGGCGCCGCCCTCAGCTTGCATCTCTGTTACGCTGGGAACCATCCCCCAGATGTTTGGCTCCCCTCGCGCCGCCTTCTCATCGGCGATCTCCCCCATCGGTGAGGATGGGGTAATTGGATAAATTGCAATAACCTCGTTCGTCGCGTAAGCAGTATGCGCGGCTGCGGCATTCCCATCGTAGGGAACAAGCTTTCGCTTGGCTTTCTTTGTAGCCATTTGGTGCTCCTTTTGAACCAATATGATGTAAATTAAGGGGTATGCCCATAAGCGCGCAGAACCCCTTGGGTTATCCCAGATGAGTCTATTGTCATGTCTGGTACAGCAGTAGTGTAAATGTCATCCTAAACCGGAGGATACCTGTTACTATTATTGAACATTCCTATGTTTGTTGATCCTTGATTCGGGTAAACTAGACACTTGCGGAGGTCCAATGCCAAACCTAAAAACAACCTATATGGGCATCGAATTAAACTCGCCGATTGTCGTCGCGGCGAGCTCGATATCCAGCTTCATCGACCAGATCAAGCTCGCCGAACAAGCTGGTGCGGGCTTGCTTGTGATCCGCTCCCTTTTCGAGGAGCAGATTCTCATGGACGCGCTGCGTCTTGAAGAAGAGCTCTCGGTCGGTGCTGAGATTTACCCCGAGTCGCTCTCCTATTTCCCGGAGATGGAGCACGGCAAGGCGGACGAGCATCTCATGTGGATCGAAGAGACACGCAAAGAAGTTAAAATGCCGCTTATCGCCAGCCTAAACGCCGTCTCCTCTGGCGGATGGGTACAGTACGCCAAACAACTTGAAGCAACCGGTGTGGATGGACTGGAACTCAATGTTTACACCGTCGCCGCCGATCAAAAGGTCAACGGCGCGGTTCTTGAGGCGCAGCTGTACGAGATCGTTGAAGCCGTTATCGGCGAGGTCGATATCCCCGTTGCCGTCAAACTCAGCCCTTTCTATACATCGATCGCCAATGTGGTGTCTGAAGTGGACAAGCGCGGGGCCAAAGCCGTAGTGCTCTTCAACCGCTTCCTGCAGCCAGACATCGACACGAAGACTGAAACGCTGGTGTCGGAGATGGTACTCAGTTCGCCCGAGGAGATGAAGTTGCCTCTGCGCTGGGTTGCACTGCTATATGGACGGGTGAAGACCGACCTTGCCTTGAACACCGGTGTCCATTCGGGGTTAGACGCCGCCAAGGCATTCCTCGCCGGCGCACAAGTCGTGCAAACCGCATCCGCGCTGCACAAACAAGGAGTCCCCTACCTCTCGACAATGATCCGTGAATTGGAGGGGTGGATGGGTGAGCATGACTACAAGAACCTTGACGACTTCCGCGGGAAAATGAGTCAGAGAGAGACTGATGACCCCTTTGCATTCGAACGGGCTCAATATGTGAAATTACTGCTCGGTCAACAATAAGGTATCTGCTGACTCAAGGGGGTTTATCTTATAATTTTGAACGGGGTTAAATAAAAAGAGGGTGTCATGATTGGACACCCTCTTCCGGTTTCTAGAGTTCTTGCGCTTAGAATAGATTAAGTGTGAAGGGGAAAACCAGGTTCAGGATCAACCCCAGCACGAACAATCCACCCGCAAGCTTGCCGTGATGAAAAGCTGCAGAGACAAACCAGAGCGGCCAGACCGGGTAGTCCGCAGGCGGCTCGCTCGGTTTCGGTTCGTTGTAGATTTTCAACACCATCACCAGGCGCGGTATGGCGAAAAAAACCAGCAATACCCATACCGACAGCGTGCCAGTGAGGACGAGAATGGCGACGATCAGATAATAGCTCACCATCATCGCCTTGTTCAGCCACAGGGATGATTTATCTCCGATGATCACCGGGATTGTGCGTATCCCTTTTGCCTCATCCAGCTCTCGTTTATCAATGTGTTTTCCAACGAGCACGGTGGTGACGATCAATGCGTACGGCACGCACGCCAGCCAGATCCCGGGAGATGGCATCTCACCTGCAGTAACGAAGTAGGTGCCCCCAATCATCAAGGGTCCCCACACCAAGAAGACTCCTGGCTCGCCCAGGCCATGGTGTTTGAGTTTGATCGGTGGGGCTACATAGAACACACTGATGAAGAGGCCCGCCAGGGCAAAAATTAACACCTGCCAACCCATACTGATGACGAAGTAGATAAGGATCAGCAGATCGATCAGGTTAACCGTCAGGATCGCTGTGAGTAAACCGCGCTTGCTGATCATGCCGCTAAGTATCGGGTGGGGGGCATATTGCGCTCGGGCATACTCATCTGTGTCAACGCCGGTCTCAAGATCAAAGTAATCGTTGATCATGTTGTTGGCGGCATGGGCAAGGATCAGGCCCACCAGCGCTAACGCGAAGTGGTACCAATTCAAGTGTTCGGTAAGTGCCGCTGCAAGCAATCCTCCGATCAAGCCCGAGGTGATCGTCATCGAAAAAACCGCCGCCCGGGTGATGATCAACCACTTACTGACGACATCCATCTCCTTATCAGGGGATAGATTTACGGTTTCGAGCACTTCCTTCCAGTTGGAAAGTAAAGACATGAACCCTCCGAAGTTTGTGAAATCCGATACCCGTTCGAGAGTGTATCAGGTCCCACATGACTTGTACAGATTTCACCGAATCCTAAGTTTGCATGCCACTTAAAAGCAGCTTTGATGATACATCCGGCAGAATTTGGAGACCGCGGTCGCTTCCGACGAAGGCCAGCCCGCTTCACTCAGGATTGGAGGATAGAACAGACTTTCTTTAAAACAAGGTGATGATACGCAAATGGGCCATTAATCTTACGCTCATGGACTTGTACATCGAAACCGTTATCCCATAACTCAAGCCAAATATCATCGAACGTATACAGACCATAGGATTTAACAAGTGGTTTGAAAAGCATCGTAACTACACTTGGAAAAACCATATCAATCCAAATTAAATGCCCCTCCAACCGTAATACCCGAGCGATCTCACTAACCGCTTGGGGCCAAACGGCGATGTGATGGAACGCATTCTGCGAGATAACCAAATCGAAACTGGCATCTTCAAATGTGAGATTTGCCGCGTCCTCAACACGAAAATGGAGACGGTCGCCCTCTTTATATAGCTCCCTGGCAATCTGGATTTGCTCGGGGTCAAAATCCGTGCCCTGTACGTTCATGCCGTACTCGCTTGATAAGAACGCTGATAAAGTTCCTATCCCGCATCCGATCTCAAGCACATCACGAATGTGGTCCGTGATCAATCCATGAAGACGGTTTTGTACTAGTTCAATGTTGCGCTCGCTTTTTTCCTTACGATTAACAAACCGCTTTTCGAACCTCGTCATTGCCATCTGATTTTCCCCTGGACAATTTTTGCCACTACTTCAAATTACTGCTGTCATGACATTCCGCCAATCCTCACTCCCAGCGGAAGTAGCGCGCTGCTGCCCCGCCGAAGACGACGAGGATGGCTGTAAGTACCACAACCTCAAAAAGATGATCAACAAACGGGTCACCGAACCACAACCCCCGGAGAAGTCGAGCGACGTAGGTAAGAGGCAAATAATCTGAGACGCGTTGAATCGAGGGAGGGAGAAGTTCGATAGGCATCCCGGCGCCTGACAAGAACATCATCGGGTAGAAGATGACCATGCCGATAACTTGCGCCACCCGCGCACCCGAAGCGATGCTGGCGATGAGGTAACCCATTGAACTCATGGCTAAGCCGGAGAGTATCACCGCGAATAGCAATAACAGGATATTCCCATCAAATTGAACCCGGTAGAGCAGCCATCCAACCGTGAAGAGTAAGACCATTCCGAGAATCGTCATCGCCAGATTGGTCAACAGGTCGGAGGCGATATATGTGAGCGGGCGCAAGGGAGTAGCACGAAACCGCCGGAGGACACCCTGCTCACGATATCCTGCCGTAGTTATGGGTACAGAGAGCAGGCCAATCGTACCCAGGATCAACGCTGAATATGCCGGCATGGATACGTCCATACTCCCTAATCCACCGAAAATCGGCGATGGGTCGTTGCCATACATAGCACCGAAGATCAAGATCAGCATCGTAGGAAAAGCCAGGGTAAAGAACGCCGCGATGGGTTCGCGGATGTAAAGTTTGATCGAAGTCTTCGTCAGTTCGCTTAAGCCGCGCATCTTATTACTCCCTCACCGCTCTCCCCGTCAGGGAGAGGAATACGTCTTCCAAGCTAGGCTGCTCTGTCCGTAGATCGTCGAAGTCGATACCGTTATCTTCCAACGCGTTGATCACCTTGCTTGTAAATTGTTCCCCAGATCCAGAGACGATCACACGACCCTGGCGGTGTTCGACAAACTCGACACCGGCCAGGGTTTCAAGACCCGGGTCCTTGAAGCCATTTAAAGGACTAAAACTAACCCTTCTTTCGATTCCCAGATCGCGGATCATGGCCCGCGGGCTATCCAACGCCACAATCTTGCCGTAATCCATAATCGCCACCCGATCACATAAACGCTCAGCTTCTTCCATATAGTGGGTTGTCAGAAAAACGGTGCTCCCCTGATCGCGTATCTCGCGCACCAGATCCCACATTGACCTCCGCGCCTGTGGATCCAACCCGGTCGTGAGTTCATCAAGAAAAACCACATCCGGGCGATTGATGAGTGCAAGAGCGATGAAGAGGCGCTGTTTCTGCCCCCCCGACAACTTTGCAACAGGCGATCTCTCTTTCTCTTGAAGACCCATCCGCTCAAGCAGCTTCTCGGGATCGACCGAATCAGCATAGAAGGATGCGAACAGATGCAAAGCCTCCCCCACCCGTATACGGGAGGGAAGATCCGATTCCTGGAGTTGTATCCCTATTCTCTCCATGACCGCGCGGCTCTCTTTAAAGGGGTCAATCCCATAAACCGAGACGCTTCCGCCATCTGGTTGTCGAAGTCCTTCAAGACATTCGATGGTCGTGGTCTTTCCAGCCCCATTCGGACCGACCATGCCGAAGATTTCACCTTCATCAACAGTGAAAGTGACTCCGTCTACCGCACGCAAATCCCCGTAGCATTTCACTAAGTCGGTAACTGCAAGTACTGGTGCCATATCATTTACTCCTTGATTGAATCCGCTGCTGAGCAGCAATATGGTTCAGGGTTTGTCCTTCAATATTTGCTCGAGAGCTTTCACGTGCTCACGGAAAGCCTTCTTGCCTTTACGGGTGAGGGCGATGAAGGTGCGCGGTTTTCTATCAACAAAGGTTTTTTCAAAACTTACATAACCCGCCTCTTCCAGTTTTCGTAAGTGCGCTCCCAGATTGCCGTCGGTCAGATCATGGAGATCGCGCAGGAAGGTGAACTCCACAGACCCATCCTCGGATAGTGTGGACAGGGAGGCTACGATACGTAAGCGGACAGGTTGGTGGATGAGTGTGTCGAGACTCGCCATTGGTTACGCCCTGACTTGCAGAACAAATATTCCTGAGATAATCAACCCTCCACCCCCAACGAGGGCAAGCCAAATTCCAAGGTAGGCAGGGATCAGTTGCCATCCAACGATGGCTAGAGCGGTAATACATAGACCTATATACAGTAGTGGTGGTGAAAACCAGAGCCCCATGATGGCATAAGCAAAGGCGACAAGTGTTGTGATGAATAAAAGATAACGGTTGCCCTCAATCGGCCCAGTAATCCAGAATAGCAGGCCCCCATAAATGAAAATCATCAGCCATAATATGCCGATCCGCTTACCGTGCGTCGTTCGTACCTTCCGGCTTGATTTCAAGATGACCACTGCCGTTCCAACGATGCCGAAGACATCAAGAACCAGCCATAGATACCCTTGGTCTTCCCCCAAGAATTGACTACCGAGGAATCCCACCAGCCAGACGATCCCCCAAATGATGAACATATATCCCATACCCGCACGCGCAACTGCGTTCTGGGTCTGCTCCATGGCCTGCCGAACGATCTCCAGTGACTCATGTGCCTCAATCTGATCCATGTCATTACTCCAGAGTACTCTGTATTGTAGAGTACAATACACTATTCCAGAGGGTTTGTCAATACCCAAGTTAGGCTCTGTGTTGGAATGAGGGGGAATAAGCGGTTGATTCCCCGAGCCCCCAACTTTCAGGTAAACTTGATAGTCCAAAAAGAATATACCCGACGGAGGTAGTTCCTGAAGATGAATATTCTTGTTACCGGTGCGACCGGTTTCATCGGCTCACACCTTTGCCAAGCACTAGTTAAACACGGTCATCATGTCCGCGCTCTCCACCGACCCACCAGTTCGCTGGCGTTGTTGGAAGGCGTTCCCGTCGAACGAGTACAGGGGGATCTCTTCAAACCCGATTCTCTTGCTCTCGCCACTCGTGACATCGAGGTTCTTTATCACTGTGGCGGTCGCGTCGGAAGCTGGACCGACGCCGAAGAGATGGCCGCCAGCCACGTCGAGGGCACCCATAATATCCTCTCCGCCGCCCGGCAATGCGGAGTTCGGCGGTTCATCCACACCTCCTCCGTCGCCGCCTTGGGAGTACCCGAGCGCGCCGCGGAATCCAACGAGATTCTCCCCATCATGGACGAGAGCCACGCCTGGAACTATATCGCCGAGGAATGGCCCTATGGGTACGCAAAACACCGCGCCGAGGAAGAGGTCCGGCGCTCCACCGTTGATGGCTTCAATACCATCATCCTCAACCCCGCTTCCGTCTTCGGTGCCGGGGACAAAAATCTCGCTTCCAGCGCCATCGTCATGCACATGGCCCGCGGCAGGCGACCACCCATTCCCCCGGGCGGACTCAATGTGATTCACATCGATGACGTGGTCGCTGGTCACATTGGCGCCTTAGAACACGGAGTGTCGGGGGAGCGTTACATCCTCGGCGGGGAAAATATCACCTTTGAACAGCTGCTCACCACGGTTGCAGAGGTTGTCGGCGCGCCGCGCCCACGCTGGCACATGCCCGGCTGGGCTCTTCGTTACCTCTCAAGCCCCGCCGAATTACTCGGACGGATAATGGGCATCCCTCTGCGTGGACATATGCTCCGCCTGGCCGGACTGCATTTCTACTATGACAGCCGCAAGGCACAGCGCGAACTACTTGTACCTGCACCGCAAACACATCGATCCGCTATAGAAGATGCCCATGCCTGGTATCTAGACAATGGCTTTCTCGATTGAGCGTGCTCCGGCCCCATCGATCGAAGCGCTCATATGGTATCCAAAACCCCAACCGTGATACACTAAACTCGACATCGTTGTGATGAGTTAATTACCTTGGCAAAACCAAAGAAACACACCGACCACGAGACAATCTTGGCTTCCATCCTGCGGGCGACCACCACCGTGGCTCGTCAGGCTGCTTCGAGCGAAGATGATGTCATCCACGCTGTGACGAACGAACTCCAGCATCTAGGCCTTCGAGGGACTGTGGTTCTCTTATTGCCGAACGGTCGTCTGGTGTTTAAAACCCATTCATTAGGATCTGTTGCAACAAAAGCGCTCAAGAAACTTGCCGGAATAGATCTCGTCGATTATGAAATTGATCCCACCAAGATTGATCTTTTCCGAAAGATTTTTTCAACGAAGCACGCCGCCTTTTCCGATGACAGACCTGAAGTTATCTCCCAGATGGTGCCGGCCGCGTCGGAATCCTTACTCACCCCTATTATAAAAATCCTCGGTCCCGGCAATGTTGTCTTCGCACCGCTCATGTCGAACGGGGATCCAATTGGCGCCATCACCGTAACTGCGGAGTGGCTCACAGCCGACGACGTCCCTTTGATATCTGCGCTTGCCGATCACGTCTCCATCGCCCTCGACCACGTCCGAAACCGGGAAGCGATCGAAGCATCGCTGGAAATTCAGCGCCTCCGCACTCAAGTTGCTGAATTGCTCACCAGCGAACTCGATCTCCCCAACATCATGGAGCGCGTTCTTCGCCTCGGCGAAGAAATTACCGGCGCCGATTCGGGGGCCATTGCCCTTCTCAAACCGGACGGGAAAACCCTGACCTTCCCCTACAGCTTCGGCTTTCCCGAGGCAATGAAGAAGATGCCCCCCCGGGGAGGTGGTTTAATTTGGATCACTTTAAAAGAACGCAAAGCGATGTTGCTGGAGGATTACAGCGAACATCCAGATACCCTACAGCCTGCTGTTGAAGCCGGGATTCATGCGCTATTGGGTGTCCCGCTCATCGCCGGCGATGAAGTCATGGGCGGAATGGCCTTCTTCGGGCTATCCAAGGATATTAAGTTCACCCGTGAACATCTCAAGCAGATGGAAACCATTGCCGGTGTGGCCGCGATTGCGGCGAAGAACGCACACCTTTTCAGCGAGGCGCAGCGCCGCGCCGAAGAAGCGCAAGCATTAATTCGGACCGCCCACTCGATCTCCGCCTCCCTCGACACTGAAACCGTGCTCAACGAAATCGCGACTCAGGCGAATCAATTACTGGACTGCGACGGCAGCCGCATCCATCTGGTGGATTACGATACTGGTACGGTTCATTGCGTCGTAGCCCGAGAGCCAAATGCGGATGAGCTCCTGGCGTTCGAGTTTGAGGTGGGTGAGGGCATCACGGGCGGCGTCATCGAGCGCGGTCAACCTGTAGTGATCAACGACCCAACCGCAGATCCCAACAGCATTCAAGTGCCCGGAACGCCGGAAGATGAGCCCGAATGCCTAGCGATCGTGCCGCTTTCCATTCGCCAACGGACGCTGGGATCAATGACCGTCCGCAGGCTCGGTTTGGACCGCCCATTCACGGGCCAGGATCTTGACCTGCTTTCCGCATTCGCAGCCCAGGCAGCGGTTTCGATTGAAAACGCCAACCTCTTCGGACAGATCGAAGCGCAGGCACAACTGCTGGAACTGCAGGTCGAAGAGCGCACGCATGATCTGTCTCTGTCGGAGGCTCGTTACCGATCCTTAGTGGAAAGCGCTCAATCCGGAATTTTTCAGCTAGATCTCGAAGGACGCTTCCTATATGGCAATCAAGCCCTTGCCTCTATGTTTGAAACGGAAATGGAGGATGTCATTGGCAAGCGCTTTGATGGGCTAAATTTTATTCATTCCGAAAATCTTGAACAAATTCTCGAGAATTTTAATAAGCGAATACGCGGAAAGCGTGAACCGGTTGAAGTGTTTGAGCTTGAATTTCAAACCCCCAGCGGTCGCACACTTCCTGCCCTTGTCGGAGTCAGCCTGATCACCGACGAAGAGGGAAACCCCCAGGGCATCACCGGCCTTGTCACCGACATCTCGGAACGAATGGACCTCGAAGAAGCGCTTAAAGCCGAACGAGATCGACTGGATGCCATCCTCGGGCACATCGGCGATGCCGTCATGGTAACAGACGCCGAATCGTCAATTCAATTCGTTAACCCCGCCTGGGAACGACTGAACAATTACTCTTTTAAGGAAGCTCTCGGAAAAACCCCGGAAATCCTCCAGCGCGACAAACACGATGATGAGTTTTATTCCGAAATGCAGGAGACCATCGCACAGGGAAATGCCTGGCAGGGCGAAGTCATCAATCAGCGCAAAGACGGATCCACGTATGACGCCGCACTCACGATCACTCCCGTCCTGAACCCAACAGGGACAGTCATTAACTACGTGAGTGTCTACCACGATATCAGCGCGCTGAAGGAAATTGACCGCTTAAAATCGCGTTTTGTTTCTGATGTATCCCACGAGCTGCGCACGCCGCTGACTAACATCAGGTTGTATCTCGATCTTATCGCCCGCGTTAAGGACCGGAGTAAAACAGAGCGCTACCTAAAAACCCTGTCAAGGGAGAGCGATCGTCTGGCGAATCTCATCGACGATTTACTCTCACTTTCGCGCATCGACGTTGGCACAACCCAACTCCAGCGAAGACCCATGAAGGTGAATGATCTTCTTCGCTCCCTTGCAGAGGATCGGAGATCTCTCGCTGCTAAGCAAGGATTGCGGCTTGAAACAAAGATCTCCTCTGACTTGCCCGAAATCCAGGGCGATGAACGCTTGCTCAGTCAGGTATTCACGAACCTCTTAACCAATGCAATGAACTACACTCCGGATGGGGGTGTGATCAGCCTTCGCACCCACTCCGAAACAGATACTTCCGGTAAATGGGTCGTTGTCGATGTCGAAGATTCGGGGTTAGGCATCCCCCTTGTTGAACAATCCGAAATCTTTACGCGCTTTTATCGGGGTTCTGCAAGCAAATCGACGGGTGCGCCAGGAACGGGTTTGGGTTTAGCAATATGTAACGAGATCGTCCACCGCCACGGCGGCCATATCACTGTGTCTAGCGAAGGAAAACCCGGGAAAGGTTCATGCTTCTTCGTTTGGCTCCCTGTTGATCTTGAAACCTCACTGGACTGACCTGAAGATCACAACGGAAATCTAGCCTCTTTAAGATCCCCGACCCCATTCTTGCCATAGAGCCGCTCAGATAACTCAATAATAGACCGAAGTTCTGACACTTTCGGTGCGACTACGCGATCTGATAAACCGATCCTTCAGACGTCTTTGTCACTTCGATCCGCACCGGGAACGCCTCTTTTAGTTCGGCGAGGTGGGTGATCACCAGGATTAGATCGAAATCATCCTGGATGCTGTTGATCGCTGAAACCAGATGCTCCCGACCGCGGGCGTCCTGGGTCCCAAACCCCTCGTCGATAAATAGGCTGCGCAGTTGTGCGCCGGCGCGGCGGGCAAGCAACCGGGAAAGCGCTATGCGCAGAGCGAAGTCAATGCGAAAGGCCTCCCCTCCCGAGTAGAGCTCGTAGGGCCGGCTCCCAAGCTCATCTGAGATGATGATTTCGAGGGCTTCGCGCAGCTCTCCGGTCTTGATCTCCCGTTGTGTCTCGATGCGCAAATGCATCCGACCATCCGTCATGCGCGAAAGCAACTCTGTCGCCGTTCTCTCAAGCTCCGGGACCGCCGTCTCGATGATCATCGCTGGTACACCGCGCTTGCTAAAAGCCACCCTTAAATCCTCGAACAGGCTCAAATCCTCTGCCTTCTGCTCCCGCTCGCGCAGTCGCTCCTGTCGTTGCCCCTCAAATGAAACTAACGCGGTAAGTTTTTGACGGGCACCTCCAACGCGCTCATCGGCCAATCGTTTCACCTGCCGTAACGCATCGATTTCCTTCTGTGTGATGGATGCAGCCCGCAATCGCTTCTCACAAACTTGCACCTGCTCCTCGAGGGTTGATCTTTGCTTCTGGTCTTGATCGAGTTCGCTTGACCAACGCTTGAGGCGCTCGCGCAGCCCATCAGCTCTCTGCTTGGCTTCATCAGCGTGAGTCAGCATCGTCTCAAGCTCCCCCGCTCGTTTTTGCAGGGGCGCGTGTTCGGAGAGTTGAACGTTCAGGGATATCCGCTCACTGGAAAGACTCTCCAGTTCTGTTTCAAGTTCCGTGATCCGCTTGCGGTTCTCGCTGTACTGCTTTCGCCGATCTGTAACCTCAACACTTAAATCGCCAATGAGCTCCTGGCGATGCTCATCCGTGAGGGGTTGCCCGCATGTCGGGCATACCGGCTCAGTTGCGCCGCTCAATGTTTCGATGCGTTTCTTAATCGGCTCTGTCTGCGGGGCGAGCGCATCATTTGCGCCGCGCAGATTAGCGGCTTCCTTTGTAAATTTCTCCCGCTCAGCATCTAATTCTTTCAACCGGACCTGCAGTGGTTCGAGGTGCGCGAGCGCTTTACGGACCTCATCCAGCGCTCCCGTAACTGCAGCTTGATCGGCTTGAGCGTCAGCTTCTTTAAGCTCCTTCTGCACTTCAGAGAGTTCCCGCTCTCGAGAGGCAATTCGTCTCGTGAGGTCGTCGATCTGACGCTGGAGAGCCACGAGTTCAGAGCGCGTCCCCTCCAGGCTCGCCCATTCTTTCTCCGCCGCCTCCAGTTCTGCAGCTTTCTCGCTCGCCATGAGTTCAGAGGACTTTAGCTCCAGTTCGTAGTCTTCGCGTTGGGCAAGTTCTCGTCCGATCTCCTCTAAACGCCCGTCGAGACGCTCGATCTCCGCACGCGTTGTGGAGATCCGCACCTTGGCTATTTCCTCATACTTGTCCCACACAGACAAGCCCAGGATATTCGCTAGCACCTGTTTGCGCTGTGCCGGAGTTTTTGTGGTGAACTCATCAGCCCGCCCCTGAAGGAGAAAAGCCGAATTCACAAAAGTTTCGTGGTCAAGCCGGATCAGGCCTTCGATTTTCGCTTGAGTTTCACGGATCGTTGATTCTGCTATCCCTTGCCAACTCTCAACTTCCGAATTCCACACCTGGAATTCAAGTAGAGAACTGCCGCGCTTTCCGGTCTTCCGCTGGCGGATGACGCGAAAACGACCATCGCCCTGCATAAAGGTCAACGCCACGCGCATTTCAGTTTGCCCTTGGTGAATCAGATCATCCGGGCTGTTGCTGCGTGCCTTGCCCCATAATGCCCAGGTGATGGCATCAAGTATAGATGATTTCCCTGCGCCGTTTTCACCGGCCAAACAGGCAACATGGATCCCTTGAAAATTCAAGGGGGCTGGATCGCGATAAGCGAGGAAGTTGCGGAGCTCTAATTCAACAGGGATCATTGGATAGACAAATCATTCCAGAAGCTCTCCGGCTTTCACCAGAAGCGCCTTCAATCTTTCAGGATCAATATCACGACTCTCAAAATAATGCTCGACTAACTCGAGAGGGGTGAGTGTTTCCGGCGATAGTTCTCCGAGCCGGGCTCGTGTCTCATCTTCGATTTCACGCGCGAACGTGAAGCTCGCCGTTTCTGCCAGCGCTCCTTCGATCTCTCGTTCCCGCAGACCCGGGATCTGATCGGCGCGCAATTGAACTTGCAGACGAATAACCGCATCCTCCGTCTCCGCTCTTTCCAGGGCATCGACAACCACTGCGGTCGGATCCTCCTCGGAGCGAACATCGATGCTTACGGTGCGAAACGGTCGGGCGTTCACGGGAACAAAGGACCAGGTGGTCTCACTGCGCTGCAGCTCAACCCAGCAAAAACCTTTCTCTTCGCCCTCCTCACCAAAATCGATCCGCTCGAGCGACCCGCTGTATACGACAGGCGGGTAGCCTTGAGGGTTAAGATCCTGATGCTTATGGATATGCCCAAGCGCCACATAGTCCCATACCGGGTCAGCCACCATGGATTTTAAAATGGGAAGATCCCCCCCCAACATGACCGACCGCTCCGAACCAAATTTCGCCGCTTCAACCGTGAAGTGACCAACGAAAACGCGCGGCATATCCTCGACAGCCGCTTCTTCCGTCAGCACCGCCAAGCGGTTCGCCACTTCCGCCCGCAATCCTTGGTTCAGCTCTTCTATGGATTTGCCCTGGTATTTCCGCCAGGAGATCAAGCGATTGCGCATTGGGTAAGGCATCCAGGCCAGGAAGATGGGGCCCCGCGCCGTCTGCACAACCTGTGCGTCGTCTTTGTAGCCAACAATCACCCCGGGGACATCAAGGGCGCGGAAAATATCAAGGCTGTTGGCCTTCACCATCATGCCCGGCATGTCGTGGTTTCCCACGAGCAGCAGCGTCGGCATCTCATCTGCCAGGCGCTTAATTCGCTGCGCAAATTCCCGCTGCTGGGTGGGGTCCGGGCTACGATCTTTGAACGCATCACCGGCGAACACCGCAAGATCAGCTCCATGCTCGATGGCGTAATCCACGACTTCATCCAGCCGGTCCAGAAAATCGCGCACCCGGCTCGATGTTCCTGTATTGGGGTCGATTTTCCCGTAGTTCTCCATGCCGATGTGGCTATCGGCGAAATGGAGCATACGGATGGGTTCTGTCATCGCTTAGAGTCCTTGGGCCGGCTCACGAAATGTTATCGGTTTTTCTCGCCTGACCCTCTTTTAGTAATCTTCCTTGCGCTCGACCCACCGTTCAAGATTCGGAGGGGATTCAAACGCTTCCATGCGCGTTAACAGCGCATGCGGATCCGATTCGTTGATCAGCAGCTCGATGTGCTCGTTGTAAATGAAACCCTCTTGTCGAGCATGGTTAATAAGAGCCATAAGCGGGGTAAAGTACTCCAGCGTATTCAGAACTCCGATGGGGTTCCTGTGCAAGCCGATCTGTGACCAGGTGAGAATCTCAAATAACTCATCGAAGGTTCCGAACCCGCCGGGGAGGGCGACGAAGGCGTCCGACATCTCAGCCATGCGCGCCTTACGCGTATTAATATCATCAACCACGATCAGCTCGGTTAACCCGGTGTGGAGAAGCTCTGGTGTTTCAAACATCGTTGGAATAATGCCGATCGCTTCGCCCCCGTTCTCGAGCACTGCGTCTGCGAGCGCGCCCATCATGCCCGTACCGCCTCCCCCGTAGATGAGCCTTAAGCCCCGCTCGACAAGCGCGGCGCCCATGTCGCCCGCCGCCTGGAGATATTCGGCGTTTATTTGATCGCTGGAGCCGCAGTAGACGCAGATGTTTTGAATACTTCCCATAAAATCTCCTATTATCGACGCTTCACGTCGAGATTCTCAGGTTCTAGCCCACCTCACCTGCCGAATCAAGCGATTTGCGTATCGCCTCCGCGTGTACGTCCAATTCGTCGCGAGAGGTCAGCGCTGAAAAATCCGCTTGTAGGTGAATACTTCCGGGATTGCCCTTGAAACGGGGAATGACATGTAAATGGCTGTGAAAAACGTCCTGCCCTGCGGCTGCGCCATCCGCAAGATACAGATTAACGCCCTCGCACTGCAAACCCGATCGCCGCAACGCCTTGGCCATCCTCCGGCCTACGATGAACATCCGCGAGCAAACCTTTTCAGGAACATCATCAATGCCGGATGCGTGTTGGTTGGGGACGACGAGTAAGTGGCCCGGATTAACAGGGTTAATATCCATAAAGACCGTCACCTGTTCGTCCCTAAAAACGATACTGGCTTCTGATTGCCCAGAAACAATTTCACAAAAAATGCACTCGGGGGCGGCGGACAAATTCGCCTCTCTCTCATTTAAAAATCTAAATTCGAGTCGTGGTTTCCAATCTTCGACGGTGATGCTTGAAGCTGTTTTGGCGTAATAGGGCATTCTATCATGACGGCGCCGCGGCTCATAATCCCAACGTACACTTGACGCCATCGAGGAATGTCGTGAAAATCCCCATAACGTATAAGGAGTTTAACCACCATGTCAGAGACCTTCTTCCCAGTATTAATCCTCAATGCAAGACCGGCTGCCGGGAAAAGCGAGATTATCCGCGCTCTCAAAACGACGCCTGTGGAGGAACGAATCGCACGCTTTCACATCGGTTCGCTTCACATCCTGGATGATTTCCCTATGATCTGGGCGTGGTTCGAAGAGGACCACCTCCTGGAGACGATCTTTCATCAGCATCGATTGCACACGACCGCGGACGAATATTTCCTGACCAACGATTTATGGCATTTGCTTATCGAGCGCCTTTCCCTCGAGTATGAGAAATGGCGGAGGGATGCGCCTGAAGACCACACCGTAGTCCTTGAATTTTCGCGCGGCGGCGAGCATGGCGGGTATGAAGCGGCATATAAACACCTTAGCCGCGAGATTTTAAACCTCGCTGCTTGTCTGTATGTCGATGTAAGCTATGAAGAATCGCTGCGGAAAAACCGCGCCCGTTTCAACCCCGAACGACCGGACAGCATCCTGGAGCATGGACTGCCGGATGAAAAACTGGAGCGCCTCTACCGTGAGGACGATTGGTCGAGCTTCTCGAGTGGGAATCCGCACTATCTATCCTTCCAGGACATCCGCGTGCCTTATGTGAACTTTGAAAACGATGACGATGTAACATCAAACGGTGGGGATGCGCTTACTCAGAGGTTAGAGGAAAGATTGAGCACGCTTTGGTCGCTCTGGCAGCGCAGACCGGCGGTATAATATTCCATCTTGCTCAAAGATCAGGAGTTGAAATGAACCGTCTGATGCGCATACTCATCATTCTCGCCATCATCGTGCCTATCACTGTCCCTGCATCGGCGGATGACGGACCAATTGTTCAAGCGGTTCTGTTCTACTCCCCCTCTTGCGGACACTGCCATAAGGTGATCCAAGAATATCTCCCCCTGCTCTACGAGAAGCACAACAGCCAGGAAGCATGGTTTTTTATTGGAGAGCCTCCAGGCGAAGAGACCAGCGAACTTCCTCCCATCGTGGGGCTGATGGGCGACACCCTCCAAATCCTGTACATCAACGCCGCAACCCCGCTCGGAAGCGAATTGTTTGGAAGCGCGCTTCTCCAATTCGAGGTCCCCGAGAATCGTTACGGCGTCCCGAACTTATTCATCGGCGAAACGAGCCTCGTCGGTTCAGTTGAAATCCCCGAGTTGTTCCCGGGATTGGTCGATGAAGCGCTTGAGCAAGGCGGCAGCCCATGGCCGGACATTCCTGGACTGGAAGAGGCAATCGAAGCGCTTGTCCCCCTCCAGGAGCTTGAGCCAACCGCTGAGGCGCCTGGTGATGAAACGCCAACGGGCTCAGCAAATCCGAACGGGACAGCTACCACCGTAGACCCTATACCTACACCTGGGGTTGATTTTTCCGCCGACAATTTTTCTGTATGGGAAAAATTCCAGCTGGACCCCGTCGGAAATTCGCTCTCCGTAGTCGTCTTGATCGGGATGATCGCCAGCCTCGCCGTCATGGGCGTCCGCTGGCGAGACCAGAAGAAAACAAAAAAACGGCCGCAGCTGCACTGGGCAGTGCCGCTACTGACGCTAGTGGGGCTTGTCGTGGCTGGTTACCTGGCCTTCATTGAGTCAACCGGGGCGGAGGCGGTCTGCGGACCCGTCGGTGATTGCAACACCGTTCAGCAGAGCGAATACGCATTCCTGTTCGGAGTCCTATCCGTTGGTCTGCTAGGTATGCTCTCCTATACCGCCATCCTCAGCGCCTGGCTGATCGACCGCTGGGGCTCAGAACAATTGTCCAACCTCGCCCGGGCTGCGATCTTTCTCATGACCTTCGTCGGAACGCTCTTCTCCATCTACCTCACGTTCCTCGAGCCCTTTGTGATCGGGGCCACGTGTGCCTGGTGCCTGACTTCGGCGGTGGTCATCACCGCGTTAATGCTGCTCAGCGCCAAACCCGCTAAGGCTGCTTTAGTTCGCCTGCGCTCGAACTGATTCAAGTTCCGCTATTCTTGGCTGTGATAGCGCCGTCCTACCATGGAGCGGTCTCCTGATCTGGCGACCGCACAGATGGATTTTCCCTATCGAATTCCCATTTCGCCGGATTTTGGGCGATGTATTCACGAATTCGGTTCAATTCGTTTTCGCTGCGGATGATGTGTTCGAAGTAATTGCGCTGCCATAATTTCGCGCCGGGCGTATTATGAATTTCATTGACCCGCTTTGTTGAAACCGTTTTAAACGCGCCGATGGTTTGGGTTTCGATTGAAACGATCGCGTAGGGGCTGTTTGCGTACGGGCGGTACGGGTAGGGGCGGTTCGCGAACCGCCCCTACATGAATCATCTCCACAATCCGTGATTACAATAATCCCATGCTAATGATTGGGCATGACAACCCATTCATCTATTTTAACATATTCATATTGCCGTTCTAACCACTGCCATGATTCGGCAACGATTTCCCCCAATTCGTTCAACGCCATTATTCCACCCCTCACATCCCCAAACAGGCATCCCCGGTCCAGGGCGCAAACGGTGACGAAATAGGCGCCGGGTTGTGAATAATCGTAATCCTGCAATCGTATAGAACGGCGGCCCTTTTTCAATCTATCACCCCCTCCAGCTCATCATCGATTTCTTCTCTTCAATAGCAGCCAGATCCGCACCAAGCTCACCTAATGGCTGCTGTGGGATCCTCTCTTGTGTGATACTGGCTCCCTAGTGTGAGGGCGATATTGAGGTTAATTGGAAGCTGACATTATCCAACGGATGAACCTGTCAAGAGGATATGCTCTGACCGGGAAATGTCGACTCCCAAAACCGAATTCCAACAATTCACACTACAATGGTCGCACCTGCTCGTTGAAAGCAACACGTAATAAAATACACTTCGAGAACGTCAAAAAGGAAACACATTCAGAATTTGAGGGTCATGTCGATTTCAGGTCCAGTTTTAACCTTCATCGCCGTCGCTGTCTACGGCGCACTGCACAGCCTTCTCGCCAGCAATCCGGTGAAGCAAGCTTTTCAGCGCGCCTATGGACAAACAAGCGACCGCTTTTATCGATTCTTCTTTAATGTCGTTGGGGGACTCTCGTTCTTGCCGGTTCTCTCCGTTGCCGCGCTTGATCCGGGGCAGACCCTTTACCACCTGACACGGCCCTGGGTTTTGCTCACTTCTGTTGGCCAAGTGCTAGCCACCCTCCTGCTGCTCCTTGGTCTCTTACAGACCGATTCGCTGCACTTCCTCGGGCTGCGCCAGATGTTCCATCCTGGGGCATCTGAGCAGAGCGAGTTGGTTATCAACGGGCTCTATTGCCATGTCCGTCACCCACTTTACACCGCTGGGTTGTTCTTTATATGGCTCACGCCAGTGATGACAGCGAGCGTTCTGGCGCTGAATCTCGGTTTAACGCTGTACATCATCGTCGGCAGTATTTTTGAAGAGCGACGGCTTGTCGGTCAATTCGGGCAAGCCTATGTCGATTACCAGAGCCGCGTCCCGCGGCTGCTACCGCGACCCGGTAGATGTTACCCACCCGATCAAGTCATCAAAAAGAAATTCACATAACTAGGCGACAGCCCACCAATCAATACCCTCGCGGAGACCTCTACTGCACAAGTTCTCGCGGATCAAGGCTCGCCCCCCCCTCGACCCCACCGCAGCCAGGACAACAGGATTCGAAAATCGTCCCCACCATTCTTTCAGCTCCTCCGGGGGAATAATCGGCGCTCCCCTGCGGGTCCGGCCTACCTTCTTCGGATCGATATCCACAAACGCTGCAAGCGGCGCACCTTCGCGCACTAAATGCTTTGAGAGCCGCCGGCCCATCTGGCCGGCACCCCACACGATCACAGCATCCCTGCCTCGTAGCGGCCCTTGTATCAGGTACCTTGCCTTGGCGCGCAGGAAATTCTCGACGGAGTAGTGCGAATCGGTGCGCGTCAGGCGCTTTGGATGTTCACGCCAGTAGAGTAGAATCTCGGGGATCTTTTCAAAGCGCGCCCCGTCCAGGTATAAGCGCAGCC
>CAYLOO010000023.1:0-32540 GCA_964385355.1 uncultured Anaerolineaceae bacterium
GCGACTTGACAACAGAACATAAGTTCTGCTAAAATAGAACACCCGTTCTATACCAACCGAGCGGGGCGCTGGAGGTGGAATATGGAAGGGGCATTCTACAAGCAGGCATATTTAGAGCAGCAGGCAGATCAAATTGAGTCGGCGCTGAGCGAAATTCAGGTACCCGCGCGCGTGGATGGAGGCATAGTGAAAGAGGATCGTGTCCGCTACCATCTCGCCCCGGCAATCGGTTTGCGTGCGGATGACCTCATGCAGGCGATGGATCACGTGTCCGAGTCGCTGGGCGGTGTCGACGTCAGGTATATCTGGGAAGCACAAGAGCAAACGGTTGAGGTTGCGTTCTCGCGCGGCAAGGAACTGCGCTTGCTCCCGTTGATGCATGCATTGGACGGATTGCATGCACTGCAGGCAGTCGTCGGGATGGAAGCGAATGGAAGGCCCTTGCTGCTGGATTTCACGCGCAAGAATACCTGGGGTATGTTCATCGCCGCACCGAAGGGCGCAGGGAAATCCGAGCTCTTGCGGGCAATTATTGTGTCGCTTGCGTTAACCAGCCGCCGGTCTGAAGTGAACTTTATCGGCATCGATCTGGGTGGTCGGGAGCTTGCGATTCTGGATGCGCTGCCGCACACACTCTCAGTCGTCGCAACGGACGCAAGCTGCGCTGCGGAACTCCTGCTTTGGATATGTGAAGAGATCGAGCAACGTCGTTTCTCGGGCTTTAACAAACCGCATCTAGTTCTTTTCATCGACGATCTTAACCGCTTGCTGCAGGCAACGGGAGAGGATGGAATCGGTTTGTTAAAGACAGTCATCGACGGTGGTCAGGATGCAGGCATTCATGTGGTCGCAGCCTATCGCCCCCCAATGGAATCAATTGAGTCTTCTCTGCAGCGTTTACCTGGGCTTGTAAAGGCGAGGGCGTATCCGAAAGAGCAAGGGCAGATGACGACATTTGATGGCCGCTTTATATTCAAGGTGGGCTCGGCCACAAGTCTTGTCGAAGTTGCGTGGCTCAACGTCCATGACCTTGATGCCGCAGTACGACTCGCGCAAAACGGTTGACGGGTGTCAAGCGGTTGGGCGAGAAGCCGCTTGGTGACGAGTGGATATGAAAACGAGCTTCTCTCGAGTGCGCAAATTCAAGAGCAATGGGTGCGTAAAAGCTGACGGACAAACTGAAAATATCTTCATCGCCTCTCGAGTTCTACCTGAAATAAAACTCTGGCAAGAATGATGCAAGGAGAGAGGGGAAGATCACAAGCGCTTTTCCATTCGATGCAGGCACTAGAGGGTGTGATGAACCGTTGGAAAGTGGTTTTGGAGTGCTGTAGATTTCTAGAGCGGCAAATTGAGATGTGCAAAGTGCATGTGCGCGATGGTGTATAGGAGCGTTTGGTTGATGAGAGCAATGGGTATTGGCGAACTGATACGCATCCTCAAGACGAGCGGGGAATCGCATCCGTTAGAGTTCGCCTGGCGAGGTCGGCGGCACTACGTTCGGACCATAGAGGGGTATCGGTCAGATGTAGAACGAAGGGGCAGCAAGGTGCGAGAGAGAAAACGATACCAACTGATTACGGCAGATGGCCTTCATTGCAGTGTTTCATTCGATCTCAATCGAAGGATCTGGCGCATGGAATCCCTCACAGGGAGAAAGGGAAGGCGAGCGTGAGAGTGGGAATGTTGTGGTTTGACGGCAATCGAGAACTTGAATTCGGGGATCGCATTGAACGTGCATCCAGGTTTTATAGCGAGAAATATGGGAGTCAACCAAACGTTTGTTTGGTCAATCCGAGGACACTTCCGCAAGAGGCCCCGGGACATGTGGGCTCACTAAAAATTGGGACCAGTTCTTCTGTCTTACCGGATCATTTCTATATTGGGATGGGCGAAAGAGGCCGCACTTCGAAGGATTAAGCGCAAGGTTTGTGAGGGGCCCGCGCAGACATACTCGCTGTGGAAATTATTGTGGGCCAGGGAAGATTTTGGGAAAGTGGGATAGTGCAAGCTTAAGCTTGGTTTGTTGTGGCAGCTATGAAACCCTCCAGCGCCGCATCTAAGCAGATCGTACTGTTCTTTACTGAGATATCGATGGTAAGCAATTCATGGTAGATCCGTTCGAGTTCTGAAGCGCTAAAAGCTCGCGCCTGCGAGGTGATCTTCTGGGCAACGAACTTTGGGAGGTTAAGAACGCTGGCAATCTCTTTTCCCTCCTCCAGGGCAGCTTGGGCTTGGATGAGTAATCGGAATTGACGGATAACCATCGCAAACACATAGAAAGAGTCTTCCTCCGACAGGAGGCTGTGAAGGTATCGATTAGAGTCACTTATGCGCCGCTCTCCGACCGCATCGACCATCGCAAAAATGTTCGTCTGACCCCTGAATGGCGTTAGTTTTTCAACATCCATCAACTCGACCGGGCGCTCATAATTAACATAATCCAGCAGTTTGATGATCTCCTGATCAGCAAGGTATGGATCATCCATCACTGATTCGGCTAGTAGACGGGCAGCGTCCGCCGACATCGACCCGCCAAGAGAACGGCATCGATCCTGAACCCAGGAGGTGAATTGCGCACCGTGTGGTGAGTTGAACTGCCATATCTTGCCCTGATCGGGATTTGCATCAACCCAAGACGCGAGCGGAGAAGTATTTTTCTTAGATTTACTGCCTCTTAACTGAACATTCTCGATGGTGACCAGCGCTGTGGAATCAGGAAGACGATCGAGCAGGGCAATTAAAAACTCCCTAGAATCCTTTGCTTTGAGGATATCCTGCGCATTGTCCAGGACAACAATCCGGCGCGAGGAGAGGAAAGGAACGGACATGCAGGCTTCTTCAAAGGCGCCGCGGTCAAGATGGTCCCCAGAGAATTGTTGCGTGTTCATATCTGCGACTGTTGTGTCGCCGATTTTGCTGCGCAATGTGGCAACAAATTCAGTGATTGCAAAGCGATCATCGCCAACAAGAAGATAGACTCTCGGGGGAGGTTTCGTCATAGCGTCAGTTCTTCGTAAGGATGTGGTAGGTAGGATTGGAATTGGAATGGACACGCCGTATCGAAAGAATCTCAAGCTGCTCAGGATCACCTTGTGTGGTGATGTGTTGTTGAACAGAGAGACCGATAGGTTGGGAAACGATCAAGGCGAAGAGAGAGGCCGCGATCGCGAGCGGAAGGCGTTCAGCGCGACGACGCCAGTTTTCTTTCTCGCTGCCCATTAATGTTAGGAAGGAGGCAGTGCCTGCGAGAATCGCGGAGGTCACGAGATTTGTTCCGCAGTTGGGGTGGATTGCTAGTTGGTGTTCGCCATTGCGAAGTCTGCGGAGTGCTTCCTGAACTGCCGACTCCAGCACTTCGATAGACACATCCCCGTACAAGAAAAAGCCCTGGGTATTGGATCGGCCAATAAACCTGTGATTTGGAAACTGCTGGCTAAGAATGTGGATCGTCGCATGTTCAAGAGCATGATTGCGGCGAATTCTGGAGAGTGCAGGAAGATTACGAAGGGTTTGAAGTTGATCTGCCATTTAGTGCCTCAGGAGAAGAATGGTGGCATTATACACTGGGTCCTTTATTGCGCTCCGCGGCTCTGCTTGGATAACTATCACCGATATTGGATCGGTTGTCGCAAAATCAGGTCAAGAGCGGTACACGCGCTGCTCTATCCATCACTGTGTTCAGAGCTATCCATAAATGTGTTTGAGCGCATCCAGTTGGCCTGAGAGTTGTTGCCCGTCTTCGCATGTCAGCATTGGACGCATGTTTGCTTTGGTGATAGAGAGTGGTTCGAGGTATTGTTTGAGGTGTTTACGAAAGCGGATGATCCCAAGCTTTTCTCCGTGGTAGGAAATCATGTGATCGAGATGCTCTTGCATAATTTGGATGCGCTCCTCGAGGGGATGCGTCCCACTCGGAACCCTCTGGAAAATCCAGGGATTGCCGATCGCACCTCGTCCAATCATCACACCATCACATCCGGTTATTTTCTTCAGGCGCGTGATATCTTGAGGTGTTTGTACGTCTCCATTCCCAATAACGGGAATCGTAACTGCAGATTTTATCTCTGCAATTGTGTCCCAATCTGCGTCACCGAGATAACCTTGATTTCGCGTACGGGCATGAACCGCGATGAGCGCGCCGCCATTGTCTTCAACGGCGCGAGCAACTTCTAAGTAGTTTAAGCTCGTTTGGTCCCAGCCAATCCGTATCTTCGCGGTAACAGGCACGTTTAAGGCAGCGGTTAAACGATGTATAATCCGCCCGATCTTGTCTGGCTCTCGCAGTAAACCCGCGCCCGCCCCGCGGTTGGATACTCTTCGCGAAGAGCAACCCATGTTAACGTCGATAGCATCAGGTTGTAACTCTTGTATTCGTAGGGCAGCCTCAAGAAGATTATCTTCTGATTGATCGAAGAGCTGGAAGACAACCGGACGCTCCTCGGGAAGGAAGTCCAGGTCACGCCAGGCCAGATCATCGCCTTGAATAAGAGCGATGGCGTTCACAAAACCTGTGTAACTCATCGAAGACCCGAAGCGACGGCAAAGCGTTCGAAAGGGAACGTCCGAGTAGCCATCCATTGGTGCGAGGATTAAATCACCTTGGATGGGAATGTCACGAAGCATGAAATCGGGAGCGGCAAAAGCCATAAAAGGGTTTATACCGCGACAATGCTTGATAGATCAAGTCGCTTGGAACGGATGATCTTTCGAACGGTTATTAATCATTATGCCCTGATTACTTGTAGCTAAACCATGGGCAGATTAAAATGATGCTGATGAACTGGGAATTAGTTGGGCACGAGTGGGCGGTGAACTTACTTAGCAGGCATATAGCCAGCGATCAAGTTCGACATGCGTATCTCATAACTGGGCCGGATCGTGTTGGTAAGAGGACGCTTGCGATGCGCTTCGCACAGGTTTTAAATTGCTCTGATTCGATAAAAGCAGGGGAGTTCTGTGGTCACTGTAGGGCCTGTCAATTTATTCAGCGTAAGCAATTCCCCGATCTTCACATTGTAGAAGCCGAGGATGTGGGCGGGATCCTCAAGGTAGAACAAATCCGCGAATTACAGCATCAATTGGCATTGTCTCCATATGAGGGAAAAAGAAGAGTGGCGCTTATGCTGCGGTTTCATGAGGCGAATGATAATGCTGCCAATGCACTGCTGAAAACACTTGAAGAACCTGCGCCAAAGGTAGTCATGCTCCTCACTGCCCAGTCAAAGGAGACCCTGCTGCCGACGATATCCTCCCGTTGTGAAATCCTTCAGCTAAGGGATGTTTCTCGAAATCGGATCGAGGAGGCATTGGTGGAGCGCGGGGAGGGGAATGAAAAGGCGGCCCTGCTTGCACGGCTGGCTGCCGGGAGGCCGGGGTGGGCGTTTCACTATGCTTCAAACCCCGACTTGCTGAATGAGCGAACAGAATACCTTGAAGACCTGATCGACTTATTAAAGACGGATCGACTTGAACGCTTTAAACACGTAGAGCGATTGACGAGAGTATGGGATCGGGAACGGAAGCGGGAAGGGGAGCATCCGCGGTTGAGGGCGCTTGGCGTTCTGGAACACTGGGTTAGCCTTTGGCGGGACGCGATGATGCTTGCCTACGCTGCGACGGCTGAGCAGAGGAACGTGGACCGATCGCAAGACATAGAAATGCTGGTGAACGCACTCCCACCGGAACAGATTGGCGATGTTCTGAGCAAGATAGAACGATCGAAAAGAGACCTTCAAAAGAATGCCAATGTTCGGTTGGTGATGGAGACTTTAATGCTCGATTTGCCCCGGATCCCTGGGGGATAAGACGAGAATCATAGGGTTCGTGAGATATGGATGCGCTAACGCACCGAGTCATAAATACAAAAAAACCCAATAGTTATTTGGGAATAGAGCCAGTAGATCAAGCTCAATACTCAAGAGGCGAAGTATTCGTCAGCGAGGTTCGACGACGAGACGGATGGCGGTCCGTTCTTTCCCACTGATATCGACAGTGGTGAACTCGGGGATGCATACGATATCAATTCCATCTTCCTGAAGGTAACCACGCGCGATGGCGACCGCTTTAACAGCTTGGTTAACGGCTCCAGCGCCGATGGCCTGCACTTCGGCTCGCTGGTGCTCACGCACGACTCCGGCGATTGCACCGGCAACAGCAGAAGTGCGTGAATCTGATGAGACTTTAAGAATGTTCATCGGTCTCTCTCAAATGGAAGCGTAAATGTCAACGCCCGATAAGTGGCGCGCTCGTTCAGCATTGTATAGGATTCATGTACCAGTCGCAAGCAGTAGCATTGAATCACACCTAATCCTACGGTGAGGTGTTAAGATAAGTAGTGTAATATTGTGTGAATAAGCAGTTCAATCGAGATGAACTCCTTTTTCGTTTGAGCGCTAATTAGAACTGTTTCCGTGAACAACCTATTTAAAAGTGGAGGATATAGAAGCCATGGAAGACCAACCGTTATCAACCAGTGACGAAACAACCAGTGACGACAGATTATGGGCTGCGCTCGGTTATCCCATTCCAATTGTTGCCTTAGTTCTCCTGTTTATGGAGGACAAGAAAGATATCCCCTTCCTGCGATTTCACGCCGTTCAGTCGATCGCGCTAAACATTGCGGTTTGGGTACTAATCATTATCCTAGTCGCTATAACGTTTGGGGTTGCAGGGATTTGTGCCCCATTGCTCTGGTTCGCAACCCTATGGCCTGCATATGATGCCTTTAAGGGGAACTACACGGAAATACCTGTAATCACTAAATTTCTAAAAGGCCAGGGCTGGGTATAATCGCTACCAACAAAGGATAAAAAGGACCCGCTTTTTAGCGGGTTCCTTTTGTTATCTAATAATTTCGTTTATCCATTGGAAATCATTTTGCATGGCAAGTATTATTTGGGATAACACCTCTTTTAATTAATCAAGCCATTGACGCGAGCGACCTCCTCCTCCCCGAAGACGACTTCCTCCTTCCCCGCTAATTTGTGGTTGATTTTTTCGACAACTAGATCGAGATGGCTGTCATTGGCGACATAATCAAGATCGTCAGCAGGGACAGCGAGCACAGGGCAGAGGGTGAAGTCTTCAATCCACGACTTGTAAAGATCATTTAACCGGGTGAGATATTCTGGCTTGATCGAGCGTTCGTAGTCGCGACCTCGCAAGGCGATGCGGGTTAGCAGTGTGTCCACAGAGGCCCGCAGATACACAACCAGATCTGGGGGCGGCAGGAATCGGGTAAGAACGAGATAAAGGTCGCGATAGGATTGATAATCACGCTCGACCATGTTCCCCTGAAGGAAGAGGTTATGGGCAAAGATCTCTGCATCTTCATATACGCTGCGGTCCTGAATCGCAGATGTCGTGTGATCCAATAATTGACGGTGCGCCAGGAGCCGGCGAGTGAGGAAGAAAATTTGGGAGTGGAAAGACCAGGACGTCATATCGGCGTAGAAATCAGCGAGATAAGGGTTTTCTCCTTCGGGTTCATAGAAGGGTTCCCAGCCTAGACGATTAGAAAGCAGTTCGACAAGCGTTGATTTGCCAACGCCGATATTGCCAGCCACAGCGACGAAACGTTTCTTCGAACCACCCTCCATCATCCCGTTCATGCGCCGCTCCTCACTGCCCAATCTTCGATAAAAGCTTCGTTACGATCCAGATAATGTTCCAGGTCATTCGTTCTGGCAGATTGTCTATCGCTAGATATTCCCAAGTTTTCCAGGAGGCGTATCCATTCAGAGTGGTGCTGCTCCAGGTTTTCAGGTTGGTGGAGCGCGTGCACCGCTTGCTCCCATGTGGTGATCATAGGCCAAAGGATCGCCTTGGCTTCACCTTTCTCGGCAAATACTTGGAACGCGTTTAGATAGTAATCCCGACGGCAAGATGACAGCAGAGGGTCGGACGAATTATCGCTTGCCACATCGAATGTGCGTGCCCAGGCGCTCAGGGTCTCAGGGAGGGACCAGTCGTTGAGCGAATCGGCTCCAAAAAGTTGAAGGAAGCCTCCATAGAGTTCAGGATATTCGAGTTCATGGGCGGCATCATTCAATTGAAGGCTGAGTCGCCGCCCAGCAACAGGGAATCCTGTAAGGCAGGCAACGGCATTCGCCGCCTCGAGGGCGGCTCGACAGTACGTCCGCACCCAGCGGCTTGAGACAGGGAGCAGTGATGCTGATTGCCGGGCGCGATCCAGAAAGGCGCGAGCGCGTGTGTGTGTGTGGTCCGCTCGGTAATACTGACCCCGTGCGCCGGCTTGTGCCCACTCGAGGAAATGTTCTGGATCATAGAGGAAGATTGGCTCACAAAGAGACGGACCCAACCACGGGTGAACCCTTAATGCGCTCGGTTTCAGATACAAGTCTTGCGCATGATGAGCGATATCCAGATGAACCTGCTGTGAAAGACTCATCATCTCCCGCTCGGCTGGGGGTGAATTCCTATGTATGAGCACGAGATCGATGTCGGCGCTGTCGCCAAATTGGGGGTCGCCTCTTGCCAAGCTGCCGATTAGATATCCAGAGAGCACATCGTTTTCAGCGCCGCGCCGCTCGGTTTCACGGCGCGCCAGGTCGATCAGAAGTTCGCGTGAGATCCTCACGAATCGGATCCTTCTTTGAGGGGAAGCTCTGGCTGGTACGGGGGAATCCCGAGAGTAGAGTTGATGCGGTTAATGATGTGGGTGAGATGGGGTTTGTGAGCTACAAAGTCTAGTGAGGAACTGTCTATAGTGAGGACCGAATCGCCTGATCTGTTCCCGAAAAATGCCTCATAAGTTTCATTGAGTGCATGGATATATTCTCGGTCCATGTTTCGCTCGTAGGAGCGATCACGCATCATGATGCGCTGCATAGCAGTGTCGGTATCGACTTTAAGATATACGATCAGGTCAGGAGTCTGAATACGCTCCGCCAGAGCATTATGAACGAGGGAGTACGTGTCAAGCTCATCGTTTGTAAGGTTCAGATCTGCGAAGAGTGAGTCTTTCTCGAAGGTGTAATCGGCGATCAGATTTCCTCTAGCAAGCGCCGCGGGCACAGCCTCCCGCTGTTGTCGGTAGCGGCTGAGAAGGAAGAATATCTGGGTTTGAAATGCGTAGCGATCACGGTCCGCGTAGAAATCTCCGAGAAAAGGATTCTCTTCAAAAATCTCGAGCAACAATTCTGAATTAAAAGCAGGCTGGAGAAGGCAGGCGAGAGATGTTTTCCCAACGCCGATTACACCTTCGATTGCCAGATACATATCGTAATCTCAGATTCCTGATTGGAGGTGATGTTCTTCGCTGCACAAGGATACTTGCCTTCAAACGAGGATGCAACTCTTATCGGGGTTAATTCAATATAAAGATATGGTTTCTACCCACCAAATAAGTTGAAGTGAGCGTGGAGCAGCTGTTGCGGTACAGATCCTATCTCGGCTCGAACCTTCTTTAATTGATAAGGAAGCAGGATAGGAGACCCTGAGTTGGGCTCTTGTGAAAAGCCTAGGGCTCAAAGCGGAATTGGAGACAGTAGTGGTGGTGGATGTTACTCACCCAGGCGTTGCCCATGCCGTAGGGCGCGAGGGGGATGTTGTCCTGCAACCAAATACGCTCATCTTTAAGCGTGTACACATCGGCGAGATTGCGGGCCACATCCCAAGCCAACGGGTAGATTGTCCCTTTCTTCTTGACGTTCTTCAATATCACTGTCAAGTATGAACGAGGTCGCAGGTAGGATTTAAGGCCAGTGTAGATCTGGACCAGACGATCAAGAAACTCATCATAGTCAGCGATGTTTCCCAGGTCGGCAGGATCGTCTGAGTAGGTTACATCAAGTTCAGAAGAATCCCGCCGTCGCTGTTGAGTCTCAGCCCCCCGCGTGTGAAGCATGTCCCAATACGGAGGAGAAGTCAGGACATAATCGATCTGGGGCAGATTAAAGGATTGGAGATCGGCCGCATCACCGGTGAGAACCTCGACGTGAAGATCGCTGGCAGGCGGCCCCAGGAGCTCGCGCTCTTCGTCGATTAATTCTCGCGCGATTTCAGCATAAGCGGGGTTTAACTCCAATCCCATACCACTTCGTCCGCTTCGCAAACAGGCCAGCAGTGTCGAGCCGGTCCCAACCATAGGGTCGAAGACCATCTGTCCGCTCTTTGTGAAGAATTCGATGAACTCCTGGGCGAGAGTCTCTGGAAATTTCGCGGGATGGCGGAGGACGTCTTTACGTCTGGGAGGGGGATTGTGACTGAACCAAGATTTTTGGAACTTGATCCAATCCTTTGGAGATAAATCGTTAAGGCGGTTGCGAAAGGTTCTCTTTTTTGTCATTTATTTTGCTCAGGGTGTCGGAGTGGGCGTTGGGGTTGGAGTGGGTAGCAGCGTACGGACGATGAAGTTATCGAAAGAAGCGGTTGTCTGTCCACCACGTCTGGCGCGAACGAAAAAGCCTAGCCCTCCCCGGCGTAGTCCAGGATCACGAGCGGTAAAAACCTCCTCACCGTTGAGGAAGAAGCGGAAGCGTTCGCCCTCGGTGATGACTCCCAGGCGGTTGTCCACGAGCAATCCGGGGATCAAGGCGTTGGTGATTGTCTTGGGGATGACAGCAACTTCAGAACCCTCAGAGATACGCGTAACACGAGCTTCCCCATTACAGGTCAGGGTGAAGCGGTAGTGTCCACCTGAGGGGTCTACGCGGAACATCAAGCCGAATTCATCATCGTCCGTGCATAACACCGCCTGAACAACTGCCTCGAGATAACCGTCCGCGAATTCATTAACAGGGCTTTGGGCAGTGTAAAAAGCGTTTGCCTGGTGGACGGATAGGCTGAAGCGGCCGTTATATAAACTCGCCCCACCGAGGTTTGAATGCAAAGGTATCCAGCCGTGATCCTCGCTGAAGTCATCATGGAAAATGATCGGACCTAAACCTGAGGCGATATCCGCTGTGGGGGATGGTGTGGATTCGGGTGTTAATGTTAGTGTGGGGACCAAAGTAGGGAAGAAGATAGTAGGTGTTGGTGCAGGGGGTGTCGGCACTGGGGTGAATGTGGGTGCGGGTTTTGCGCTCACGCAGGATGCTAGAAACAGCACGCAAGCATTAATACAAACTGTTGTAAATCGGAATCGCTTGCTTCCATCCCCCAAAAAGAGGGGGACTTCGCCCCCCAAACCCCTCTCCGCTTTGCTTCGGGGGAGTTTGGTGAAACAGGGTATTTCGCTCCCCCGGTTGCTGATGAAATTGCGCATCCTTCTTCCCTTAAAGGCAGGTTGGTTTGCATGAGGATACAACAATCTGAGGGATAGTGGGAAATCTCGTGAGTAGGAAAGCAAGCGGTATCCGTCAGGGATTTAGATACCAAAGCTTGAAATCGTCGAAGTAGACCGTTAAACCCGGTGTGGATGCGGCGTCGGAGAAGAGGCCGAAGTTCCCTTTGAAGAAAGAGTTATCTTCAATTGAGCCCAAGATCTCGCCATTCGCAAAGACGGTCAACGTTGTGCTGCGGGCAAGGAATCCGAGCACATTCGTTGTATCCGATCCGGAGAGGATCGAATCGCTGGGAGTCCATTCGAGCAGGTTCTGTACCGCACCGGCCAATAGTTTACGTATTCGATAAGATCCGTCGCAAGAGAGTTCGAGTGTGTATCCACTGTCGCGATTCTCTGGTTCGACTCTTACAGCCAAGCCGATGGCATCTTTTCCAGAGCACTCTCCAACTTCAGCGGTCACTTCGACGTAGAGTTCCCCGGCGTCGACATCCGGTATGGTTGTGCTCCACCATAAAAACTTATCTGCCAGGAAATCTGTGGCCCGCAGGCGTCCATCCTCCCACACGTTCATCGCGCCATTGAAATTAGGACCGACCCAGGTCAGGTTGGATGAGAAATCATCCCAATAGTGCGGCGCAGCGAGGTTGATCCCGTAACGCGGATCATCGGGAGAGAGAGGGGGCGGGGTTGGTGTGATCGTCAGTTCAGGCGTTGGTGTTAAGGTGATTATCGCAGTAGGTGTGGTGATACTCGTTGCGCTGGGAGGAGCCGTCACCGATGGAAGCGCGTTAACAAGTGCGGAATCCATGGTCTGTGTGCTGTCAACTGGTAGCTCGCGTACAGGGGCCGGCCGGGTACAAGCCCCAGCCAGCCAAGTTATTACTACAAGGGTTCCAAGCCTTTGCGATAATCTCACGGAATCCAGGGAATATGCCAGAATGCGAAATCGTCAAAGGTAGCTGTCAAAGGGTAGGTTACTTGTGAACGGACATAGGCGGCAAAATAACCGAAGCTGGATAGCATGCCTGAGTCCCAATAATCGGTAACCTGGACCCCATTAACGAATAGGTAAAACTTGCCATCGTACCCCCATATTCCCAAGCGATTGGTCTTTCCAAGGCCGGGGTTAATAGCTTCGGAGGGTGTCCAGTCGATAAGAGTGACGGAGTTCCCCGGGGCTAAGCGGATAAAACGCCATTCGCCGTCACAAGAGATCTCGAAAGTGTATCCGCTGGGGGTTTTGTCGGGTTCAATCCGAATGACCAACCCAACTGCATCCCGTGCCATACAGTCACCATTAGTTGCAGAAATTTCGGCATAAACCCGTCCGGATTGGACTGAGGTATAAGACCACCAAATAGCGGTGTTCAGGGCATCGAAATCGGTTCCGATGAGTTTCCCATCCACAACTTCATACGATGCAATACCTTCCGTTACGTAGTCGTACCAAGTATCTGGATTGTTGAAGTAGTCAATATGATCCGGGTTGGTCAGGTCGAGGATGTTTCGCGGGTCATCCGGATCGCTGACAGTAAACGGGGTGGGAGTTGGCTCGAGGGTGAGACGCTGAACCGAGCTTGTCGGCGTGGCAGCAGGAGCTTCAACATCCGGAGCTGCAACCTCGGGAGGCTCAGTGGACAGCACCGCTGTGGACTGCTCCTCGACAGGTTCCGCCGGTGCAACCTCGGGGGCTGCTGGTTCCTGCCCACGGCGAATAAGTGCAGAGGCGCCGAGATATGCGAGTGATATTACCAGTAGTGTGGATACGACGATCAAGATAATGCGTTCGGTACTTAGAGATCTTCCTTTATCCTCACTTATCTTAGTCCCTCCTTCATGGGGTGAGCATGACCTTGCCGGACTCACCGGAAGTCATCGTCTCAAAAGCTTTATCGAATTCTTCCATTTTATAGTGATGGGTCACGAGCGGTGCGAGATCAACGGCACCAGAGCGGATAAGCCCACGAGCCTGATACCAGGTTTGCCAGAGCTTGCGTCCACTGATGCCCAGAACGCGCGCTGCCTTGAAGACGATGTGATTATCCCAATCGAATTCAAACGGCCCGGGTGCGACACCGAGGAGCGCCGCTTCACCACCGCGTTTCAGCAGCGTGAACCCCTGGTCGATCGCGGATGGTGAGCCGGACATCTCCAGGAGCACATCGACTCCATCACCGTCAGTTGCATCACGAATCGTCTCGATCACCGGGTCGTCAATGGCATGCAGCGCCAGGTCCGCTCCCAACCGGCGAGCGAAATCAATACGGTAGGCGCTGATGTCGGTGGCATAAATGGATCGAGCGCCTATTGCGCGGGCGACTGCGATGGTCATCAAGCCAACGGGACCACATCCCGTGACGAGGACTTTCTTGGCCCTTAAGTCGGCGGCGAAGGCGGTATGAACTGCGTTGCCGAAGTTCTCCTGCAATACAGCGATTTCCAGGGGTAGATCTTTGGGATTTGGCCAAGCGTTCTGAGCGTGAATGGCGATGTACTCGGCGAAACCGCCATCGCGGTCAACACCGATAAGCTGAGTGTTCTCACAAATGTGGCCCAGGCCCGTGCGACAGAAGGCACATTGATTACAGATAACATGTGATTCTAAGGAAACAAAATCTCCTATCTCTGGTGTCTCAACCATGGATCCGCGCTCAACGATATCTCCACAGACCTCATGGCCGACGATCACCGGTGGGTGCATTCGACCTGCTGCCCAAGAATCCCAGTTGTAGATATGTAAATCAGTACCACAAATGGAAGCGGCGCGAACCTTAACGAGCACTTCGTCGCGTTTAATAGTGGGGATGGGAACTTGCTGGACTTCAAGACCGGGATTGGCGTCGGCTTTAACCACCGCCTGCATTGTTTCTGCCATGTTGCGGAGTACCTCCGGATGAGTAGGGATTTATTCGGAGTATAGCATTAACACCGCAAACACAATCTTGTGCGAGTAACAATGCTTTGACCATGGTTCTCGAGTACCAAGAGGCAGGAGGGGATGATTTAATACCGCAGAATGGGACGTTCCGCCTTGAAGTTGAGTGCTGTTAAATTTATGTTTATAGAACGGACCTATTTTTTAGTAGGAGTGGGATATTGTCCGGCAGCAAGCAGCAAATTGTGCTGTTTGTAGAAAAAGGAGCGATTGACAAAATGGCAAACGAAATTCAGATTGATGCTTTTCCACCAGCAAAGATGGCGAGCAGGATGGAGAGTGTCGGTGTTGCTAAAGCAGAACTCCGGGCGAACACGATGTTTGCACTGGCCGTTCTGGCTGGAGCTTTCATCGGTTGTGGGGCGATCTTTGCTACGGTCGTCACGACTGGCCTGGGAGCCGTCGGCATGGGCTTCGGGATCATCAAGCTACTGGGAGGGCTGGTCTTCTGCCTCGGCCTTGTCGGTGTCGTTGTGGCCGGGGCCGAGTTGTTCACTGGTAACAACCTGATCGTCATGGCTTTTGCCAGCGGTAGGGTTCGCCTGGCTCAATTGCTTCGCAACTGGGGCATCGTGTATGCGGGCAACTTTGTGGGCTCGATATTTACTGCGTTGATCATGCTTGTCACAAAGCAGTACATGTTTTCCAACGGCGCCTTGGGCGCCAATGCTCTCGGGATCGCCAACGCTAAGATTGGTCTGGGCTTTTTCCAGGCCATTGCCCTGGGCATTATGTGCAACGCCCTGGTATGTCTGGCAGTGTGGCTCTGCTCCTCGGCGCGATCAACCACTGACAAAATCCTGGCCATTATCTTCCCCATTACCGCGTTCGTTGCCGCCGGATTTGAGCACTCTGTGGCTAATATGTACTTCATCCCCATGGGCTTGCTCATTAAAAGTTCCGCGGGCGCGGGATTTTGGGATGCCATTGGCAAGACGGCTGCAGATTATAGCAACCTGACGTGGGGAGCTTTCATCATCAAGAATCTGTTGCCAGTGACTATCGGTAATATTATAGGTGGAGCCGGATTTGTGGGATTGGTTTACTGGTATATATACTTGCGTCCCCAGAAGGTGGTGGAGGTTGCGAAAGAAGCCGCGGTTCGAATCCTGGTCGTGGACGACGATCCCGATATGATCGAGTTTGCGCGCACCGTTCTCACCAAAGGTGGTGGCTTCGATGTGTCCTCTGCAGCAAATGGGGAACAGGCTTTCGAGATCATGAAAGCTGGACCGCCAGATCTAGTTCTGCTGGACGTGATGATGGCTTCGCCACTCGATGGCGTTAACCTAGCCCGAAAAATGACCACGGATGCCGTCCTATCGGAGATCCCCATAATTATGATCTCCAGCATCGAGCATAGCGAGTACGCAGATCGTCTTCCAGACGACATGCAAATTCCCATTGATGCCTGGATTAGCAAGCCGGTAGATCCTGATCATCTACTAAAGACCATCCGGCGCTTCTTGGCCTGAATGACTTATAGGTCAGGCGTAGAATAATAAGGGGATATGCGGTAAAGCGGGACAAATGGGGCGAGAAAGTCGTAACGGAAGAACGCGTTGAATCGGTGCGGCAGTTGACTGCACTTGCTGACGAAATTGGAGCGACGACTGCTCAATTGGCGATCGTTTGGCTTCTTCGCATTCCTGAGGTGAGCAGCGTAATCACAGGAGCGACGCGCACGGAGTATTTAGATGACAATCTAATAGCGCTGGAGTTCGAAGAGGTGCATACGCCGGATATCTTGGATAAAATCGAAACGATATTGGACGACTCTCCCGGAGAATCTGAAGAAGCCTAACGATCAGGTCCCGCAAGTGTCCAGAGGATTTCAGTGCAACTCACACGCGAATGAAGGCGATTGGAAATATTATTTGTTTCTACTCCAAATTGTGGGGTGACCAATCGGATTTAAGCTACTCAACTTCATCCTGTTAATTATGCGTTAGGGTCGGCCCGTGTGTCGGCCCGCCGCTATCACGCAATCGGTTATACCCCAACCTCCCGCAGGTATAAAAACTGCGGGAGGTTAACTCGTAGATCTCAAAGCGCAGGCTGTGCCTGCGACCGGAAGCAGAGCTTCCCGACTCCAGATATTGCAGAAACGTTGTAGACAAACCCCCAATCGTTCAACCGATAGATATTGAAGCCTCAATCAACTTGGCAGTTGAGTCTTCAGTTCTAAACCAGCTGGATGGTTGAAGTCTATCTTTGCTGCGAAAGCGCGGCCAATATCTTCTAAAAGGTCGGCTGCCCATACGGCATCTAAACCGATCTCGGCGACGTCTACTCCTTCGGGAACAGCGACACCGAGATCGCTCATAACACTCGATGTCATGTCGAGTTGGTATCGTCGTAGATCGATTCTCGCGGTCTGTTCATATTCCCGCCGGGTCACATAAGTCTGCCATTCGCCAGCGTCTTCCATTGTTTCCGCAAGAACCCAGATACCCCACTTGAAGATGCTGGCAGATCGGGCATCGATAGGGTGAGGACGCCTTCCGGTGCCGAAAGAAAGCATGAGTGTGTCTCCCGGAGGATATAAACCGACGCTGTAGTGGATCGCCTCTACGGCAGCGTGGTAGACCGGATTGCCGGATACACCAACTCCCCCATCGACCCAGGTATGCTCCTCGCCGAGAACATTGGCAGAGTGCGCGGGGAAATAGGTCGGAGCGGCGATGCTGGCCAAGACGGCGTCTTTTAAGCTCATCATTCCCCAAAGGCTAGCATTCCCGGGACCGTCCTTTACAAAGAAATCGGTCCGGCTGGTTTCCAGGTTCTTTGCAGTGATCAGCAAATCGACCATCAAAGAGTTCAGGGGTTGGTCGGCACCGATCTCTTGAAGGGTGTCGGTAATGAAGGTGTTGCTGTAGCGATGGTTGCCGAGGTTGAAGAGGATTTGATGCAGAGGTAGGCGCTGAAACGCGTGCTTGGCCAACTCACGATAGAGCGCCAGGAGTCCGCGGGCGCTGATGCCCAGGGCAATGCCAGCAGCGATAACGGCTCCAGTAGAAGTTCCGGCAACCATGTCAAAGATCTCTCGGCAGGGCTTCCTGTGGATCTTTTCGAGCTCCACCAAACATGCCAAGGGGATGATGCCGCGGATCCCACCGCCGTCAATGGAGAGAATTTTCTTCATGTCAAATCATCCGTATCTTGCCAGCGTCAGACTTACTGAGATAGCGGGAGCCAGTGATCGTGAATAGACTCGCGCTTTGGTCTCCGTCAACTATCATGCATGATTCGGGCCATCTCATCGGTGTCCCTCAAGGGCAAGCGTGGTGCCCATGCAGGCACAGGTCTTGCAGGGATTATAGCCACGCATTCATTTACGGGTAAAATTCGCATATGGTTAAGGCGACGGAAGTCAGGCGGTTTCGACGCCGCCGGGAATTCCAATCTAGAGGAGAGAAGCTGATCGGGCGGGTCGGTTTTGTGTTTGCCCTTCTGCTGGTTGTGGGAATTGGATCAGCGGCTCTCCTGATGGCCTTGTCTTATGCCGATCTAACCTCGAACCTTCCACCGGTGGAAGATCTAGAACAGATCTTCGGCTCTACAGGACGAGAGTCTTTCCGCCCTGTCAAATTCTACGATCGAACCGGAGAGAACCTCCTTTTAGATGTGCTTCACCCGCAGGCGCAGAGCCGGCGCTGGTTGTACCTGGATCCGACTGGGCCGATCGATCTGCCCGAGCATGCGCTTGAGGCTACGATCGCGATCCAGGACGAAACCTTCTGGTCAAACCCCGGATATAACCCACAAGATGTGGTTCAAGCGTTGCTGAGCTATCTCGAGTTTCAGGGGCCTCAAGAGATTAAACCCTCGATAAGTCAACAGTTAGTGCGATCGCAATTGTTGCCACTCGGGGGCGGCGTGCGTTCTCTCGAGAAGCAATCCTTGCAAAGAATGATCCTGGCAGCTGATGCTGCCCGGGAGTACCCAAAGGAAAAAATCCTCGAGTGGTATATCAACAGCGCCGACTATGGGAACTATGCCTATGGGATTGATGCTGCGGCGCTGGTGTATTTCGCCAAGCATGCCTCAGATCTCACCCTCCCCGAAAGTGCGATGTTGGCGTCCATCCCTCTTAATCCATCACTGAATCCGGTTGATGCTCCAAAAGAGGCGAAGGAACGGCAGGCGGAGACCTTGAGGGCGATGGTGCGAGTAGGAGCGATCGCTAACCATGAAGCACAAATGGCCCTTGCACAGACATTGGAGATCAAGCATGAAGCTGTTGAGCGTCCAGACCACCTTCAGGCGCTGATTGAGTACCTCCAGATAGAAGCGCTTGAGATGTTTGGAGATGATGCTCTGGGGAGAAGCGGATTACGGATTCAAACCACGGTGGACTACGATCTACAGCTGCAATCTCATTGCACTCTCCAAACCCATACCGCCCGACTATCCGGACTTAAGCCAAACGTCATTCTCCCTGCAGCAGATGGAACGGGATGCCTCGCTGCGGGGTTTCTCCCTCCTGTTCGTCCAAGCGATGCAAATCTCGATCACAATATTGAATCGGGAGGCTTCGTTATTCTCGATGCGAATAGCGGCGAGATTCTCGCACTCGCGGGGCCTGTTTCTGAAATAAAATCTACCGGTATGATGTTCTCCCCATTTGTGTATCTGACAGCTTTCGCGCAAGGCTATTCGCCGGGAAGTATGGTCCTGGATATTCATCCAGATGGCGAATTCACAAATGGGACTTCTGAAGAGCAGGCGGCACTATATAGCGGACCTGTGCGGATTCGCACAGCGTTGGCGAATGGGTATAAAGCCGCAAGCGATAGAATCCAGTCTTTGATGGGCGAGGACAGCGTCGAGCGAACAGCACGTTCGATGGGCGTTACATCAGCAACATACGATACGAAAGCGTATCGTGAATCCGGTGATCTGGAGTGGGAAGCTTCCCTGCTGGATCTAACCAGCGCCTATGCTGTTCTGGCGAATCAAGGAACGATGGTTGGTGAGTCATCTCCACCGGCTAGCGCTGCGAGAGATTCATTGCGGCCATCGATCATTTCAACGATTGAAGATGGCGCCAGGAGGTCAGCGTACCGCTTTGAACCAGAACAGAAAGCAGTTCTTAGCGCTCAGCTGGCTTATTTGATGACAGATGTGCTGACGGATGAGACGGCGCGCTGGCCAACCCTGGGGCAGTCGAATGCCTTGGAGGTTGGCAGGCCGGCGGGGGCCATTGCCTCTGTTGCGAACGGCCTTGATTTCTGGAGTCTGGGCTACACACCCAGCCGGGTTGTAGGTGTTTGGCTTGGAAATCTGGACGGCGCCGAACCGGTTGGCTTACATAAGATGAACAGCGCCGCGCCGGTGTGGCATGCCCTGATACGCTACGCGACAAAGGATTTACCAACTGCTGGGTGGCAGGCACCAACGGGTGTGAATCGGATTGATGTCTGTGATCCCTCGGGCTTGCTGCCCACAGTGTACTGCCCTTCAGTTGTGAGCGAAGTTTTCATCAACGGCACTGAGCCGATAACCTTCGATAATCTTTACCAGCCCTACCTGGTAAACAAGGAAACGGGCAAGCTCGCGACTCTGAATACCCCGATCGACCTTGTTGAAGAACGAATATATCTCGTCCCGCCTCCAGAGGCAGCGGCGTGGGCGCAGCTGATCGGACTAGAAAGGCCCCCTCAAGAATATGACACCCTCACAGATCTGGAAGGTCAGCATCCAGATGTTCGCATCACTACGCCTGCCCCTTTCTCCTATCTATGCGACGAAGTTGTGGTGCGAGGGTATGCGAGCCCGGAGAATTTTGACTACTACCGGCTTCAATATGGCAGCGGGCTAAACCCCACTCGCTGGGTGCAAATTGGTGATGATAGCAGCAAGCAAGTACAAGGGGGGACGTTGGTGCGTTGGAAGACCGAAGGTCTCAATGGGTTGTTTACGCTTCAACTTGTAGTCGTCGACGATGACGGGCATATCTCAACCCATGCCATCCATGTTACGGTGGACAACCAGCCACCGCAGGTCGAGATACTGCTACCCGAGCCCGACCAGGTCCTGCGCGGAAACAGCCGGCAGGAGATGGTGATAGAGGTTGAGGTGACAGACAACTTCGGGGTTGAGCGGGTTGAGTTCTATGTCGACAGCATGAAAGTTGACACGGTGAACGCGCCACCGTATTCGATCCGTTGGCGCATGCGGACAATTGGGGAACACAAAGTCCATGTTCGGGCGATCGATCTCGCCGGGAATGTGGCGGAAAGTGAGAGCGTCCTGTTCACGGTAGAGCGGCCATAGTCGGGACGCGTGTAGTCAAGACCTATGCCCCCCGCCAATCGACCGTTGAAGAAATCAATACATCCCCGTAACATATAAGGTTGCGGGGATGTATGTACATAAGGTGCGGAAATCAAGCGACTGGTCGGCAATTCCATCGTGACAAGTTCCGTCAGCTTGGAACTCTGTCGACCCGAAAGCACGATCACGCTTCGGCGAGAATCACACAGCTCCCCATGGGCATCACTCATGGGGAGCTGAGGGGTTGAGGAGTTAGCAAGGTCCTTGCAGGAAGAAACCAAAATTGACGCCGCCCACATTTTCAGCTGAACCGACCGTCACCGACCGCGGGTGGGTGGTGCTGGGACAATCGCCTCCACACGAACCGCAAGAGTGAACCACGGATATGCAGTAATTCCCTGGTGGAACATTGGAGAAGCCGTATTCACCGGCGCCGAACGTGGTCGCCGAGTCGACCACGGAGCCGCTGCACCCACCGGACCTGAGCGTCACCGTCATTCCGCCAATTCCGCCATCACCGATGTCGCGGATCCCGTCGTGATCGAAATCCCGCCAGACAGTCCCAGTTATCGAGCCGGGCAGAACCGGCGTCGGAGTCGGCGGGATGTAGCATACGCCAGGTTCGGAGCCGGTGGGGATGAAGCCGTAACCCCAGCGGCAGGTGTTGTCCATCGAGGCCATCGCCTTTAAGGGGTATTGGCTGCTCTCTGAAGCGGGTGAGCCAGCATCAATCGATGTGAAGTGATCGTTGTAGTCGAACCAGGCAGGATCCTTGATGCTTTCATCGCTCCATGCACCCCACATGAATTCGCCATCATTACCGATGAGGGAATAGAGAAAGGCGATCTGGATGCGATCGGCATGCCCGGGGTCGCGGCGGATCCAGGCTTCGTCGGGTCCGATCCCGTACCCGCTATCGAACACGCAATCATCATAACCGTCTCGAGAAGCGTGTGGACCATCCGGAATCATCGCTGTGGGGCCGCCGACATCGCCGTTGGTATCGCGGCAGGCACGCACGCCTTCTGTGGTCCACTCGCTGTCGGGCGGGGCGTCGGCGAGGACCAACCAATCGCCATGGCCGTCGATGTCCAGGTCAACCTCCACACCGAAGGCAGCTTCTGACCCGGCCGGAGGCGGTCCTTCAAGGAAGATCGTGACGTACACCCAGGGGGGTCCCATGCTGAGTTCCGCACGGGTGATGTCCAGATACTCCTGGTAATCCATTACCTGGGTAGTGAAGGGTCGCTCGAGAAGGTTGATAGCAAAAGTATCGGCATTGGCTCTTCGCTCTGAGGCGAGGGCTGCGCTCGACCGATCGGTCATAAAGCTTTTTATCGAGCCAGGGTTCGAAGGCTGGATCTGATGTGCAACAGTTGGTGTAGGCAGCGTCTCTTCGGTTGGCTCCGCAGGGGCTTGGGTCGCATCAGGCACCTCCGTCGCATCAGGCACCTCCGTCGCATCAGGCACCTTCGTCGCCTCTCCTGATGGCAGGTTGGCTTCGACGATCGTTGCCAGCGCTTCCATCGTTTGTGTCGCTGCGGGGCCGGCGCCACCGGGCATGCTGCAGGCTAAAGCCGATATCAACAACACGACGATTGGAAGGATTGTGCGTACCAAGCGTTTATGATTCATGGTTTCCCTCTCCTTGTAAGAATGAAGTCGCTTTGCTCTCTATATCTGTAACGGAGTACTCCAGTTTATGTGACAATGAATTTAGGAGTCAAGTGTGTTGCCCCGATCGCCCAACCAAAGTGATCTCATAGGAATAACTGAGTTGATACCAGTTGGCGCGGTTCCTGTGTCTAATCAGCGACAACCCAGGGTGAGTTCCCAGAACCAGCGCCGAATAGTGCCGTGTGGATTGCATCCTGGAGTGAGGGGATTATTTCAGCCATCGCTGTTAATATCCCAAAGCAGCCAGTGAGCATCATGTCACCATAGGGGGCCGCGAAGTAATGGTTCAGGCGAGATTCCAGAATCATCGATCGCCGTGGTCCCGTGACGATCACATCGAAATCTTCACCATCGAGAGGGAGCGGTTCGGGGATGATCGTAAGCGCTCCGTGACCGTGATCGTTGAAAACATCATCGCTATTTATAGTCCCGGCGGCGAATGACTCGAGCAGAGTATCCAGACGGGCGGTGTCGAGCAAACCGGTGTGATGCTCAAAGATACCTTCAATACCGCTGGGACCAAGACGGAAAGCCAATGTGTGTGCGTTGCCGATGTTTACGATAAGGGAGCGGGCTTGCTGCGCAGCAATAGGGTCGAGTGAGGCGCCGAGCACGGCCGCGGGGGCAGTATCCATCAGCACCAACGGGCAGTCGAGGTCTGCCGCAGAAGTCGATACGGCACGCATACGCGAAAGCATTTCGGGAACTTGCTCTGCAGGATACGCGAAGGCGCTTAAGCGGTTCTCCTCCAGAATGCGCCGCTTAAGGTAATCGAAACGGAATTTGCGATCCGAGATATTGGGGGGAGCAGCGCCGTGATCGAAAACCGCCACACCAACCCCATCAAGATCGAGTCTGACGCCGAAGGCGCTGAAAGCCTGCCGTATGACATCGAGATCGAAGTCCTGGAGTGTGATACGCCGAACGTTATTTTGGGACCGCGCCTCGTCCTCGCTGATGAGCTTCACGCCCATCTCATGTTCAACCCATTCAAGGTCGTCGTTGAACGTCTGTGCTGCCTCTGGTGTGGCGAATACTCGATGACCAAGCTCGAGATGGGCCGCTGCTGCCCAATGTGAGGGTCCGCCTCCCATCGTCACACCGGTGAGAAGAATGTCTTCACCAAGGCGAGTTGCTTCTTGGATCTTCTTTCTAACCATCATCGTCGGCGAGGGCATGACCAGCTTGAAACCGTTCTCGAGATTTAATCCTTCCCGGAAGAGGAAGATATCCTGCGTGCCAGTGCCAATATCAACTGTTAGAACATGCTTCATCGTCATTCCGCAGATGCCAATCTATATGAATAGCTGACGTGAAAATCGCCCGGTTGAAGTTATTCGCCTGGAAGTGGCTGCCAATCCGGCTGCAGATCGCGCCCGGGGTTCTGGGTCAGGTTTGTCTGACCCGAGCCGGTGTTCGTCATGATATAGATTTCAGGATTCTGGTCGCGTGTGGACGTGAAAATGATCCACTGATCGTTGGGTGAGAATGCCGGTTCCTTATTTCCCAGGGAGCTCGTGAGTGAGAAGGGGTCAAGGCCGGGGTTCTGCGCATAAGCGATATAGATCTCCTGCTTGCCGTGTTTCACGAGCCAGCTGAAGGCGATGTATTGACCATTTGATGACCAGGATAAATGATCGGCGCCAATTATCTTGTCTTGGAGATCAAACCAAGAAGGTTCGCCACCCTCTGCCGGTCTTAAAATAATGCGACCAGGGGCTCGGTTAATGGAAGCGATGACGGCGAGCGTCTGCCCGTTGGGGGACCACGCGGGGGCGTATTCAACAGCGTATCCCGCGGTTACATTCCGCGGCGCTTCGGTGATTGAGCAGCTATCAGGTGCCGGGTTACACTCCACGCTTATGACGAATACCTGCTTCAATGAATTAACGCGTGTACTTGTAAAGGCGATTTGACTGCCGTCGGGGGACCAGGTGGGATCGAAATCATCGCCGATGCTCTCGGTGAGATTGGTCGGTTCCCCGGAACGATCGACGTTGATTACGAAGAGATCGAGCCCAAGATCATTGCCATAGGTATCACTTCCGCCCGGTGCTGCATAGATGATCTTCGTTCCATCGGTTGACCACCTGGGTTGAACCTTGTCGCCAGGGCCGTAGGTTAACTGTAGCGGATCGCTCCCGTCTGCATTCATCGTCCAAATTTGTAAGGTACGTCCGTCCTCTCGGTCGCTAATAAAGGCGATTCTGCCGCCGCCGCCAATGACGATGGGCGTAGTCGTCGGCGTTGGCGTTTGGGTTGGTGTGGAGGAAGGTTCCGGGATGGGCGTTGCTGTTAGGGGAATTGGCGTCGGTGCAGTGGGGAGTTTCGTGTTCTCCGGGGGAATGGCAGCGACCACGTTGGTTTCGGTTGGTTGAGAGAGACTTCCACCGAAGGGAATAACGCCGCTGAGAGCCAGCGCTGCACCACCGCCGATCACGATCAGGGCGAGAACACCGAGGCCGATCCAAAGGCCAATATTTCGGGATTTAGGTGGAGAAGGAGGTTTGAGCGGCGCACGAATCGTCTTCAGTGGCATACGTCCGGCCAGCGCCATGCAGAAACTGGCCATATCCGGGAATCGTTCCTCCTGCTTCAAGGCCATCGCCCTTTCTAGCGCGGCCTCTACATGTTCCGGCACGGCGGGATTAAGCACGCGGACTGGTTTAAGGATTTCTTTACCAAGCATGCGTTGGATACTGTCCGCCGGACGTTGATTGGTTAAAAAAGAGTAAAGCGTTGCCGCCAGGGAGTACTGATCGCTGCGTGCGTCTGTGCGTTGTCCACCGTATTGCTCAGGGGGTGAGAATCCGGGCGTTAGCCCTCGTGCACCGGTTGTAGTCTGCGATTGGTCGAAGACCTTGGCGATACCGAAATCGACAAGGACGATGCTCCCGTCGGGCTGCAATTTGAGATTGGCCGGTTTAATATCACGGTGGATCACAGGCGGCTTACGGGTGTGGAGGTAACTCAACGCGCCGCAGATGGAATCCGCCCAAGTCAACACCTCATCGGGGGTTGGCGGCTGTTTCTCTACCTGTGTGTGTAGATCGACCCCCTTAACGAAGTCCATCACCAGGTACTGGCGGTCTTCAAGGATGAAATGGTCGGTCACTCGAGGGAGGTTGGGGTGACGCAGTGTGGCCAGCAGGCGCGCCTCGCGCCGGAACTGCCGCTCTGATTCCGGACTTGGATTGAGGTTTTCCTTAACGGCGACTTTGATATCTAGCGTCAGGTCATGGGCAAGAAAAACAGCGCCCATGCCACCTTTGCCGAGCTGGCCTTCGATGCGGTAGCGGTCGCGGAGGATGTCATTCAACTGCAGCGGCATGAACGGGATTGTATTCCAGCCAGGGAATACGGGCAAACAGGACCGAGTGTATAATGTAAGGATGTTGCTGATTACGAGAGCAGTATGGGCAACAGATGACATTTGGCAGTTGATCCACGAGGCAGATTGTCATTAGCTTTTTTTAGGAGAAAATATGGCCACGAAACTGAACACTCCTGACCTTCGTCTACTGGATCCGGTCCTTGAGCGCTGTGCCCTAAACGACCGTTCTTTTTTAATACCCGCACTTCTAGAAGCACAGACTATTTATGACGACCTACCCGCCTCCGTACTGGAGGCAATCGGAAGGTATCTGCGCGTGCCATTGGCGGAAATTCACGGTGTGATTGAGTTCTATGGCATGCTCTATAGCGCACCGATCGGCAAAACAATCGTCCGGGTTTGCACAAGCCCAATGTGTGCTCAGGCGGGAGGGCGGGAGGTTCTTCAAGCTGTTCGCTCCCACCTGGATGTTGATGCACTCGAGCCCACAGATGATGGAGCGTATATGCTCGAAGAGGTGCATTGCATTGGCCTTTGTGACCATGCGCCGGCAGCCTTGGTTGGAGATACGCCGGTCTCCAAAGTGGATCCGGCTTCCCCCGGGACCTGGATCAGAGAACCGCAGGCGGTGCCATTGAGCTTTGTCGGTGGGGAACCGCGTTGGTTGACAAGCAGGTGTGGTGAAATCGAACCCACGGACCTTCCGGCATTCGAAGCCCTCGGTGGTTTCGCCGGTCTTCGGCATGCTCTGGAGCAAATGAAACCCGGGGAGGTGGTGGAGGAGATCAAGGCTTCCGCATTGATGGGCCGCGGTGGTGCGGCTTTCCCCACCGGTCTTAAATGGGCGTATACGGCTGCCGTCCAGAGTGATGTCCGCTACATTGTTTGTAACGGAGACGAATCGGAACCTGGAACCTTCAAAGACAGGCTATTAATGGAGGGGGATCCCTACGCAATTCTTGAAGGGATGGCTATCGCCGGCTATGCCATTGATGCACAAAAGGGCTATCTCTATATTCGCGGAGAATATCCTCGCGCGCAGCGTATATTGGGAAAGGCGATTGAGAATGCACGCGCTGGTGGCTATCTCGGAGAAGATATCCTCGGAAGCGGATTTTCCTTCGAGATTGAGCTCCGGTCAGGTGCAGGGGCGTACATCTGTGGTGAAGAGACCGCCCTCTTCGAATCTATCGAAGGAAATAGAGGTTATCCTCGTCTGAAGCCTCCTTTCCCGACAACGAATGGCCTATTTGGCCAGCCAACCGTGATCAATAACGTTGAAACGCTTTGTGCTGCAGCCTGGATACTGAAGAATGGAGCGACGAAGTACCGATCGATCGGTACTGAGGGATCACCGGGGTCGAAACTATTCTGCCTATCTGGCGATGTTGCTCGCAGAGGGGTATATGAAGTTCCTTTTGGAATTCAATTAGGCGAATTGATCGAGATGGCGGGGGGGGTGGATGGCGATCTGCAGGCCATCCTCCTGGGCGGAGCCGCGGGGGCATTTGCGGGACAAGAGGATTTGGACCTCTCGATGAGCTTCGAGGGGCTTAAGGAGGCAGGACTCCCTCTCGGATCGGGCGTCGTCACGGTGATAAATAAAGAACGAGATCTTGGGCAGTTCATATTAAGCCTGGCGCATTTCTTTGCCCATGAATCGTGTGGAAAATGCTTTCCCTGCCAGCTCGGGACTCAACGCCAACTGGAGATCATATCCATGTGGGTGGAAGGCAAGGCGAAGAAGGGCGATCTGAGCGCCCTCAGGGATATTGGGTTTGCGATGACAAACGCATCGTTATGTGGATTGGGAATGACTGCGAGCACGGCGATACTTTCCGCCATTGATAAATGGCCATCCTTGTGGCGATAGGCGAATTTATCGGTTTACAGTGAGGAGATATCGATGGGGTCTGGTGCGGTTAGCGCGACGTGGTTCGAATTGGGGGAATCACCCCAACCCGTTCATGCTGAGATTATTGAAGAAGCCCTGGTGACGATATTTGTTAATGGAAAGGAACTCGCAACAATCATGTGCACCCCACGGGATCAAGAAGATCTCGCCATAGGGTTCTTGGTCAATGAAGGCATGATCGATGCACTAGCCGACGTAGATCATATCCATCTCAGCGGAGATGGTTGCTGTGTGGATATATGGCTTGGTCATTCGGTAAAGCCCCCGCAGCGACGCATACTCACTTCCGGATGCGGCGGAGGTGTGACGTTTCAGGACCCCTCGATTGGTATCGAGTCCATTCAGGACGATTTGGTGATCGAACAGGACACGCTAGTTCATCAGTTTAGTATGCTTCAATCATCGGGAAACCTATACGCACGGGCGCGCGGTGTCCATGGCGCTGGGCTCACGGATGGAGAGCGGTTGTTGGTCGTCGCCGAGGACGTGGGCCGCCACAACACGCTCGACAAGTTGCACGGCGCCTGCCTGAGGAAGAGGATTGATCCCAGCGGCTTGATCCTGATGGCGACAGGCAGGCTCTCTTCCGAGATGCTACAGAAAACTGCCAGAATGGGATGCCCGATTGTCGCCTCCAGAAATTCCCCGACATCCCTATCAGTGAAGATGGCCGAGGCCTTGAAGATCACAATGGTCGGTTACGTACGACGCAAGAGCATGCGCGTATACACGCATCCCCAACGTATTATGCCATCGCAGGAAAATTCGGCACAGCGTTTGTCCAGCCGAGTCGAGGGCTGATGCCCATGAAATGGACTCGATACCATCAGCAGATGTCTGCAAAGTCCCCCTTCCATTTATATAGGATGGACGCCGAATACCGGATGTGCGCCCATAGGTTCCCCTCAGATATATTGCCCGGGGCGCGGATCGGAGCGAGGGAGAAGGTGAGCGAATCGTGACAAAGATGATCGCACTGACGATCGATGACCGACGGGTCGAAGTCGAAAAAGGAACGACCATTTTAAAAGCTGCGGAACAAGCTGGTATCGAGATCCCGGTACTCTGCTATTTCGCCCACACGACTGCGAATGGGCTTTGCCGTCTTTGCATGGTAGAGACGGAGGGCAGCCGTGGGTTGCAGGCTGCGTGCGTAACGGAAGCCGTTGAAGGAGCTGTGATTCATACGCGATCAGCGAATGTGGATCGCGCTCGCCGGACGATCCTCGAGATGTTGGCCTTTAGTACGGACCTGTCGGAAGCTCCTGGGATTCTGGAACTTCTGGAGGAGTACGGGGCTTCCCCTGACCGGTTTGATGGAGGCGAACAGCGGCAAGCGGATTTAATCGATGATAATCCCGTCTATATTCGAGATTATGCAAAGTGTATTTTGTGTTGGCGATGCGTTCAGGTGTGTGCGGAGGACGCGCAATATACATACGCAATTAATTTCAACGGTCGCGGCTACCACACCTCGATCGGAACTTTCCTCAATAGACCATTGACCCAGACCACCTGTGTGTTCTGCGGTCAGTGTGTAGGCGTTTGTCCCACTGGAGCATTGAAGGGCAAGCGGGAATACTTACTTGAGCAGGGAATCTCCCCTGATGAGATATTCTCAGTAACGCGGACTAAAGGACTAGGGCAGCGCTCCCGTAAAGGCCCCCACTTGGATCGGGGAGGATGAAATGCTAGAAGCCGATCGTATTGTTCATACTACATGTCCCTACTGCGGTGTCGGATGTCAGATGGACCTGCACATCAAGAACGACGCCATCTATCGCGTAAGCGGTCGTTTTGATAATCAAGTGAACTATGGCAACTTGTGCGTTAAAGGACGGTTTGGGTGTGACTTTGTTCACGCTCCAGACCGATTGACCCAGCCGCAAATGCGAAAAATGAAAGGGGGACAATTACAGCCTGCGAGCTGGGAAGAGGCGATCTCGAGAGTTGGGACGCGTTTATCTCAAATTCGCGAGAAGTATGGACCGAACAGTATCGCTTTTCTGACCTCAGCGAAGTGCACCAATGAGGAGAATTACCTCCTACAAAAATTCGCCCGTAGCGTGATCGGGACAAACAACATTGATCATTGCGCCCGTCTTTGACACTCCAGCAGCGTGGCCGGTCTGGCCACAACTCTGGGATCGGGAGCGATGACAAACTCGATTAGTGACATTATAGAAGCGGATGTTTTGTTTGTCATTGGAAGCAACACAAGTGAATCTCACCCTGTCCTATCTTTGCAGATGAAAAAAGCCGTGCGGGAACGCGGGGCGAAATTGATCCTCGTTGATCCGCGGCGGATCGAGCTCGCCCAGTTTGCTCATCTGCATCTACGGCACCGTCCGGGGACTGATGTTGCCTTGATACACGCGATGGCTAATGTCATACTGGCTGAGGATCTCCAGGCTAAAGACTTCATAGAATCGCGGACAGAGGAATTCGAGGCTTTTCGGAAATCTGTTACCGAGTGGACACCGGAGCGTGCGCAGCGAGTTACCGGTGTGGCTTCAGATCTGATTGCCGAAGCTGCAAGGCTATATGCTAAGGCGGATGCGGCAGCGATCTTCTGGGCGATGGGAATTACACAGCACACTACCGGGACAGATAATGTTAAATCGCTTGCGAACCTAGCTATGCTGTGCGGACAGGTGGGTCGGCCAGGGACGGGTCTTAACCCGCTCCGGGGGCAGAATAATGTCCAGGGTGCCTGCGATTTGGGCGGTTTGCCGAACGTTTTCCCGGGGTACCAGAGGGTGACGGACGAAGGAGTGCGCAGGAAATTCGCTGAAGGGTGGGGTATTTCTTACGAACATCTGAGTGCGGAGGCCGGACTAACCGTTACGGAGATTATGGATGCTGTGCTCGAGGGGAAGATACGTGCGATCTACATCATGGGCGAGAACCCGATCCTCTCAGATCCTGACCAAACCCACGTCCGCGAAGCTCTCGAAGCGGTAGATTTCCTCGTTGTTCAAGATATATTCTTGAATGAGACAGCGGAGCTTGCGGACGTCGTTCTCTCGGGAGTGAGTTTTGCAGAGAAGGAAGGGACATTCACAAATACCGAGCGCAGGGTGCAGCTCATCCGCAAAGCTCTTCCCGCGACAGGCGATGCCAAACCCGACTGGAAGATCATCACCATGCTGGCTCAAGGGATGGGAGAGAATTGGATCTACGATGGCGTAACCGAGATATTCGATGAGATGGCCCACCTCACGCCGCAGTACAAGGGTTTGTCTCACGCACGGCTGGAGGATGGAGGCATGCAGTGGCCCTGCCCTTCAGCGGATCATCCTGGAACGCCTATCTTGCATGTTGGGGAGTTCGCGATCGGTCTCGGTAGGTTCAGCGTTATTGAGTATAGAGAGCCAGCGGAGCTTCCTGACGAGGAGTACCCATTTGTCCTTTCGACGGGAAGGGTCCTCTTCCACTGGCACGGAGGGACAATGTCGCGACGTTCACCCGGTTTGGATAGTCTGGCGCCAGAGGCTGAAATTGAGATTAACCCTGAAGATGCATCTCAACTGGAAATCCATGACGGCCAGGCAGTTAAGGTTCGCTCCAGGCGCGGAGCCGTTGTCGCCACGGTTGTCGTCACTCGACGTTCTCTTCCGGGTGTGGTCTTTATGACTTTCCATTATGCTGAAGCAGCGGCTAACCTGCTAACACCAAAGCATCTCGATCCTGTGGCCAAGATCCCTGAATACAAGGTATCAGCAGTACAGATCGAGCCGCAGGTGGAAGTCGTCGAGGCATAAAGTCTTTGGGTATTTGAAGGAAACTCGTTGGAAGACCTCTGAGGATGTTTATCCCCAGAGGTCTTTTCTTTGTGGAATTGACGGAATCGACAGTGCGGCAAGGTTTCTATGACTGATTAAATCGTCAATTCCCAGGAATCCAATATTGGCAGGAAACGTGTGTCAGTGAGATCAAGTGTTAATGGTGTAATTGAGACGAAGTTGTTCGCCAACGCCCAGAAATCGGTTCCCGGTTCGGCAATGCCTGTGGGGGGTTCGCCGCCAATCCAGTAGTATTTACGCATTCGAGGGTCTTCCCGCTCGACGAGCGCATCGCGATAAATACGCAACCCTTGGCGCGTGACCGCAATGCCGCGAATGTCTTCCTGGCTGCAATACGGAATGTTCACGTTGAGGACGAACTTCTCAGGCAGCGGTTTAGAAAGCACCTGTTTTGCAACTGAGACAGCCACTTCTGCTGCTGTGCCGTAATCTGTTGTGCCTTGATGACTTGAGGGGGAATCGATTGAGAAGGCGAATCCTGGAATACACGAGATCGCAGCCTCCATGGCTGCTGTAACAGTGCCGCTGTAGGTCACATCGTGCCCGACATTCGCATTGGGGTTGATCCCGGATATGACGAGATCGATTGGCTGCTCGACCATGCCGAGAAGAGCAATGGCTACACAATCTGAAGGCGCACCGTCGGTTGTTAACACCTGCGTTCCGTCGCTCAATTGCGTTTCCCAGACCCGCAAAGGACGATGCATTGTTTTAACATGGCCGGAAGCAGACCAGTTTCTGTCGGGAGCGAGTACCGTAACGTCGCCCAACGAGCGAAAAGCCTGGACGAGGGCGAGCAAACCGGGTGCATGAATACCGTCGTCGTTTGTTACAAATATATGCATGAGCAGGGTCTCCTTGAGGGCATGATTTTACACTACCTCATGATTCGAGGCGCTCATCGCTTGCAGCAGAGAATCAGCGTAAATCTCAGATGGACGGTGGACCCAGTTCAGGGAAGGACATCGCGTTGACAGCCCATTTCCCGGCATGGTATTATTAATATGCGAGGGAGAACATTAACGTTTCAATCTTGCTCCCTCTGCCCGGTTTAATCCTTATTATCTTAAGCCCCGCATTATCATATGTCGATTGACTTAGGTTTTACGGGGGACATTGGAATGGATATTTTGGGATGTGGCTTCCCTTATGGGTGGACACCGGAACCGGGTGTCCACCCTGTTTTGTACGCCCGGCATGGGCGATAACTAGGAGGTGGAAATCCTCTGCGGACGTTGATCCGACGAACCGCTAGCCGACCCCACTCCGCTGCGCTGCGGGGACTGTGAGGCAACTGCGCTCGTGCGAACGGGTGTGGGGAGGAAGCCGGAGCGCAAAACCTG
>CAYLOO010000024.1:0-31862 GCA_964385355.1 uncultured Anaerolineaceae bacterium
ATTTATGCACGGCATCGCGACCGGTAATCATTACCCCGGTGAGGGAGACCGAATCGCCAACTTTCAACTCCCGGACGACATCATCCGTAATAGGTAGCGTGATTTTATGCATTGGATTCCTCCATCATTCGTAGTTTACTTCGTCACCGCGGACGGTCATGCGACGCCGCCGGTGTGCCCAGCACATATAGGAGACAGAGACGAAGTAGCTGGCCGGAAGTCGGTGCAGGCTCTTGGCTTTCACGCCCAAAACAGTCGTCTCGCCGCCGAAACCCATCGGCCCAATGTGGAGTTGATTCGCATCTTGTGTGAGCCGATTTTCGAGTTTTTCCAGTTCTGAATCTGGGTTTGCATCGTCGAGTTTACGGAAGAGCGCTTCTTTCGAGGCGTAGTATGACGAGCCGCGATCCCCGCCGATGGCCACGCCGAGCACGCCGGGGGCGCAGCCTTTTCCCTGCGCATTGAACACGGCATCCAGAACCACTTTACGCACCCCCTCAAGATCCCGGCCGGCGCCGAGTCGCCCGTTCGGCAGCGAGTATTGGGCGCCAACGTTTTCACACCCCCCGCCTTTTAATATCAGATCAACAATTAGATCTTCCCCTTCAGTCTCTTCGAAGTGAATTGTGGGGAAAGCCGGATCTCCAAGATTGTTCCCGCTGTTTTTCCCGGTAACGCTGTCGACGGCATTTGGTCGCAAGTAAGTTCTTTTCGTGGCTTCGGCGACTGCGGCGCGGATCTGCCCCGTAAGTTTCGCCGTGCTCCATCCGGGCGGATGCTGAACATAGAAAATCGGCGTGCCGGTATCCTGGCAGATCGGCGTGGAATTCTGCCGCGCAAGGGCGACATTTTCGAGGATCGTATCGAGCGCGCTTTGTGCTGCCGAGCCTGAAGCCTCTTGTTCCCGAGCGAGCTTCAAGGATGTTTCTACATCGGGGGGTAGGTCGGTTGAAGTTAAGCGGACGAGTTCGAGGAAAGCTTCGGTGAGATCAGGCATCTTGCAGCTCCGTTTCTTATTTAACTTGTTACCTTTAAACAATGGCTTTAAGGGTAGAGCGTCCTTCACTAAATATCTTGAGTGATGAGAAGTTCTATGACTAGTGATGAATGGATGGACCTAATAAGTCGGGTGTCGCTTTTTTTAGGCCAATAACTTAGGCTTCAGTTTGAATAATGCGTTTCGAGGCCTTTTAAACGAATGGAGTTCCATCGTGAGGATTCCAGACGCGAAGGATACCTTGAGCAAAACACTTCTCCTACTGCCAACTCATTAGAAAAACGACCAAGGGATAATAGCCACAGCTACTATAGAACGGCGGCATCTTTATAGCGGACACTCGAGTTCTTCAACGTGTGTCCGGTTATGTTCGAATGATTAGAACAGAAGTTTTCACGCTGGATAATAATTGAGGACCAATCCGCCCCATGGCCAGATGATCGAGGATACGCCTCGGTTCGTGTGAGCCGAGCACGATCAAATCGTAATGCTCCTTTTCACATGCCCGTAGAATTTCCTCGACTACTAGTCCATGGCGCAAGCTGAGCTTGGCACTCACACCGGCGGAGTCCGCCCTGCGCACAGTTTCTTTAAGGTGCTGGGCGAGAGGTGTTTCTCTGGAGAGGATTTCCTCCAACCCCTCATCAAGCGCCGGGAGACCGATGTACATCGATGGGGCATCTGAAACGACATGAAGGATAGTGGCTTCTGCTCCGGTACCACGGGCGAGACGAATCCCCCAATCCTCCACAGGTATCGATCCTGGATGACCACCCGTGCAAATCAGTACATGGCCCAATTTCTCTGGCGGATCGTACATTACCAGGACACTGTCAGCCAAATGTGTGGCTAATCGCTGGATCCTTTTTGTAAGATGTCTTTCAGGATAACGGCAGGAGGTTCCCAGGATTACGAGTTGGTAGGGTTCACGATCCACTTCTTGGTGGATGGCCTCCTCGAAATTCCCCTCCTCAAGGATCGACCGCTGCGGAGCTTCGGTTAGCAACTCCCGCGTGCGGTTGACAATGCTCTCGCCAGACTCGACTTCCTCTCCAGGTTCAGGGACGTGAAGAAGCACGAGATCGAAGCCGAGAGCTCTACTTACCTGTTCTGCAAACCGGATCGCCCTTGGCTCCGGGCTCATCGTGCCTACACACAGAATGGAGTTTCCAACGTTTGATGCGGTGTTCGAATCAGCCATTTAACCTCCTTTTCAGATACCAATACGAAGAAGTACGAGCACGGCTGCGATGAGGGGGAGAATCGAGAACATCAATCGGATCGTAGGACCTGAGAAGTAACGCGTGCCAACGGCGCCAATCTGCGCTCCAATCCCAGCACCTGTAAGCATTGTTAGGGCGATCATAATATCCACGTTCCCTTTGAGCGAATGGGTGAACGTGCCGTAACCCGCGGAGATGACGATCTCGAAGAGATCCGTCCCCACAGCAACATGCGTGGGAACACCGATGATGTAAACCAACATAGGTAAGCGTGCAAATCCCCCCCCGACACCGAGGAAACCAGCCAGAAGTCCAGTAAAAAACCCGATGAAAATAATCGACCAAATTGAAACCGATTCGACACCAGAAACGGTTAATTTGATCAGAGGAGGAATGTTGAATAATCTGGATCTTCTCTCAGTACGCACAACACCGAGCACATCCTTGGCAGGTAACCGATCGGTACGCTTTTTCCGAATGGTCCGAATACTCTCCAGACCTGTAAAGAGCCCAATAACGGTCAGGATGAACACATAGGTGTATCCGACAATATGATCTGCCTGTCCAGTCTTATCGACGACTTCGAGTAATTGCGCGCCAATTTCGATGCCTGGAATGGTGCCCAGGATCATCAAGAGACCAAGGCGGAAGTCAACATTCCCAAGTGCACGGTGGCGCCTTGCTGCAACGATTGATTTGCCAGTCATATGCGCCAGATCCGTTCCGACGACAAAGTTCATCGGAACCCCGGTCCAGAACAGCAAAGGGCCTGCTAGGAATCCACCGCCGACGCCAAAGAAACCTCCTAATAGCCCAACGATGAAGCCAATCGCAGCCAAGACGAAAGGATTGGTGAATACCTGCGAAATTGGAAAAAACATCGATCAGTGCCTTAAGCCAAAGCGGCGTAGCAACCAGGATGTGAGCACTTCTAGCAATACTCCCTGGATAACGATGGCGAGGGTCGCAGCGATGGCATAGAGGGTCAAGGAATCCTGGTAGAGCGAGGCAAGTTTGTCGCCTGCGAAGCGTAGAATCAACCAAAAATAGGTAGCAACAATGGGCACATAGATTGCAATCTCCAGCAGGATGCTGCGCAGTAGAGGCTGCAAAGAAGGATCTTGTTTAGGAGGAGAGGGTGATGAATCGGACATCGATGCGTCTCAAAAAAATCTACTGACTACCGTATGAATTGTCTGTGGCGCATATAAAAAGACACAATGCTTCTCACATTATATTCCCGAATTAGATATTTGCTATGAAAGAAGTTGCGAATGGGGACCACAATGGGTTTATCGCGCACATGCTCTCTTAAGCAGGTGTCCGTTGCGGGATTCCACATGAAATCGTGTTACACTGCCGGCGATGGATACCAAAGACCTGAAAACCCTTGAGTTGGCGGCTGTTCTTGAGCAACTTGCGAATCGCGGCGCGTTTTCCGCATCAAAAGAACTCGCCAGGTCGCTTATTCCAAGCGCCGACATCGAGCAAGTATCAAGCCGTCTAGCAGAGACGACGGAAGCTCGTTTGCTGTTGAGCGTCAAGACAGACCTCACTATCGGCGGTGCGCATGACGTTCGCTCCCTGACTGAAGCAGCATCCCGGGGCTCTGTCCTTGACGCTTCAGAGCTGCTCGATGTAAAAAGCACCTTGATCGCGGCGAGGACGATGGGCAGGCACTTCGAAAAGGAAGAGAGATCGTACCCTGAACTGTGCCGCATTGCGCTCGATTTTCAACCTGCACCGGGGTTGATCGACCACATTTCGAAAGCGCTCGACGAACATGGAAAAGTGATTGACGGCGCATCGGAATCGCTTGGCGTGATCCGCCGCGACTTGCGCCATGCGCATGACCGATTGACATCTAAACTGCAGCGCTTGATCAGCAATCCTAAAATTGTCCCCATACTCCAGGAGCCGATTATCACCCAACGGGATGGGCGCTTTGTCATACCGCTGCGCGCAGAGTTCAAGGGGCGCTTGAAATGCGTGGTCCACGATCAATCCGCCTCAGGGGCCACCCTTTTTGTGGAACCGCTGCAGGTGGTGGAGTTTAACAATAAGGTCCGCGAACTTGAGCTCGCGGAACGGGACGAGATTCGGCGCATCCTGGCAGAGCTCTCGAGCATCGTCGGCGAGCATTCTGAAATCATCCACAATACGGTCGAAGCGCTTGCGCGAATGGATTTAGCCTTTGCCAAGGCGCGCTACGCCGAGGCATTGCGGGCAAACGAGCCGATCCTGCGGCGTTTTGAGCCTCTTTCGGGCGGAAAACATCCTGGATCGACATTGAAACTCATTCAGGCGCGGCATCCGTTTCTGGATGCCGAGAGCGTCGTCCCCATCGACCTGATCCTGGACCCGGACACGTATATACTCATTATTACTGGACCCAATACGGGCGGGAAGACAGTCACACTCAAGACAGCCGGGTTGCTGGTTTTGATGGCGGAGTGCGGACTGCATATTCCGGCGGCCTCTGGCTCTGAACTCTCACTCTTCGACGCGATCTACGCCGATATCGGAGATGAGCAGTCGATTGAGCAATCTCTATCAACTTTCTCGGCGCATATTTCCAACATCATCCGCATCCTGGCGAAGGCTGGGGAAAAATCGCTCGTTGTGCTCGATGAGCTTGGCGCGGGAACCGATCCACAGGAGGGCGCTGCTCTTGCGCAAGCCCTTCTCCAAGAATTCCTCGATCGCAGGGTAACGACTATCGTAGCGACACATTTCTCGACGCTGAAGATTTTTGCGCACGGCACCACTGCCGTACGCAACGCGAGCGTGGAGTTCGATATCGAAAGCCTTCAGCCCACGTACCACTTGACAATCGGTCTTCCTGGACGGTCGAACGCGCTGGCGATCGCCAGCCGATTGGGTCTTGATGAGAAAATCGTTAAGGATGCGCGCTCAATGGTTTCCCCTGAAGAGCTGACCGCCGATGCGCTTCTGGATGAGATCCACAAAGAACGCGATTTGGCGCGCGCGGTTCGAATAGAAGCGGAGGAAGAGCGGGAGAAGGGAAAACAGCTGCAGGTCGAGCTGCGACGGCAATTCGATGATATTGAGGCAGAGCGCCAGGAACTCATGCAGCGGGCGCGCGAGGATGCACTGGAGGAACTAGACGTCGTCCGTGAGGAAATGACACTTCTCCGGCGCCGGCTGGAAAGCGCCGGCCAATCGTTGGAAGGACTCGATTCGGTCGCGGATGATCTTGAGACGCTGGTGGAGGATCTCGAGGAATCGGTCTTTCAACCAGAACCGGCCCATGAAGCCCCTCATCACCCTATCCGACTTGGCGATCGAGTCTATTTGAGGACACTTGACGCCGAAGGGGTCGTGACGGATATTGGAGACTCAAAGGTGGAGGTGCAGATTGGGCGGTTGCGGGTTCGCGCCGGGCTCAATGAACTCTCCCTCCATGACGAACCGGGACTGAAAAAGGAGGAAATAAACCAGCGCATGGAAGCCACCCGAACGACCGCTCTGCCAACCGCCGCTCCCCCGCTGGAACTCCACTTACGAGGGTTAAACGTCGAAGAAGCCCTCGAGGTGCTGGAGCAGCGCCTCGATGCCGCATATCTGGCCGGCTTGCCCTTCATACGCGTGGTCCATGGCAAAGGCACCGGAAAGCTGCGCCAGGCGATTCGGGCTTATCTTCAGGGCAATCACTATGTGGCCTCATTCGAGCCCGGCAGCGCGAGGGAAGGGGGCGAGGGTGTGACGGTGATTCGGTTGAAGAGTTAAAAAGCTTTTCCTCTCATTTCTTCGAAACCATCTCTGTCAATCCCTTTCCGTCTGTTTTAATCGATTCGTAAATACTCAAGCACGCCACGACTTACCGAAATAGTAAAAACAAACCTATAAGAGACCAGAGCATAAGAATCTTGTACACTTGGGTTGCATTCATGTAGACCTTCTTCTGAATCACGTATCCAGCTTGGGATTATCTCTACCTATTCCCTTGAAGAGAAAGGCGGCAACCTGGTGAACCCTCTCGTTGAATCTCTAGGCCCAGTCTTCATTGTCAGCTTCGCCCTGCAGCAATTGATTGAACTGCTGGATCCAATTCTGGATAAGGTAATCAAGCCGCACAAGGAGTGGATCCTGAGCGCCGTATCGCTGGTTGTCGGCTTACTCCTGACGCTGGGGCTCGGTCTGCGCATCTTGAGCCCGTTTGGGGTGACGCGCATGCCCTGGCTGGATGTCCTCCTGACGGCGCTGTTCGTTACCGGCGGGACGAAATGGCTCAATGATTTGCTTAAGATCATCGCCTACAAGAAGCAGGAAGTACGGACACGGGCGATGATGGCGGCCCAACAAGCCGCAAAGGATTAATGTAGTTACTGGAAACTGCAACCAGAATTGTCAGAGCTAGTTTTAAAGCTATTCGAGCCAGCGGAGGAAAGCTATTCAATGGAAGATATTAAACGCTGCTTTGGAACGGGTGACCCGCTCATGGAGAAATACCATGATGAAGAGTGGGGTGTCCCCGTGCACGACGACCGCCTGCTTTTTGAGCATCTTCTCCTCGACAGCTTCCAGGCTGGCCTCTCCTGGCGCACTATCCTTCATAAGCGGGAGAACTTCCGCAGCGCCTTCCATGGCTTCGATCCAGAACGCATCGCCAATTACAATGATCGGGATCGGGCGCGATTGCTGGCGGATGCAGGAATTATCCGAAATAAGCTCAAGATCAACGCGGCAATCACCAACGCCCAGGCTTACCTGGACATCATGGACAGGCCCGGCTCCTTCTCGGAGTTCCTTTGGTCCTTCACAGAGGGGAAGACGCTGAAGGGACCCTTGGCGAAGACCTGGCAGGACATACCAACGTCCAGCCCAGAATCAGAGGCGATGTCTAGGGCGCTCAAAGCGCACGGCTTTAAGTTCGTTGGGAGCACAATCTGCTACGCCTTCATGCAGGCGGTGGGCATCATAGACGATCACCTCGTCGATTGCTTCCGCTTTTCGGGTAGGTGATTACCGCGAAGATATTCCAGTTGGTTGATAAACGTGGGCGAGCACTGGTGATGATTGGTGGATTATCCTCGCTCTGGGGTTCAGTCAGACGATTTCCATCCCGTCAGCCTGGCGTTGGTGAGACCACATGCGGTAGTAAAGACCATGAGCCTTCAACAGGTAATTGTGGTCGCCCTGTTCGACAATCCGCCCTTCTTGGAGAACGAGGATCTCATCGACATCCTCCAACTCGACAAGTCTATGTGTGAGCAGAAGAGATGTGCGTTGGCGCATAAGACCTTTAAGCGAGCGCATGACTTCATGCTCGGTCAACGGATCGAGATTCGCAGTTGGCTCATCGGCGATCCATATTGGTGCATCGCGGAGTACAGCGCGGGTGATGGCAAGACGCTGCCTTTCACCTCCGCTGAGCATCAGACCGCGCTCGCCGATCTGTGTATCGAGGGCTTGAGGCAGGGCATGGACATAGGCGAGGAGTTGAGCCTGCTCGAGCGCAGCGAAGATTTCGGCATCTCCTGCATCGGGTTTTGCGTACAATAGGTTATCGCGGATGCTGCCGTGGAATAGGTAGGTATTCTGCGAGATCACGCTGAATAATGAGCGAAGTTCTTCGAGTTTTAGTGAGCGCAGATCCGTTCCACCGAGCAGGATTTGACCCTCTGAGTAATCCCAGAATCTGAGCAGCAAATGAGCGATGCTGGACTTGCCTGATCCGCTCGGTCCAACAACAGCGAGAATACGCCCCGGAGCGATATCGAAATCGATCTCTCGCAACGCCGGGGGAAGAGCGTCAGCGTAGCGAAAGGTGAGCTTCGAGGCGTGAATTTGGGTCGACTCCGGCAAAGGCTTGTGTGATTCTGGATCTACCACTGCGGGGGGCACGTCGACGATCTCCAAAAGATGCCTGGCTGCTGTGAGGCTGCTCTCGAGGTGTTGAAAAGCGTCGGGTAAGGGAGCGACCGCTTCGAAGCTGGCGATCGTGGCTATGGCGACGACGGCAAGCAGATACCCTTCCAGCATCCCGAATTGGACGAGCGGTATCGCCCGCAGCAATGTCGCCATTACGGCCAGATTGGTTGTAAGCCCAACGAGGCCGATGGATAGACCAGCGATCCAGGCGTTCCTCTCCCTCGTGGCGGCGATGTCGGTCGTCAAATTGAACACCAGGGCAAGATGGGAAGGACCTTGTTCGAAGGCCAGGATGTCGGCGTTCCCTTGAACACCGTCGACGAGTGCGGCATTTAGGTCGCTGCGCAGATCGACTTCCCTCTCGCCGAAAGGTTTTGCCATTCGGTTTGTCAGCAGGGGTATGGCCAAACCGGCGATAAGCAGGAAAAACAGGAGCTGCACCGATAACCAGATGTCGAAGCGCGACATGAAGAAAGTTACCGCGGAGATCATCGCTACGGCAACACCCGGCGGAACGATCACCCGCAAGAAGAAGTGCTGTAGTGTTTCGATATCGGCGACGATGCGGCTCAATAGGTCGCCGCTGCGCTGGGTTAACAATCGTGCGGGCGCCAGCGGTTCCAGGTGTTCATAAAACCACACCCGTAATCTGGCGAGCAGACGGAAAGCTGTGTCGTGGGTCTGAAGCCGCTCCAGGTAGCGAAAAACCCCGCGGGTGATACCGAAGAAGCGTACGCCCACAATTGCCACTTGAAGTTCAGCGATGGAAGGATGTAGTGCGGCTCGAGCGATGAGGTAGGCCGAGGTGGACAGCAAACCTATTCCGGCGGCAATGGTGAGAGCGCCGAGCAGCATAGAAAACGCGATTCTCCCTGTGAAGGGTATAGAAAGTTCTAGAAGGCGGCGGGCTGTGCCCCTCACGACGCGCCTCCCACGGCTATCATTTCGGCGTATAAACCATGAGTCCGAAGCAGTTCTTCATGGGTACCGCGCTCGATAATTTGACCCCGAGAGAGAACGAGGATCTCGTCGGCGTTTATCACGGTTCGCAGCCGATGTGCGATGATGAGAGCGGTGCGTCCTGCGAGTAGATCGCGAAGGCTATCCAGGACCTCGGCTTCAATCTCTGCATCTAAATGAGCGGTTACCTCGTCGAGGATGATGATAGGCGACTCTTTGAGGAACGCACGTGCGATTGCGATTCGCTGCGCCTCACCGCCGCTAAGGCGCGAGCCGCCTTCCCCCAAAATGGTGTCGTATCCCTGTGGAAGTGAACCAATAAAGTTGTGTGCGCCGGCGCGCTCGGCCGCGGTTTTAATCTCGGTGAAATGAGCTTGTGGTCGGGAAAAGCAGATATTCTTGGCCGCGCTGGTGTTGAAGATGTAGGGTTGTTGCGGCACCCAGGAAAGCAGCCTGCGCCATGCCTCTGCATCAATATCCTCCAGTAACATCCCATCGATCAGGATCTCACCACTCCCGGGTTCTGCGAAGCGCAGGAGAAGATGGGCGAGCGTTGACTTGCCGCAGCCGGTGGGACCTACGACCCCCACGATTTTGCCCTGGGGGATGGCGAAAGTCGCACCGTCAAGCGCGATACGCTTGCCATCCTCATACGCAAGACGAACATTTCTAAATTCGATCGCTTCATGAAACTCGAGATGTTGGCGATCGTCAGGTTGATTAATTTTGGCCGCGGGTGCTGGTTGATCCAGGATGTCGAAAATGCGCTGCGCTGCGGCAACGCCGGACATGCCGGAGTGGAACCGGGTTCCGAGCAAGCGCAAGGGAAGATAGAACGCTGGTGCGAGCAGTAGGACGAAAAAGGCTTGTTCAAATTCGATGCGGCCGTATAGCAGGCGCAGCCCGATTTCAACCGCGACAACCGCAGTGCTGATCGTAGCAACCATTTCCAGGACGAACGCGGAGAGAAAGGCCACTCGCAGGACTCGCATCGTCGAATGGCGAAAACGGTCGGAGATGTTGACGATCTCCGCAATCATCGCCCGGCTGCGACCGAGCAGTTTGAGTGTTGTGAGGCCCTGGATGGCATCCAGAAAGGTGGCGCTCATGCCGCTGAGGACGGACCATTGACGCCGAGTTTGCACCTCCGCGGCGTCACCGATGAGCACCATGAAGATGGGGATGAGAGGGGCGGTGAGCAGAAGCACGAAAGCGGACAGGAGATCGACCGGCAGGATGAAGAGGAAAATTGCGAGGGGGACAATAGCGGCCAGCGCTAACTGAGGTAAATACTGACGGATGTATGCATCGAGCGACTCGACGCCCTCCTGGATCGTGTTCGTCAGTTCTCCGCTGCGTTCAGCGGTTGTGTAGGCTGGGCCGAGAGCAAGTAGATGGGAGAGCAGGCGGCTGCGGATATCGGATTTTACGAGATTCGCAGCGCGTTGTGCAGCGACTTCTCTGAACGTTGATAGAGCCAACCGCAGCAGGCTCAGTAAGAGAAGCAGGATCAACTCTGATTGGACTTGCGCTATACCAGCGCCAGTGAGGAATGCTGCACTGACGATCCGGCTGATGGCCCAAGCCTGGAAGACAACAGCGATGCCATCTGCTGTCCCGAGGGCGATAGTTATCGCCAGCGGCTTGTGAGCTGTCCCCGTGCTGGATAGGAGCCTGCGATCCAATTTCACAAGGATGCTCCTCCGCCAGATCTGTGACGAGTGGATGGGGTTGCGCAAACAGTTTCAGCGGGGAACCCCCAACTGTTCTTGCCAATGAGGACGCGGAGGCCCCGAGGGAAACGATTGGATCTTTGTGTTAGGTCCTCGGGACCGAAGCGGATTAAGTTGCGGGGGAGCATTTCCGGGTCCGATAACCGTTCAGTACTCCAGCTTGCTATCGCGTGTAACCCTCCCTCGGAAGACATAGTAGGACCAGCCCTGGTACAGCAGGACAAGCGGAACGAAGATCGCGGCGACGATCGTCATCACTTTAAGTGTGTAGGGGCTAGACGAGGCGTTGTAGATCGTAAGACTCCACTCGGGATTGAGGTTGGAAACCATAAGCCGAGGAAATAGCCCCACGAAGAAGGTGATAGAGGAGAAGGCGATGCATATCCCACTCATCACGAAAGCCCAACCGCTATGTTTCTTGCGGATGAACCACCCCGCGGCCACCATGGCTGCCCCGGCGCTGATGGGAACCAGTCCGGGGTTGATACCTAGGCGTTCGTACATATCGGTTACGAAGTAGCCGACGCCGAAAGCGAAAAAGCCCACAACCAGGGCTACCGACCATATTTTTCGCGCAGCAGCGAATGCCCGCTCCAGGATCGGTTCATCTAGTTTTAAGCTGAGGAAGGTCGCGCCATGCAGGGTAAAGATCGCCAGGAACGCTAGGCCAGTGACCAACGCGTGGGGGTTGAGTAGGTTCCAGAAACCGCCAATATAGGTCATGTCGGCATCAATCGGGGTGCCGAGGAGCAAGTTTGCCATGGCGATGCCCCATAGGAGTGGGGGAACCAGACTGCCGCCGAAAATCAGCCAGTCCCATGTGGAGCGCCATTTCGGGCGGATGTCCTTGTTGCGGAATTCGATGGCAATGCCGCGCGTGATCAAGGCTACGAGCAGGAGCAGCAAAGCAAGATAAAAACCACTGAACATCGTGGCATACCAATTTGGGAAGGCAGCGAACATCGCGCCCCCGGCAGTGATGAGCCAGACTTCATTCGCGTCCCAATGCGGGCCGATGGTTGCGATGATCCTCCCCCGTTCTTCCTCGTCTTTGCCGAGGAAAGGCAGCAGGATTCCCACACCGTAGTCGAAGCCTTCGAGAAAGAAATAGCCGGTAAACAACACAGCGATGAGGATGAACCAGACAGTGTTCAAATCCATGGCAGACCTCCTAATAAAAGGCTACGCTACGGTGTCGCCGAGTCCTTCGTTAATTGGCGTTTCATCTTTTGCATATTTCGCAAGCAGATAGATATCGACCACGATGAGCACGCCGTAGAGCAACGTGTAAACGATGAGCGATGTCAACAGCATGTTGACGGATACATTTGGTGATGCTGCATCCTCTGTACGCATGATGCCGAAGACGATCCACGGTTGGCGGGCCACCTCGGTAAAAATCCAGCCGGTTGACGTGCCGATGATGGGCAGCGCAATGGCATAGGGCATCCAGCGCAGGAATCGATCTGCCTTTGGAAGACGTTTGGTCAGCACAAGAAATAGCGCATAGAAGGCAAGGAGCAGCATCAGGGAACCTACTCCCACCATGGCGCGGAACGACCAGTAGCTTATGGTCACTGGTGGAATGTAGTTCCCTGGCCCATACAGCGCCTTGTACTCCTGCTGGATGTCCTTGATCCCTTTAACCTCTCCATCGAAACGATTGTGGGCCAGCAGGCTGAGCGCTCGCGGGACGCGGATGTCGAATACATTGCGCTGATGGTCCTCATCAATGAGGGTCACCAGCGAAAGATCAGCGGGATCTTCTGTCTGCCAGAGCGCCTCGCCCGCAGCCATCTTCATCGGCTGAGCTTCAACCATGTACTGGGCTTGGCTATGGCCGCCGAGACCCACCAGACAGATACCGATCACGCCGGCGACGGCACCCCACTTGAACGAACGCTTGAAAATTTCAGAGTCGCGCTTCTTGTAGAACAAATGATATGCGCTGATCCCAAGGATGAAGAAAGCTGCAGTCGTTAATCCTGAAGCGATTACATGGGGGAACTGGACCCAGACGTGGGGGTTGCTCAGCAGGGCAAAGAAGCTTGTCATCACAGCCCGACCATTTTCAATAGCGTAACCGACGGGTTCCTGCATGAAGGAATTGGCAATCAGAATCCAAAGAGCGGAGACGTTCGACCCAATCGCGACCATCCAGATTGTTGCCGCGTGCATGCGGGGCGAGAGACGGTCCCAGCCAAAGATCCAGATTCCAAGGAATGTGGACTCCAGGAAGAAGGCCAGGAGAGCCTCGATCGCAAGCGGAGCACCGAAAATATCACCGACGAAACGAGAGTACTCAGACCAATTCATCCCGAACTGGAACTCCATCACAATGCCGGTGACTACACCCATGGCGAAATTAATTAAGAATAATTTCCCCCAGAATTTAGTCATGCGTTTGTAGAGTTCGTTCCCGGTCCGGACGTACGTAGTCTCCATCAATGCGATGAGAATGGACAAGCCCAGCGTCAGAGGTACGAAAAAGAAGTGATACACGCAAGTGATGGTGAACTGCAGGCGGGCAAGCGTCACGGGATCCATAGGTTTTTATCCTTTAAATCGGCGGTCAGGAAGAAACTGCAATTGGGAGCCTTGATACGGCGAGACCTCCAACTGAGTCTTAGAAATGTCGATGAAAGACGGATGGGATATCCGTAATGAAGAACATTGGTCGACATGTTGTGAATAAGTATCTCCGGTTTGCCGAAGTTCGATTGAGAGATGTCCCCGGTTCGTCTAATAGCTAATTTGGAGTAATGATATATTTTTATTTGATAGAAACCAAGTCGGTAACGATGGTCGAATGTGGAAACCACTCAACGGTGTCTTCTCAATTCGATGATCTGGCTTCAAGCCCCGAAGAAGTTGAATTAATCATACCTCGGCAAGTAAGGGGATCTTAGGATCAAACGATGCGCTCTTCCATCACCAGGCATAACGCGTTCTCAAAATTTGTAAGTCTCCCAACGCTTGACAGATTGCGGCTTTGCCGTAAAATTGCGGGGGTTAAATCATGCCACGATTCAAATGTTACGATCGACGAGAGGCCTGCCTGGGGGCAAACCCCGCTCGGCAGGCATTTTTACACCCCGAAACCCGGAGCCGAAAGGCTCCTTTTTTTTGGTGGCGCCAATGAACAGGATTATCAATTTTCCGGGGCTCATAGACCCCCATGTCCACCTGCGTGACCCGGGTGCAACTCACAAAGAGGACTTCGGCAGCGGCACTCGTGCAGCTCTGGCTGGCGGCTTTACGACTGTATTGGCAATGCCGAATACACAACCGCCGTTGACGGATGAGCCCAGCCTCGAGTTGGCTAAATCAGCTGCTCGCGAGAAAGCGCACTGTGACTACGGCATCTATCTTGGCGCTGGTCCAGATAACAGGGACACCGCGGCCCCTCTCGCAGATCGGGTTTGCGGCTTGAAGCTCTATTTGGATCAGACATACGGTCCGTTGAGGCTCGATAACCTGGGGCTTCTGCATGCGCATGTGTCCAATTGGCCTTCCAACCGCCCACTGGCGGCGCACGCCGAGGGTCGAAGCCTGGCGGCGATTCTGTTCTTCGCGGCGCTGTTTGATAGGTCAGTGCACATCTGCCATGTCAGCAGCAGAGAGGAGATACTTCTGATTCGGGCGGCGAAGGAGAAGGGGTTGCGAGTGACTTGTGAGGTAGCGCCGCATCACCTTTTCCTTAAAGATGCGGATTCGCCGCGGATCGGTCCCGGGAGGAGTGAGGTGCGACCACGCCTCGCTAGCGCAAATGATCAGGACGCGCTTTGGAAGAATCTCGATGTGATCGACTGTTTTGCTACCGACCACGCGCCGCATACCTTGGAGGAGAAGGACGGTCCGCAGCCGCCGCCGGGCTACCCCGGATTGGAGACAGCGCTTGCGTTGCTTTTAGGCGCGGTGAGCGACGGTCGTCTGACGCACGAGGAGCTAATCGACCGCATGTACACGAACCCGAAGAGAATCTTCGCGTTGCCCGAACAAGATGAGACCAGCATCGAAGTAGATCTCAACGAGGAATGGGAAGTATGTGGGACGGATCTACAAAGCCAATGCGGGTGGAGCCCGTTTGAGGGTATGCGCTTGAAGGGAAAGGTGCGAAGTGTGGTTTTGCGTGGTCAATGTGTATTCGCCGACGGTCAAGTGCTTGCTGCGCCTGGTTTCGGCCGAGATATCACGGAGCGTTGAATACATAAATCAACATCATTGAAGGAGGTGCTCTGTGTCAACTTTTATTCCCCCTAATGAGCGGCGGGCTCAAAGCCCGCATCTCCCTTTTGGCGATCAACGAGGGGCGCCGTTTTATGGAAATGACATCCTATCCGTATTGCAGTTTAACCGTCAGGATCTGGACTACATCTTCGAGGTCGCCAAAGAGATGCGAGCGATGGTCGAGCGTGTGGGGACATTCGATCTGCTTAAAGGAAAGATTCTAGCGAATCTCTTCTACGAGCCCTCAACACGCACATCATCTTCGTTTTTTTCGGCAATGGAGCGCTTGGGCGGCAGCGTGATCCCGATTAACGAGGTCCATTACTCGTCGGTGGCGAAAGGCGAGTCATTGCCGGATACCATCCGTTCCCTGGAGTGTTACGCGGATGTGATCGTGATCCGTCACCCGGAAGTGGGATCGGCGAAGCTGGCAGCGGAGTACGCGCGGAAGCCGGTAATCAATGCTGGTGATGGGCCAGGGGAACACCCCACGCAGGCTTTGCTCGACCTATTCACCATCATGGAAGAATTGGAGCGGGTTGATGGCCTTACCGTGACGATGCTTGGCGATCTGAAACACGGACGCACAGTTCATTCGCTGGCGCGGCTGCTGTCGCTTTTCGTCGTGCGTCTCAATTACGTTTCGCCGGAGATCCTGCGCATGCCCAGTGAACTGATAAAGGATCTCTCCGGGCAGGGGGTCTCGCAGAAAGAGTTCAGGGAACTCGATGAAGTTCTGCCTGAGACTGATGTGCTCTATGTAACTCGAGTTCAGAAGGAGCGTTTCGAAGACCCGAAGGAGTACGAGAAAGCCAAGGGTGTGTATGTAATCACACCGCAGACGATGCAGAACGCCAAGGATGAGATGATTGTCATGCACCCTCTGCCTCGAGTAGGTGAGATCAGCATGGAACTCGATCAAGATCCGCGTGCGGCTTATTTCCGCCAGATGGAATATGGGCTCTACTTGCGTATGGCGCTCTTAGCGATGGTACTCGGGAAGGCGTAAAGGGATATCATGGCTTTCTTCGATCGTCTAACCCAACGAATCCAGAATGCGGACTCGCTTCTGTGTGTTGGTCTCGATCCGCATGTAGAACTCCTTCCGGAACCCACGGCTAGAGCCGCACAGGAATTCTGCGTGCGCATCATCGAAGCGACGGTTCCGCTGGCGAGCGCATACAAGCCCAATGCAGCTTTCTTTGAAGTCTTTGGCGCTCAGGGCTGGCAGGCGCTGAAGGATGTCATCACAACGGTACCGGACGGGATTCCCGTTATCCTCGATGCAAAGCGAGGTGATATCGCCTCCACCGGGCGCGCCTACGCGCGAGCTGTTTTTGAAAAGCTTGGGGCGGATGCAGTCACGCTTCACCCCTATCTCGGTCGGGATTCGATTGAACCCTTCCTGCAGGATCCTGAACGGGCTGTGTTTCTCCTCTGTAAGACGTCGAACCCGGGGTCAGACGACCTGCAGTCGCTGATGCTCAACGACGGGGATCCACTATACGCTCACCTCGCAAAGATGGCGGCTAAATGGAGCATGCACGCCAACTTGGGGCTCGTCGTTGGAGCAACAGATCCGGATGCGCTGGCAACTGTTCGCCGTGCAGCGCCCGATTTATGGCTGCTAGCTCCTGGAGTTGGTGCACAAGGTGCGGATCTTGAACGAGCGCTATCCGCTGGTCTGCGGGGTGATGGGCTTGGTGTGTTGGTTCCCGTTTCGCGCGGGATTGCCATGGCGGAAGACCCCGGTGGCGAAGCGCGTGAACTTCGTGACCGGATCAATCAAGCCCGCAAACAAGGGCAACAAATCGGCGTTCCAGAAGCTCTCCCATTAAAGGACCGTTGGCATCTTGCGGACGATCTCCTCTCATCGGGGTGTGTGCAGTTCGGTGATTTCAAATTGAAATCCGGCCTTCGATCCCCTATTTATTTTGACCTGCGACGTTTGATCTCACACCCAGGCTTATTACACAGCGTGGCGCAGATCTACTGTCTTCTATTGAACGAATTAGCGTTTGATCGAATGGCGGCGCTGCCGTATGCGGCGCTGCCGATCGTCACTGCAATTGGGTTGATCAACAAACGCCCGATGATATACCCGCGCAAGGAAGTAAAATCACACGGAACGCAGGCGGTTATTGAGGGGGAATACTCCCCCGGGGAGACAGCTGTGGTGATTGACGATTTAGCGACGACGGGCGCGAGCAAATTCGAGGCGATCGAGCGCCTCGAAACGGTCGGACTTCAAGTTCACGATGTGGTTGTCTTAATTGATCGACAAAGCGGTGCTCGTCGGGAACTGTCCGATGGAGGCATCAAAATGAGTGCGGTCTTCAATTTGGATGAATTGATTGAACACTGGTCAGGCAGCGGCGCCATTTCCATAGAACATGCCAAGCAGGTGCGTGTATTCCTGGAGCAAGAGGGATCATGATGCGTTTTGTATCCGTCGCATACTCATAACAATCCTGAAGCGAGGGCGTTGAAGGACTATTATTGCTCACTCAAAGATGCTGTTTTTCCGTGTTTGGTCGCCATCATTCGGACGCATCCTGAAATGTAAAGACCACCATTCGAAGGACCGTAGATGGCTTACGAGCGTTTCCTCCGCCCAATCCTATTCAAAACAGACCCAGAGAGGATTCACCAGGCGACATTACAAATGCTCGCCATGGCGGGCGCATGGACGCTGCTGCGCGCCATCTTGCAGCGCAACTACTGTGTCGATGATGCATCACTGCAGGTTAACTTATGGGGGCTGACTTTCCCCAACCCGATCGGACTGGCAGCCGGGTATGACAAGGATGGTCTAGGGATGCACGGACTCGCTTGCCTGGGTTTCGGGCATCTGGAATTGGGAACGGTGACGCCATTACCCCAAGATGGCAACCCCCGACCGCGCATTTTCAGGCTGCCAGAGGACCAGGCGGTGGTCAACCGCATGGGCTTCCCGAATCGAGGCGGGGATGCTCTGCGTACTCGCCTTAACATGGGAGTACCCGCAGGGGTGATTCTGGGAATCAATATCGGGAAGGGATTGGAAACGCCCCTAGATGGCGCCGCTGAAGATTACCTGAGATTGATGGAAATCTTTTACCCGCTCGCCGATTACCTCGCTGTGAATGTTTCGTCCCCGAACACCGTCGGATTGAGGCGGCTTCAAGCGCGAGATGCTCTTGACGATTTACTTCAACGGCTTGCGAAGCGTAGATCGAAGATGCAGGGTCAATATCAAAAGGATGTGCCCCTCATAATAAAATTAGCACCGGATCTTCAAAGCGATGAGCTTAAGGATGCCGTCGAAGTAGTCTTAAAATGGGATATGGACGGCGTCATCGCTACGAATACAACGATCTCCAGGGAAAGGTTGCGTTCCAGGAATAGTGAGGAAGCGGGAGGGTTGAGCGGGGCCCCACTTAAAGCGCGCTCCACCGAAATTATTCGCTTAATTCACAAGTTTACAGACGGAAGCTTGCCGATCATCGGAGTGGGAGGCGTGTTAGACCTTGCCGATGTTCGAGAAAAAATTGACGCCGGCGCCAGACTTGTGCAGCTCTACACAGGTCTAGTGTATCGGGGACCGGGCTTGGTGAGGGAGATCCTGGAGGGGTTACGCAGGAGAACAGACTAACCTCTCTGAGAAGATGATGTGCGTTGTGTGCTCGGTGTAAATATTCTCGGAATTGGATGTAATAAACCAGGAATACCTTTTTTGGCGACCGCAGGGAGTGATGAATCACGTCGATGTTTAAATGAACACTGATGTAGGGCGAGATTTTTTTATCGCGGAGTATATCCTGAGCCTGTCGAAGGACACCTCAGCGCAACGATGCCGATAAGGGCTTGATTAATTATAATAAAACAACATTTGGGGGGAAAATATCAGAATGAGGTTGCCAAAAGAAGGGAACATTGCGGATACCATAAGAATAATCGCTAACTCGCTCAAGCCTCTTGCGGGATTGACTATTCTCATTGCGATGTTTGTCGCTTACCTGCTGCTTGGAAGGGATACACTCCCGCCGCCAGTAGGTGAAGTGACAGCCGAGGGGGGTTGGCACAATGTTTACTTCAGCCAGCAGGATGACCCGGGATCGTCCAGCCTGCATGGCGGTCCGGATTCGGCTCTAGTGCAGGCAATCGATGAGGCGCGCTATTCTGTCGATGTCGCCGTGATGCGGCTGGACCTATGGAGCCTGCGCGACGCGCTCCTGGACGCAGATCGCCGCGGGGTCAATGTTCGAGTTGTTGTTGACAGTGATTACATCCTTGATAGTGAAATACAAGATTTGATTGCCGCCGGGATTCCAGTTATCGCTGATCGTCGGGAGTCCTTGATGCATCATAAGTTCACAGTCATCGACCAGTTGGATGTGTGGTCGGGCTCGATGAATTACACGATCAGCGGGGCGTACCGCAACGACAATAACTTAAACCACATCCGTTCCAGCAAGATCGCGCAGAGTTTCACTCGCGAGTTTGAAGAGATGTTCGTGGATGACCGCTTCGGCGCGCTATCAGAAGCAGATACACCCTACGCACGTGTAAACATAAACGGGATGGAGGTGGAGGTGTACTTCTCCCCGGACGATCATGTTTTACACAGGCTTTTGTCTCTCGTTTCCGCGGCGGAGGAGAGCATCGATTTTCTCGCTTTCACTTTCACATCGGATCCACTGGCCGAAGCTTTGATAGCGCGGGATGCCGATGGAGTGCGCGTGAGGGGAGTGATCGAGCGCGGTCAAGTCAATAACTCGGGCAGCGAGTTCGGGCAGTTGGTTCTGGCTGGATTGGATCTCCGGCTAGATACCAATCGTAACCTGATGCACCATAAGATAATGGTGATTGATGGTGAAATTGTGATTACGGGGTCGTATAATTTCTCTCGAAATGCTGAGGAAAAGAACGACGAGAATATTTTAGTCCTTTATAGCGATGAAATTGCACAGCAGTACCTGTTAGAATTTGAGCGGATATATATGGCTGCAAGTAAGTGAGTCAACAGCAGAACGCGAAGGAGGTCTTGTGGTGGATTATGACGGAAAGTTCTACTTGGGACGCCCCTATGATCTGAAGAAAGGAAAGACCGGGACAAAACCATTGCTCTACGACCCAGATGATCTAACGACTCACGGCGTGGTCGTAGGCATGACGGGGTCGGGAAAGACGGGATTATGTATCGACTTCCTGGAGGAAGCCGCACTGAACGGCATCCCCGCGATTTTAATCGACCCAAAAGGGGATATGGCCAATCTATTGCTCCATTTCCCGGATCTGGCTCCCGATGACTTCCAGCCGTGGATCGATCCGGACGAGGCACGCCGGGAGGACCAAACCGTCGAAGAGATGGCTGAGAAAATCGCAGCGATCTGGAAAGGGGGGTTGAAGGAATGGGGGATCGAACCGCAACGCATTAAAGACGTCCAGAATGCGGTTGAATACGCAGTCTACACACCCGGGTCGGATGCCGGGATTCCAGTAAGCATCCTCGCTTCGCTAAAAGCCCCGCAGGCCTCGTGGGAGGAAAATAAGGAAGCTTCTCGTGAGCGGATTTCAAGCACGGTTACGGCTCTCCTCGGGCTTGTGGGCATCGAAGCCGATCCTGTTCGTTCACGCGAGCATATCCTGCTTTCCAATCTCTTTGAGAACGCCTGGCGAGCCGGCCAGGATATGGACATCACAGAACTGATCCATCAGATTCAGTCCCCACCTCTGGAAAAGTTGGGAGCTTTCGAGATCGATCAATTCTTCCCTGAGGACGATCGATTTGAGCTGGCGATGAGGTTAAACAATCTGTTGGCTTCCCCTTCGTTTGAAGCTTGGATCCATGGGACTCCTTTGGATGTAGGGCAATTACTTTGGACGGAGGGTGGTAAACCCCGTCACAGCGTGTTTTACCTCGCCCATCTGCCCGATAGTGAGCGCATGTTCTTTACTACATTGCTGCTCACTGAGGTGGAATCCTGGATGCGAGCGCAGCCGGGATCATCTTCTTTGCGGGCAATCCTGTATTTTGATGAGGTCTTCGGCTACTTGCCGCCTGTCGCCAATCCGCCTTCAAAACCGCCGCTCCTGCGTTTATTGAAAACAGCACGCGCCTTCGGGTTGGGAGTTTTGCTGACAACACAGAACCCAGTCGATCTTGATTACAAAGCCTTAAGCAATGCGGGTACGTGGTTCGTGGGAAAGCTGCAGACTGAGCAGGATAAATCTCGTTTATTGGATGGACTGGAATCTGTCGACGCGGGGAAGAGCGGATTTAAACGCTCCGAGGTGGATCGGACGATCTCAAACCTCGATAAGCGCGTGTTTTTGCTCAATAATGTCCACGAGCGAGAGCAGCAAATCTTTATGACACGCTGGGCAATGGCCTATCTAAGAGGCCCCATAACACGCACGAAACTCCGAGAAGTTAATGCCTTGGTCGGCGCGCATAAGTCTCCGATTTCGACAACCGCCCGTGACGTGTCGAATGTGGAGGCAAAGGTCGATAAGGTAGGCGCAGCTAATGAAGCTGCAGGAACCAGGCGCCCCCGGGTTCCTACGGGTATTTCCGAGTTCTTTCTCCCCAATACCATAACTTCCAGCCAAGCGTTGAAGGAGGCGATCCACGGTCCAGAAAATTCGGAAGTTCTTGGTTTGATGTATAAACCCGCTTTACTCGCCCAGGCAGATGTACGTTATCTTGACCGGAAAATTAATCTCGATCATGTTGAATCGGTGGCGGCGATAGCAGAGGATGTGGACCCAAAAGGATTCATCCGCTGGGATGATTGGACGATTCCCCCTCTTGAGCCAGCTTCGTTTGATTCTGGCCCGAGTTCTGACGCTCAGTTTGCGGCGTTAGAGGCGCCCCTTAAAGACGCCAAGAGTCTGAAAGTGATAGAGACGGATTTTCAGGATTACATTTTCCACGGTGCGGGCTTGAAGATTCCATCAAATCCAGCGCTAAAACAATTCGCGGCCCCGGGAATATCGGAAGCTGAGTTTCAGAGACAATGCAGTGCGGTTGCGGGCGAAGCAGCGGATATCGAGGTAAAAAAACTTGAGAAGAAGTATAAGACCAAAATCAAGCGCATTGAAGACCGACTGACAAAGGAACAGCGCGAATTGGCTGAGGATGAAGCCGAACTGGGTTCCCGAAAACTGGAGGAGGTGGCGACGCTTGCAGAAAATGTCTTTGGATTATTCTCCGGGTCACGCAGCACTCGGCGAATTTCATCCTCGTTGACGAAACGAAGAATGACTTCTAAGGCGAAAGCCGACTTAAAGGAGTCGCAAGAGGTCATCGATGATTTTATGCAGGAGTTGGATGATTTACAGGAAGAACTTACCCAGGAAATTGATGAAATCCAAGAGCGCTGGGAACAGGTGGCTCTGGATGTTGAGGAGACCGTGATTGCGCCCTATAAGAAAAATATCCGTGTGGATTTGTTCGGGATTGCATGGACTCCGTATTGGCGATTTAAGGTAGGGGATAAGGAGCTCGTGTTACCCGGCTATGGGGAGGGGACGTAGAACCAAGTATTTTGAACTGTTTTATTGAATGGTTCGAGCCACCCTGGTCTACCGCTCGTTAAAGGCAGCCGTCCAGTCTGATTAAAAGGTGATGGCCATTGGACAACCACAGGTTGATGTCGAGCGCCTACTGGTGTCTTATTATCAGCGTAGCATGAACGAAGATGGGTTATGAATCTGATTGATGATCTGATTGCGCAAGTGCCGGAAGGTGAGGTTGAGCGAGTCCGGGTGGGTCTCCATTGGACTGCCGTTGTAGTGATCCAGGGCGGAGACCGAAGGTGCGGTCTTGCGTCAACGCTCTCAGAACCCCACAAACGAGGTGAACCGGCCGTACCGGAGGCGGGTGAACTAACGCGGTACACAGGTCGTGAACTTGTAAAATTTGCATTTGAGGAGGATTCGCCGGTCTTATCCAGCGTAGGGGTCGCGGCGCTCAATGCGTTACTGCCGGATCCAATCCCTGAGAGGATTGAGGAAGAACAAGCGGAATCACTCCTTGCTCGATATGGTGCAAACAGGACTGTTGCCTTGATTGGACATTTCCCTTTCGTGCCGCGCCTTCGAACTAAGGTAGGCGAGCTTCAAGTCCTGGAGCTAAGGCCGCACCAGGGTGATCTGCCAGCAGATATGGCCTCTGAGGTTATACCGCAAGCGGACGTTGTGGCGATCACGAGCATGGCTTTAATCAATCGCACGCTGGAGTCTCTGCTCGAGCTGTGTGCGCCAGAGGCTTTGGTCGTTGTGCTCGGGCCCAGCACACCGATGAGTCCGGTGCTCTTCGAATATGGGATTGACATCCTCGCCGGATCGCAAATTATCGATATCGAAGGGGTTTTGAGAGCGGTGTGCCAGGGTGGGAATTTCGGGCAGGTTCACCGCGCGGGGGTCAAGTTGATTGCACAAAAACGGGAAGGATTAGAAGAAGTTAACATGATGGAATAAATGTGAGACCTATCGTGATACGATAGGCCATCCCCTGCGAGGGAATATGGAGGTTAGAACGTGAGATTCGTAATTTCAACTGAGGATAATAAAGGTCTAGAGAGTAAGGTGAGTCAACACTTTGGTAGATGCCCTTATTTCGTCATCGTGGATTTTGAAGACGAGACGGCAAAGGAAGATAAGGTTGTTGACAACCCCTATTTTGAGGGACACGGACCCGGGCAGATCCCTGAATATATCGCCTCGCTTGGAGCGAATGTGATGATCAGTGGTGGAATGGGCCGGCGAGCGGATGCATTCTTCGACAATTATGGAATTAAAACCGCCACTGGAGCTACCGGCACGGTGCAGGAAGCATTATCGAATTTTCGGGATGGAGAACTGTCTGAAGGTGGAAACTGCGGCGGTCATGGTGAAGGACATGGACACGGACATGGCCACGGCCATGGTCATGGTGACTGCAAGGACCACGCTGAATCCGAATAGACGAATATTAAACTGCTACATAGAAAAAGGCATTCACATCCTCGCCTTCGTTCATTCGGCTTCACTATCGATGCCGAGACGGAGGCGAAGATTTTGTGTTCAGGATGCGGGCCGAGCACGGACGTGCAATCAACTGGTCAGAGGCCAGTTTGGGAGAACGTCGATATCAAGCGCGTCACGCTGACCATTCAGGAAGCGACGATGGCCCACTGCGGCGATCATCGCCGCATTGTCGGTGCATAAAGCCAGGGGTGGAACTCGAACTGGAATTTTAGATTTTGTCTGAAGGGAGGATCGTAAAGATTGGTTGGCGGATACCCCGCCGGCGACGAGGATTTCGTTGGCGTTGAACTCCTTTGCCGCCGCGAGCGTTTTCCCGACAAGCACATCCACCACGGCATTCTGAAACGAAGCGGCGAGATCGGCAATCGGCAGATCCTCTTCAGGGGCGTCCACACCCGCTTCGAGATTGGGTTGCAGCGAGCGCACTTCACGTAAAACTGCCGTTTTCAATCCGCTGAAGGAAAAATCCCAGGTATCTTCCATCCAGGCGCGCGGGAAATCAAAAGCATCCCTGTCTCCATCTTTGGATATTTCTTCTATTGCTGGACCACCGGGATAGCTGAGACCGAACAAGCGCGCGACTTTGTCGAAAGCTTCACCCGCGGCGTCGTCGAGAGTGCCTCCCAGCCGTTCGTACTGGAGGTGATCACGCATTAATAGTAATTCCGTATGCCCACCCGAGACGATCAATCCAAGAAGAGGGAATGAGGGCTCTTCTTCTTCGACAAGCCAGATGGAATATAGATGGGCTTCCAGGTGATTAATTCCCAGAAGCGGCAGGCCCGCTCCCATTGCAAGACCTTTTGCCATATTCAGGCCAACGACAAGTGAACCGGCTAAGCCGGGCCCACGCGTGACAGCGATAGCATCGATTGACTCCAAGCCTACATGCGCCTCAGCGAGAGCGCTGGAAACAACTTGATGGATAGTTTCGATGTGAGCGCGTGAAGCCATCTCCGGGAAGACGCCGCCGTATTCGGCGTGTATCTCTGCCTGAGAAGCGATGATATTTGAGGCGATATGACGGCCGTTTTCAAGAACAGCCGCTGCGGTTTCGTCGCAGGATGTCTCTATCCCCAGAATGCGTGTCTCTTCGCTCATGAGTTTCTCGCTTTCACTCTTCACACCTGGTTGGCTTGTTCTCATGCTCCTTGCATCTTGAGGACGAGATCCTTCGGGAACTCGACTAAAGTCTCAAGGACACCATCCGGGCGCATCCAGGCGGTATCCTCAATGCGAACTCCCAGCCCGCGGTCAGGGTAATAGAGCCCGGGTTCGACGGTGATCACCGACCCGGGTAGCAACGTATCATCAAATTTCGTGTAGAAACTCGGCGCTTCGTGAACGTCAAGCCCGATACCGTGAGCGAGGTTGTGAACATAACCATCGGTTGTCAGGGGATTGGAAAGGATGGACGGGTGCCCCTTCGCTTCAAAGAGTTCGCAAGTTTGGATCTGGTAATCGCGGCAGGGTTTATGGGGTCTGATCGCAGAATATACTTTCTCGTATACTTCCAGGACATCCTCGTAGATTTGTAGGACCTCATCCGGGGCGTGGTCAAGACACCATGTCCGCGTGAAGTCATAGAAATAGCCTCCACCAGCTTCACAGGGGTAGATATCGAAGATGATGGTTTTTCCTACCGGGATGGGATCTGAATGGGTTCCGGTGCTGTGGGGAATCCCGGCGTCGCGCCCAACAGCGAAGATCGATCCATTAGGATTTTCAGCGCCGCGCATCGCCAGCCAGAGGTTGATTTTGCGTTTGACATTTCCTATTGTGAGCTGCTCTCCCTCGCGATTCACCAGGTAGCCATCTTTAACACTATGGGAGGTTAAGTACCCGGCAACGTCTCCGACAACAGCGATGGTGATGCGTCCCATGGCGCGGATCCGTTCGATCTCGCTATCGTCTTTGGTCACACGCGCCTGCGAGATCACCGAGCGCAGCATGTCCTCACCCAATATTTCAACATCGGGCAATTTGATGCGGAGGAAATCGATGGTCCTAAGCCAATGCCCGAATTCGATCTTGCCGTAGATGCCAATGCGACCGTGGATTTTATACTCGGCGAGAACTTTCTCAAGTAGCAGCGCGTGAGCCTGGTTGCCGTCCCTATTCGCTTGTTCGAGCAGTGCCGGATAATCATAATCTGCGAAGATGTCCTTGGTTTCCAGCCCCGTGGCTGCGGCTTCCTCGCGCTCCATCGGGTAGTGGAAGTGGATCGCCTTCCCGTCACGTATTTTAAGTAGAAAACCAACGGAAAGATGTGCGAGACCGGTGAAATAGGTCATTGGTGCATTGTGGGCTGCGGGGCCGAAGACGAGCAAAGCATCGAGATCGGCTTCTTTCATCAGGCGGTCGATATCGGTTTTCATGATTGCGCTCCTGACATTGGGCTAAGGTGTGTCGGGATTGCATGCGTCCTGCGATCCCAACTGCGCCCTCAAGGCGCTGCGGATTTCAACGCTTGAGAACAAGCTCGATCCCCTTTAATAGATCGGCTTCTTGGTCGGTCAGTACCGTTCTTGGGTCCAAGACGACCCGGTCATCATCCACTCGAGCGATAATCGGTGGGTCCACCTCGCGCAACCGACCCGCGAAGGCATTCGGGTGCTTCATCTCCAGGGCGAGACGCGTGGTGGGTAGAGTTTCCTCGGGAAGGCTGCCCCCTCCGACGGTTGAACGACCAGGGATGATTTCCCCCTGTCCCAGGTGGTTTCTCCAGGCTGCAGCGCGTGCTTCTATAGAATCCTCGGTGGCGGTGATCATCTGCCACACAGGGATTTCCGATGTTGCGTTCCCTTTCATGTAATGCAGCAAAGTCGCGGAAAGCGCCGCCAGGCAGAGCTTATCGGGTCGAACGGCGCGGGCGAGCGGTTGGCGGCGAAGTTTGCCGATGAAAGCTTTCTTCCCTACCAGGATACCAGCCTGCGGACCACCGAGTAGTTTATCCCCCGAAAATGCTACGAGTGACGACCCTATTTGGAGTGATTCTTGCACGGTTGGTTCATGCCCCAGGCCGAACTGTGCTGTGTCGAGCAACGCGCCGGAGCCGAGGTCATCCAACACAGGAATGCCGCGGCGTTTGCCGAGTTCGACCAGTTCGGTGAGGGAGGGTTCCGTAGTGAACCCTACGATCTTGAAATTGGAATGATGAGCACGCATGATCAAGGCTGTTCGATCTTCAATTGCGGATTCGAAGTCTCTCAGATGGGTGCGATTCGTCGTTCCCACTTCGACCAGCTTGGCGCCGGATTGCTTGAGCACGTCCGGGATGCGGAATCCGCCTCCGATTTCGATGAGCTGGGAGCGGGCGATCAATACCTGTTTGCGGCGAGCGAGGCTCGTGAGCGCCAGGAGAACGGCGGCGGCGTTGTTGTTCACGACCAGCGCAGATTCTGCTCCTGTAAGCCGAGTGACCAGCGCTTCAGCGTGCATATCGCGTTTGCCTCGCCGGCCGCGCTGAAGGTCATACTCGAGCGTGCTGTAGCCGGTGCTGACGGAGAGTATCGCCTCCCGGGCGGCGCGGCTCAATGGGGAGCGACCCAGGTTGGTGTGGATGATGACGCCAGTGGCGTTGATCACCGATCGCAGCGTGGGTGTGAGCCAGGCGGTAAGCATTTCGCCCGTTTGGTTGATGAGAGTTTGTTCGTCCGGTGAGGGTGCCCCATCCAGTACAGCCTGGCGGGCGAGCGCGAGCTGCTCTCGGAAACCTTGAACGCTGAGAGCATGACCGTAAGCAGAAAGTAGAGAAGCAGCTTGCGGATGGCTCAGGAGATGATCGACAGAAGGGATGTCTCGCAAGCTCACCGATTCGGCCTCCATCTGCTGCGATCCAGCATTCGTAGGAACAACTCGATCGCAACCAGACCAAGCCCAAGCAGGATCGCGAGCGAGAGATTTAGACTGCGGTTGATTTGCAGCCAGACGCACAACTCGCCATAGAGTGCGACAAGCAGTGCCCTGCGCAGAAGGATCACTGCTGGCAGATCGGGCCCCTCGGCGAACCGGCGGTGAAGCAGCCAAATAAAGGGAAGTGTGGTGCCAGTGATTGCCAGTGCGAGCAGGAAGAAGAAGAGCCATCGTGGACCCACGGTGGGGAGAGTGCCAATGAGCAGCAGAAATAAACCCAACCAGCCGATGATGGCCAGAATTATGGCGGCGATCATTAGACTGCGATAACTTGAAGATGGTAGATCAAACATTCAACAATACCCTCTTGGGGTTTATGGGAATTATAGCCCAGCGTCCATCGACGTGGAAAATCGCCGCTCGCGATCTGTGGGAGGGCCTGGGTTATAATCCCCCGCGAGATCCCATGTCACTTCTACAAGCGGTTGATCTAAGCAAGTCGTATGGAGATCAGGACGTCCTCCAGAGACTGACACTTTCTGTCTCCCATCAGGCTCGTATCGCCCTGGTGGGACCGAATGGAGTTGGCAAGAGCACCTTGCTTCGCATCTTGGCCGGGTTTGAGTCTCCGGATCAGGGTTCAATTCAGCGTCCAAGAGGCCTGCAGACTGGTTACCTCCCCCAGGCAACAGTGGACCGATCGCCCGGAATCGGATCTGATGATCAGACGCCCTGGGAAATTGGGCTGGAAGCCTTCCGGGACTTGCGCTCTCGCGAGGAGAAGCTTGCCGAACTCGAGAGGTCCATGGCAGACCCACAGCTTGTGGATCAGGCGATGACGCGCTATGGGGCGCTGCAGGAAACTTTTGAGCGCGACGGCGGGTACTTGTATCAAGCACGCATAAGGCAGGTTCTAAGCGGTATGGGGTTCTCCATTAAGGATGATTTTCACCGGCCAATGTCTCAACTTTCCGGTGGCGAGAGAACACGCATTCAATTTGCTCGATTGCTGTTGGAGGATCCGGATCTGCTTGTATTAGATGAGCCGACCAATCATCTGGATATCGATGCGATTGAGTGGCTAGAGAGATGGCTGCGTGATTGGCCAGGCGCTGTGATTGTCGTTTCACACGATAGATTCTTCCTTGATCGAGTGGCCAATACAGTCTGGGACCTCACTCCCGCGGGACTCGAAACCTATCGAGGCAACTACTCCGCTTACCTCCAGCAGAGAAGGGAGAGGTTAGAACACCTTTCAACACGCTTCAAAGCCCAGCAGGCGCATATCCGAAAAGAGCGTGATTATATACAACGCAATATCGCTGGGCAGAACACCCGCCAGGCGCAGGGGCGACAAAAGAGATTGGATCGCATGCTTCGCGATGAGGAAATCAGGCTTCAGAATAAACAGAGAACCGCCCACATTGCCTTTAGACAACCCGACCGGTCTGGTGACCTTGTTTTGAGGACCAGGGATCTGGTCGTGGGTTTTCGGAAGGATGACCAGGCGTTATTCGACGTTCCAGATATCACCCTCAGGCGAGGAGAATGCGTGGCGTTGATTGGCCCCAATGGCTCGGGTAAGACGACCCTGCTCAAGACGCTTTTAGAAGAAGTGGAACCGTTTACGGGAGAGGTCCAACTTGGCGCAAGCCTCCAGTTAGGATATTTTGAACAAGCGCATGGTGGACTGCAACCTGAGAGAACAGCGCTAGAAGAGGTGATGTCTGCTTCTCCAGATATCACAACATCAAAGGTGCGCAGCTTGCTGGGTGGATTCTTGTTCTCCGGTGACGATGTGAAGAAAACCATGGCGGTGCTCTCCGGGGGAGAGCGCGGACGTGTGGCGCTGCTCAAGCTCATCGTGCAGGGAGCGAATTTCCTTCTGCTGGACGAGCCCACCAATCATCTCGATATTCCCTCGCAGGAAGCGCTCGAGGATGCGATTCGCTCCTTCCCGGGGACGATCCTGCTTGTCTCCCACGACCGCTATCTGGTCCAGGCGCTGGCAAGCCAGGTATGGGTTATTTCAACGGACGAGCGTTCATTGAGAGTATTTCCCTATGGGTACCAGAGCTACTTAGATGCCCGCGAGCAGGAACGAGTCAAGGGATCTGACAGGGAGCAAGCTTCCCTACGGACCAAATGGAAATCTAAGAAACGATCTCCCAAGGCGCCCGATATTGCCGCCATTGAGATGCGCATTGCCGCCATTGAAACCGATATGGCACAGGTTTCCTTATCCCTGGAACACGCAGGGACCGACATGAAGGAACTGGTTAAGCTGGGCGAGAAATACGCCTCGCTTGAGGCAGCGCTCGAGGCGGAGATGCAGTTTTGGGAGCAAGCCGCTCGTGGGCAAGAACCAACGTGATATAATCCGCCGGTTCGATGAAACGTTTCCCTATCTAAGCTATATAATCCAGAGAACCTAGAGAAAAATGTCAGTTAAAAATCACACTAACTCGAGTAGAAAATCGTTCCCGGCCTGGATGATACGACTCCTGGCAGGCACTTTTCTCGTTGGAGCGTTGTTGTCCGCCTATCTTGTCTATATTCTTGTGCGAGATTTATCCGCTTCGTGGTCCGGGACGGGCTTACCTTCTTTCGGAGACCCGAAGGCGCAGCAGATAGACAATATGGCGACGCCCACCATTACAGTTCTGGAGACGCTCCCTGATCCGTGGAGTGGAAATGAACGGGTTACCGTTCTGCTGATGGGGATTGACTACCGTGACTGGGAGAGCGGAGAAGGCGCACCGCGCACTGACTCGATGATGTTGGTGACGCTCGATCCGGTTTCCAAAACGGCGGGCATGCTTTCCATCCCCCGCGACCTGTGGGTAGAGATTCCGGGATACGGCCACGGCAGAATCAACACCGCATACGTCTTGGGTGAGCAAGATCGCCTGCCGGGGGGTGGACCCGAGTTAGCGATCAAGACCGTCGAGAAGTTTATGGGTGTGCCTATTCATTACTATGTGCAGCTTGATTTTGGGGCGTTTGAACGCATGGTGGATGAAATCGGCGGTGTGGAGATTGACGTCCCCGAGGAAATTGAAGTCGATCCGATTTTGACTCCAAACATAACTCTGGAACCAGGGAAACAAACGCTCTCCGGTGAGATTGCGCTGGCTTATGCTAGAGCCCGGCATACCGAGGGTGGTGATTTTGACCGCTCAGCGCGCCAGCAGCAAGTTGCTTTAGCTATCCGCTCACAGATTCTGCGTTTGAACATGATCCCAACGCTTGTAACCAAGGCTCCAGCACTCTACCAGGAATTGGCTTCCGGCATCCATACGAATCTAGCGCTTGATCAGATGATTTCGCTTGGTTTAATGGTTTTTCAGATAAATTCTGAAAACATCGGCCGTGCGGTGATCGGCCCACCGGAAATGGTGACTTTTGAGAGGGTTATCTATGGTGGAGAAGCGGCGGATGTTCTGAAGCCCGTTCCGGATAAAATCCGCATGCTGCGCGATGAGATTTTCACCGCGACGGGGGCCATTGGCCCATCAGTTGACACCGGAGATCCGCAAGCTGCCGCAGAGGATGAATTTGCCCGCGTGATTGTCTTGAACGGTGCGGGCCAGGAGGGGCTGGCCGGGCAATTTGCAGATACTTTACGCGATCTGGGGTTCAATGTCACGGAGATTGCGAATGCCGATCGAATGGATTATCCGACGACACGCATTATCGATTACACCGGGAATCCCTACACGACCCAATACCTTGTTAACCTATTGGATTTGACCCAAAGCCAAGTGCTCTTCCAGACTCTTCCAGAAGGCGAGGTCGATGTTGCCCTCGTCATCGGCTATGATTGGCAGGCGCTTTTAGCGAAATTATCATCCGATTAGGAATTAATCCCAGCGGCAGTGAACACGTAGAGGAGAGCTGGTAAATTGAAGGGTTGACCAATGCGGACTGGCAGGAAGCCGGTCCGGTTCTCGT
>CAYLOO010000025.1:0-31111 GCA_964385355.1 uncultured Anaerolineaceae bacterium
CATGAAATTGCCGCTGCCGGAACTTCCACAATTTGACTATATACGAGCCGAAACCACTGAGAGGGCGATCGATTTGCTCCAAGAGAAAGGAGTTACCGCACGTATTCTCATGGGCGGTACCGATCTTTTCGTTCAAATGCGAAATGGCAACTCAGCCCCCGACATCCTCGTAGATCTAAAAAAACTCCCGAGTATGGACACGATCGTGTTTAGCAAGAAGGACGGGCTCACTGTAGGTGCTGCAGTGACGATGAACGCTCTCGCTCGAAATCCGGATGTGCTCAAGCACTATCCGCTGCTGGCTCAAGCTGCAGAATCGGTTGCCTCCTATCAACTTCGGAACCGGGCGACGATTGGAGGGAATTTGTGCAACGCCTCACCCGCGGCAGACACGGCCCCGGCTGCTCTTGTTTTGGAAGCCGATCTAACTACCCTCGGTCCAAACGGAGAACGGACGATCCCTATCAAAGACTTTTTCAAGGGACCGGGCGTCAACGCGCTGGAAGAAGGTGAGTTTCTAACCAAAATTAACTTCCGCAACCAACCGAAGGGATGGAAAGGCCGTTATTTGAAGATTGGACGCAATGCAGGCGGTGATCTGGCTATCGTCGGTGCTGCCGTGATGGGTCACCCTGATACGGATGTTCCTTCCGGCTTTCACTTCCGGATCGCGCTTGCCTCCGTCGCTCCCACTCCTATTCGAGTTCATGAAGCGGAGGAGATTCTCGCACAGAACTCCCTCACAGATGCGGTGATTGAGATGGCAGCCGATGCGGCCCAGGATGCGGCGACACCGATCGATGATGTGCGCGCCTCAGCCCGCTACCGCAAAGCTATGGTCAAAGAACTCACCCGGCGAGGCTTGATAGAAGTCTCGTCGTTGCTAAAGAAGGAGGCCTAGATGGACAAGCATGTAATCTCCTTCACCATTAATGGGCTTGAGGAAACCGGCGAGGTTCCCTCCAACATGACCTTGCTCACATTCCTTCGTGAACACTTAAACCTCACAGGAGTGAAGAGCGGCTGCGACGCTGGTGAATGCGGGGCTTGTACAGTCTTGATGGATGGAGAGCCCGTTAACTCCTGCCTGGTTCTGGCAGCGGAAGCGGATGGAGCCAATATTCGCACGGTTGAAGGGTTGGCGAGCGACGGTCAACTCGATCCACTTCAAGAAGCATTCATCGAATTGACGGGCACGCAGTGTGGATTCTGCACACCGGGGGTTCTCCTTCAAGCACGAGCTCTTTTAGATCGCAACCCGGATCCGACAGTGGATGAGATTAAGAAGGCTCTTAGGGGAAATCTATGCCGCTGTACCGGATACACAAGAATCGTAGAAGCGATCCAAGCCGTTGCACAGGAGGGAGGTTAACATGGCTGATTCTAGAGACATGAAAACAGTACCCTCGCCGATTGGAGAAAGCGTGCGCCGCGTCGACGCGCTTGACAAAGTCACCGGGGAGGCGCTGTTCACAGATGACCTCCAGTTTGGGCCAGGTCTTCTGCATGGGCGTGTTGTGCGAAGCCCTCATCCGCATGCGCTTATTAAGGGTGTGGATGTGAGTAAGGCGTTGGCATTCCCCGGCGTGAAAGCCGTAGTCACCGGTGAGGAATGCGAAGAGCACATCGGGCTATATCTTAAAGATCGATACATCTTCTGCCGCGACCGCGTTCGCTTTGTCGGCGATCCCGTCGTGGGTGTAGTCGCCACAACCGATGCTATCGCAGAGGAAGCCTGCCGGTTGGTTGAGGTCGACTATGAAGTCTTGGAGCCGGTCGTGAATCCTCTGCAGGGCATGGATCCCGATGCCCCGCTCCTGCACCCCGACCTCGGAACGTACGGCGTCGTCGATTTCATCGACCCCAAACCCGGCACAAACGTTGCCAACCATTTCAAGGTCAGAAAGGGTGATATCGAAAGCGCATGGAAAGAATGTGAAGTCATTGTAGAGCGCGAGTTTCAGGTGCCACATGTGCAGCATGTGCCCATTGAACCGCATGTGGCTGTCGCACAGTTCAATCGAGCGGGGAAAATCACAATCTGGAGCAGCAGTCAATCACCCTTTGCTCAGCGCAATCTCATCGCCGAAGCCCTTGGTATATCGCAGGGTGATATTCGCGTCATCGCACCATATGTCGGCGGTGGATTTGGGTCAAAAGCCGGCGTCTCCGTGGAAGGAACCGCCGTCGTGATGGCGAGGGTTGTCCCTGGCCATCCGGTCAAGGTTCGTCTAACACGGGAAGAGGAATTCTTCTGCTCTTTCGTCCGCCAGGGATTGATTGCCAAGACAAAGGTCGGCGCGAAAGCGGATGGCGAAATCCTGGCCATGAAGACTGAGTATTATTGGGATGCAGGCGCATATACCGAGTACGGTGTTAATATCACCCGCGCCAGCGGGTATTCATCAACAGGTCCCTATCGGATTCCCAATGTGGAAACTGATTCGTATTGTGTGTACACCAATCACCCGGTTGGCGGTCCAATGCGCGGCTTTGGAATGCCCGAGATTCACTGGGGGATTGAGCAAATAATGGACATCGTGGCCGATGAACTGGGCATGGACAAAGTGGAATTCCGCTTGAAGAACTGCCTGCGTAGTGGCGATGCGAACGTCACCGGCATGATCATGCACCCGATCGGTCTTACAGAGTGTATCGAAAAAGCAAAGCAGGCCATTGATTGGGGAATTAAGGAACCTCCAAGCGCAGCTCATAAATTGCGTGGCAAGGGTCTGGCTATCGCATGGAAAGCGCCGGCCATGCCCCCAAACGCTGGCTCATCGGCATGGCTGCGTCTGAACGAAGATGCCACCGCGTCATTGGGGATTGGAGGTCAAGAAATCGGGCAAGGAGCGTTCACCGTTGCGGCGCAGATGGCTGCCGCTGCTCTCGGCGTTCCATTTGAATGGATCCGGATAAGTGCACCTGTGGACACGAAGTACAGCCCGTATGAATGGCAAACCGTCGCCAGCCGGTTGACGTGGTCAATGGGGAATGCCATTGTCGCCGCGGCCAAAGACGCGCGCCGACAGATTCTTGAGATCGCGGCTGCGCACTGGGATGAGGACCCCGAGCACCTTGATATCCGCGGTGGCCAGGTGATCTCATATCGCACAGAAGAAGTTATTCCCCTTGAGAATATGGTTGTCTATGGATTACCGATGCCTGATGACCAGGGTTGGCGCGGTGGGCCTATCATCGGGCATGGGAATTTCATGCCGTCTTACGTTACCTCCTTGAATAATGAAACCGGCCAGGGTAAGAGGGCAGTCGTTCACTACACCACTGGATGCCAGGCGGTTGACCTCGAGGTGGACACTCAAACCGGACAGATCACCATACTGCGGGTAGCTTCGGCATTCGATGTCGGAAAGGCGATCAACCCCGATCAGGTGCGTGTACAGATGGAGGGCGGGATCGTTCAGGGGATAAGTACGGCGCTGTTTGAGAGGTTAGCGTATGAGGATGGGGTGCCGCAAAATCCAAATTTCACCGACTACCGTATCGCGACATCCGAGGACATGCCGGGTGAGATAATCTCGATCATCGTTGAAGTCCCTCAAGACGACGGCCCCTGGGGGGCTCGCGGAGTAGGTGAACATCCCATGGTCCCGACTGCGCCGGCGATCGCGAACGCGGTCTACGATGCCGTTGGGATTCGCATCCTCGACTTGCCGCTTACGGCTGAGAAAGTATTTTTCGCCATTCAAGACAAGGGTAAAAAATCGTAATTGAGATGGTGCAAGCACGCTCCATTGCCTCTCCGACCCTGGCTTGGCTTCAGGATCCAAAGTCGGCTCGGGTGCTTCATGTTTTCGACGATGCCTGCAACCTATTAGCTGAAGATGGCAAAGTGGTTTCACTTGTCACGCCTCGGGTGGGAGAAGGTCCCTTCAATATTGTGCTCGCCCCCATCAATTTCTGCGATCATGCAGCAGATGACACCACTGTGAGGATCGAGCAAGGGCGTATCTGCATCGGAGCGCTCGAAATCGGCCTCGACACTGCTCAGATCTGGGAACCGCATTTTGATTGGGAGTCTTTCCGGGGGAGGCAAGACTCCTTATCCATTTCCGCTGGTGCATTGGTAGAAGCCCTTGTTGAAGCAGCGCCAGTTGAGAGCTTCGTTCAAATGATCCACCCCAGTGAGAGTTCTGACCGGGCAATCGAGACGCAGATACTCCTGTCTGCGCAAGAGCCGGCGCGCTTATTAGTGCAAGGCCTTCTCCGCGCGGATGAAATGCTTTGCCGCGCGAGCGCGAGGAAATTGACTGGGCTCGGCGCAGGTTTAACGCCGGACGGTGACGACTTCATGATGGGCTGCATCCTGGCATTGTGGGCAAGCTGGGCAGGGGAGGGTGTGGAGCAGGCCGCGAATTGGGTCTCGCAGGAAGCTGGCCCGCGGACGACGCCGCTCGCGGCAGCATGGCTGCAGGCTGCGAGCCGGGGCGAATGTTCTGTGCGTTGGCACGACCTGCTGGAAGCGATTCTCATAGAGAACGAAGAAAGCATACGACATGCGGTACGGGCAATCATCCAGCAGGGCCACACATCCGGGGCGAGCGCCTTGGCAGGGTTCACCGCTGTCATAATGGGTGGATCCCAGGGGAAAACGGTGAGCTGAAATCGCTGTTTCAACCTCTGAGCGTCTTATGCCCGTCGTTGGTATCAGGAGCGTATGAGCAGAAGCACTGAATTACGTCGGCAACAAGTATTTCTCCCTCCCCGCATCACCTATCGCTCGAATTCATTAGGAAGAAAAGGACTGCTTGGCTCTGTCCATGAGCCATTATTTACACCGGTTGGGGGCTAATCTCGTCTACCACCGTTGTGCCCTCGGCGATTCATCGGCGTGGGTCGCTGAGCATGTTGTATGATAGGGGTGTGCTCAGACTGATTCGAAGCGAATACTATGGAGTGCCTTATCCAACTGAATTGGATTTGCCGCTCACATAAGCTTAAGGTGTTCGTCATCCACCATATAACTCGAAGGGAGCACCCATGGCATGGTCGAAAAACCGATGAGGGTTCTAATCCCAAATCACTTCCCGCTTGAGGGATCGGGTAGCGGCATTTACACACAGAACGTCGCTCGAGAGATCACAAATAAGGGTCACGAAGCACTCGCGATCACACCTGCTCATGACGAGCAGGAAGGTTTTCCATTCGAGGTGCGCACCATCCTGTTCACCGCGGATGGTGCTGAGGACAGCAGTGAAGGACGTCTTCCTTTCAACTTCCCTTGTTTCACCACTCACCCCCTCAGCACGACAACATTTGGGGATTTGGACGACGCTCAACGCCAGGCCTACGTCCAGGCCTTCCAGGCGGCTATTGATTCGGTAGTGCTCGAGTGGAACCCGGATCTGATCCATGCCCAGCATATGTGGGTAACCGGCTACGCGGCGCACAAGGCGGAGGTGCCCTACGTTGTTACAGCACACGGGACGGATTTGATGGGTTTCCGGAAATATGAAGATTGGAAAGCAATGGCAATGGAAGGAACCAGGTATGCACATACTGTCATTGCCATATCCAAACAGGTCGCACGTGATGCGATCGAGACCTACGCGATCCCAGAGGAGCGTGTGCGAATCGTGATGAATGGATTCGATGAGGACATCTTCCATGTCAGGTCCGTCGATCGGTCGAAAGTGATGGAGAGATACGGCATCCCAAAGGAACCCGGACACCTGATTACATTCGTTGGGAAACTTACGGAGTTCAAGGGTGTCGATGTGTTGCTCGATGCAGCGAACATCTACGAGCGGGAGCTGGGCGATGTCATGACACTCATCATTGGCGATGGTGCGCTGCGCAGCCAGCTGGAGGAGCAGGTTAAGCGGCTGGGCCTGAAAGGTGTTCACTTCCTCGGCCACCAGCCGCAACCTATGGTCGCGGAGATCCTGAACTCCGCTGACATCTCCACCATCCCATCGCGAGTGGAGCCTTTTGGCCTCGTAGCTGTGGAAGCACTGGCGTGCGGTACTCCCGTCGTTGCTACAAACGAAGGTGGTTTGCCCGATTTCGTAGACGATCGTGTGGGAGCATTAGTTGACATCGATGATGCTGTTGGGTTGGCAGAGGCAATTATCTCAGAAATTCGATCCAATTCGAAAGAAGTAAAAGGTCCTTTCGCTGCGGCATATGCCTTGAAGGACTTTTCTTGGTCCGGTCAGGTGGATAAGATGATCGATATATACGAAGATACCTTACAGAAAGATTGAGAGCGATCCAGGAGGAAGACGAAGTATGTGGAGCTTTGTTTGAGAACGCTCGGGAACAGCAAAATTACCCTGGGTCTCATCACGCGCTACCTCGACGACCCAGAACCCATCATCCGATTTACAAATAACGCCGAGAAATTCGGTCATCCCCTTGATCGCGTCATTGTCGCTTATTCTCACGGTGTCGAGCCTGAAGCGGTGGCAGCCGTTGAAGAGTGGATAAACATAACCGTTGTCAAGGCAAGTGGCGATGCTAATTTGCGCAGCCGGTTGCTTGCCACAGGGTTAAGCGCGGATGAGGTGGATGGGCTGCTGGATGTCCCCAGTTGGTTGAGCCACCGGGAGGTCCCTTACGGCGCATACCGCAACGCAGTCCTCTTCCAGGCGCTCCTCGACGGATTGGATTATCTGCTCTTCTTCGATACGGATATTCGCCCCGCCGTACTGACTGCCTTACGTGGGGAATTACCTGTTTGGCAAGAAATCGACTTCATTGGGACGCATATGGCTTCACTCAGCAAGGCGGACGTCGCCGTCACAACCAGTGAATATTCAGGCTACTACATCATCCCGCCGATGTCCTTCGATGGTCTCGGCGACCTGCTTTTTGGTCTCGGAAAGGGTATGGCGCTCGAGTATCTTGAGGACTGCCATAAGCATGGATGCTTGACCCTAGGCCCAGCCTCGCCCGGGCCTCCAGCTCCGACGGTCAAGCCCCTCGGGGGTAATTTAGGTCTCAGTCTGGACGAACCGCGGCGTTTAGCTCCCTTCTTCTCGACGATCTACACAACGCTTGGGACTTGCATCATGGGGCGCGGCGAGGATACTTTGTTGGGGCAGACGCTCTCCGATTTTGATGGTCGGATGATCGATGTGGATTTACTTCTCTTCCATGATACCTATGATGATTTCCCGCGTGCCCCGGATATACGCAGAAAATCAGTGCGCGACCGATTCTATCGAGCCTGTCTGGGTTGGATCGGGCGCAATCCCTTCATGTCCTGGTACCTGAATGGGGTTGGTCGATTGGAGACGAGTCTTGATACGGAGATCAACCTGCAAAAGCTGGGGTTGAGCGTAGGGGGAGAAAGTGCGGCGCAGTTCTTGGACGATCCGCGCTTTGCGAAGCTCCCCATCGCGTTTGAAGATTCATATGAGGCGCTCCCCCAGACGATTGATCGCTACCACCGGCTCATGCAAGGATGGAAGGCATTACTCAACGCACTTGCGCCGGAAGTAGCTCCGCATGAGCAGGTGAGCGAGGGCGATCAGCAGCTACCTCTCGCTTCTTGAAGTGATCTGCTTAACATTTATAATGGTCGTCCGTTTCCTTGCATCCTGGATGTCCTTATTGTAGAAATGTAAGAGACGCTGTGCAGTCGCGAGCGGACCAGATTACACACCACTTGTGATTCGCGATTGGAATGTCGAAAGGAGAAACAAGGCGCTCATCATAGCAGTTTCATCGCGATATGGCGTCGTAAACGGATATGAAGACAATGATGGTCATCCCGACATATTGGTCTCGCGAGAAAGCTGTGGGTTGGCAGCCGGGCGACATTGTATACGACCACCCCACACCCATCGATCAGGAAGGAACATTAGTCAAGACGCTAGAATCGCTCATGGTTCTGGATGATAAAGATTTTTCGCTTGTAGTGTTAGCGTGTTCAACAGCGCCCGATATCGAGAGAGATGTTGAGGATCGCGCCAATGAGCTGGTACGAGAAGTCAATTCCCCTATCGAAACCTTCGTCATCTCGCACTCCCATCTGCATGCTATGCACCAAGCGTTAAGAGAGGCAGAGCGAGAGGATCTTATCGATATCCTCTCGCTCACAGGATACTCTAACATCCGCAACATGTGCCTTTTCATACCATATGTCCTCGGCGCCGAAATAGCTGTCCTTATTGACGATGACGAAGTCGTTGATGACCCCAAGTTTATTTACAAGGCACGCGAGTTCATCGGCAGCCGCTTCATGGGGCAAACGATCGATGGTGTCGCTGGTTATTATTTAAACGCTAAGGGATCCTATTACGACGACGTTCCGGAAGAGATCCATTGGATGACGTATTGGGATCGCTTTGGCAGCAAGCGTGAGGCTTTCGATAAAATCATCCCGGGTGAACCACGATTAAAGCTTACGCCTTTTGCTTTCGGTGGTTGTATGGTTGTCCATCGTTCACTCTTCAGGACTGTCCCCTTCGATCCTCGCATTACGCGTGGGGAGGACACGGATTACGTTTTGAATGCACGTATGTTTGGGTTTAATTTCTTCCTCGATAACGAGCTCTATATCCAGCACCGACCACCCCCGAAGACACATCCGACGTGGCAACGTTTCCGGGAAGACATATTTCGACTCCTGTACTCCAAGGCGAAGATTGACGGTCAGACCGAACAGGTGAATATGACGCTTGTCGAGGCTGAGGATTTTGATCCCTACCCCGGTGAATTCCTGCGAGATACGCTCGATGATAAGATCCTTAAGACCAACCTAATCCTCGCGCTTGACTACCTCGCGGATGACCGCGTGGCTGACGCTAAAGAAACCATTCGCAACATCTGGCTGGCGAAGACCAAAGCAGTCCCCATCGATAATCCGTTTGAGGTCTACTTACACTTCCAACGACGCTGGCTCACGCTGCGAAAGATTACGAGCCGGGGTCTTGGCGCTGCATTCTCCTCTATCATTAAAAGTGGGAATATCCGTCTTGAGGAGGTGGCGCGAGCGACAGAAGTTATGCGTGCCGAATTCGAGCAATTCGATGATAAAGCGCTTCATCTTCTGATTAAAGATATTCCGTTGTTCAAAGGACTCCACCCGGATCAGATCCAGTCGCTGCTTTCCATTTGCAAACGCGAATTCTTTGCTAAAGATGAGATTGTCATCACAGAGGGCTCGAAGGAGCACGCGCTCTTCGTCGTCACAAAGGGGAAGGTTCGTATCACATTAGGCAACGATTCCGAGGAGTCCATGGAATTGATCGACTTGGGAGTGGGGGAGACATTAGGAGAAGTCTCCCTGCTCATCGACGAACCCCATTCGGCTACGGTCACGGCGTTGGAGCCGACGGAAGTCATAACTTTCACACGCAAGTCCCTTGCCGCCCTCATGGCGGGTTATCCCGAGTTGGCCGCGAATGTCTGGCATCGCCTCGCTCAGTCGCTCGGTGGCCGCCTGCGTCATTCGAATGAGCGTTACCTCTCGCATATCCGTGAATCGTACGACGTCGCCGATGATCTGCTCGGCACGCAGCCGCTCGAAGATCTCTAATGAGGCCCAGCCTCTCAGCGCAAAGCGAGACATTTTCGATCTTTACTGGAGAAGGGCTTCGCGGAGGAGTAAGAGGGAGACGGAAGGAAAGAATATCATCAGCTATGTAGCGATGAGCGAAGCCTGTACATCAATGATGCCAAGAAAGGCTCTAGTCAAACTTAATTAAAACTGATATGATTTCATCTAGAAAGTTGCATGCAAGTTCTGTCTGGAAGTCGAAAGATCAAGGCCTGAGCTTCATCGGCTCAGGCCGATTTAGTTCAGAACAACGACCACCGGGAACGAGACAAGCAACTCAATAGTGTTTGCCGTAAGGAGGCAATATATAATGTCGGAACGAGTTCTTGGTACGGTCAAATGGTTCAATGGCAGCAAGGGTTACGGATTTATTGAGCGTGAAGAAGGAGAGGACGTCTTTGTCCACTTCTCAGCGATCCAGGGCGACGGCTTTCGGAATCTAGAAGAAGGCCAGCGCGTGGAATTCGATGTTGAACAAGGCGAGAAAGGTTTACAAGCCGCCAACGTCGTGGTCGTATAAGATTTACGAACCCTAAGAAGAAAGCCCTCGCATTGCGGGGGCTTTTATTTTTCCTGGTTTCAACTTCGAAATGCGACAGCGGACGAATGAAGAATACTGGATTCGGTGACTTAAATCCAAAGTTTATTATTCAGCTAGCAGAACCTACATGGTTTCCGGGGCAGGACCCCTCCACCAGGGGGTAGCATAACCTCTAAGGCGTCTCTGGAGTAGCGAGCACCGCTTCGAGCACCTCTTGAGTGGCGAGCACCGCTTCATGTACCTCTTGAGTGGCGAGCTGGCCCTCCACCGAGTCCGTGACGACGGTAACAATTTGCCAACACGGTTCCACGAAACTGAGCACCGTACCCAAACCCTTCGATTCATAAATTTTCTCTGACCCGAAGAGCTTGACCCAGGTTCGGATCTTGAAGGTGCGCACGTCGTTACAGGAGCCATCGTCAGGGACGATGTAGAGGACATCGCGCAGGCTGTTGAAGGTTTTGGCAGGGATGAGGCTGCTTACCCCCAGATCGTAGAGGTTGTAGCCAGCTTCAGAAACGATGTAGCCCCATTGATCCAGGCTGGCTTGATCGGAGGGATCGATACATTGACCCGATTCGCCGCAGTTCTTCTTGTTATCCAGATCCCAGAAGATGTACATGTGTTGGTGCCAGGATAGATCCCCTGGATTCAAGATATCGACATACTCCCCGGGATGGCACATCTGGATCTCGAAATCGGGCTTAACCCATCCCGGAAGGTGATTGATGCAATCCGTATCAGCCGTTGAGAAGTGGATGGTAGGCGCGAGTAACTGCGGGTCGAACTCTGGTTTGGGAGGGAAGATCGATTCTAGATAATTGATCGGGATAAGTTCGAACGTAATTTCCGTGCCGAATTCAGGTTTATTTAAATTGATCAAACCGGTTTGACTTGTGTCAACACCAACCTCGAATTGGCCCAGCGAACCGAGCTGACCTCTCAACCAGCCCCAGCAATCCATATTGATGATCTGACTGCCTTCGGAAGCGCCGGGCTCAGGGACCGAGAAATCAACCATGACATCGAAGAAGGAATCAGCGGGAGAGCCGTTCCCCCCTCCGCCTCCCTCAATCTGATCAATCCCGGATGGCGCTACACCAACTTGATTTGGATCGAGCGCTTCAAGTACGCCGGGAGAGAAGAACCCTACTTCCGGCGTGCGCTGCCAGTGGATGCCATCAACCGAAATATAGCAATAAAGGTTATCTGTCGCTACCGCTGGTTTAAACTTCTTCAAGATCAAGGAATAGGTTTGCGGAGGACTGGGTTGCGAGGGGCAATCGATGTTTACATATGCCGGGTTGCTGGCAGCAATCTGATCCTGTCCATTGAAAGCTTCCACGATATATGTATAGGTCCCGCCCTGCGAGAGCGTATCCTGGGCTGCGAACCACCCCTGACTGGCATGCGGTTCTAAGACGAATGTCGGAGTTGGGCTCTGGGTTTGGCCCTCTGCCGTTCGGAATACTGAGAAACCCTTTTCGTCCACGGAATGATCATGGATTAACAGCGTAACGGCGCAGCCATCTACTTGGGTGACCAGATCTGGCGTTTCAAGTGCATCCCCACTGCCTGACAACCAATGGATGAATCCCCCGATCGATGGGGACCAGGAAGCGGACTCATCAACGGTCTCTCCGGAGAGAGGGGGGCTGATCTGCGAGGTGGCTGGTTGTGGAAGATAGCTTACCTCAGCCTGGGCATTTGGATCGTCGGTGACGTAAATCCACACGATATCCGAATCTCTTATTCCCCCGGTTGTGTCTTTCGAACGGGCTAGGAGCATGTGTGCGCCGGGGTTAAATGAAAGACCAGTGAAACTCACCACAAAGGGAGATACGCCGACGAGCGTTGGCGACTCCTTCACTCCAATCAGATCGTTATCGACCCAGAGTTCAACTTCAATCATCGGATGAGGACCAGAAGCCAACACGTTGACGGTTTGAGGATCTCCTGCCGTGGCGAAGTGACCCGAGCCTGGGCTTGTTATGGTGACAACGATACCAGGCGAGTGGTTACCAGGGCCTTGCATGACCTGCTGGTATTGGGTGTACTTGCCGCCCAGGAATATCACTAAACCGATTGCGATTATGAGGGCTAATCCTATCGACCCTAACCAGAGGGGAGTCTGCTTCTTACTCATCGATTTTGCTCCTATACTCTGCATGCCAAGTTACGCAAATAAGCAGATTTAACAATGATCGGGAAATGTCCATCATGACGTTGTTTTGCATAAGCTAATCTGCACGATCCATATCCACTAGGCTGAGATCCTCTCCCGAATAGCATCCTATCCAGTCCCGGAAGCGGCGCAAGTTTTAAGGATCACCTCAGATAGAACCCCTGTACGGCCAATCTCGGTGCCATCCTGCTTCGTGGCCACGATCTGCACCTGTAAGTACGCGCTCAAGAATCTGTTGAACTCCGGGATATCGGTTTCCGATTGGAGCGTGCGGTTGAAATAGCCTCCCCCCAGCGGGGTCATCGGCACGTTTGTCCATGCGGTCGTTTCACCGCTATCTGTACCCTTCAACCTGTGGAAGAGCACCACGCTGTATACGTTGGGATCCTGGACGCTCACCTCGATGGTCAGCTGCTTGGGGCTACAGCTGCCCCGGTAGTAGAACTCAGCGCTGGAGAATTGGGGATCCGGGACCCCTTCGTCCACCTGAATGGGCGTCGGGGTGAAAGTAGCTGTTGGGGTGGGGGCCGAGGTAGGAGTGGGTGGGGGTGTGAAGACAGGTAAACCCTCAGTCGCCGGTAGAGTCAACACGGCTGGAGGTGTGCTCGCCTGGAGTTCAAGATCGCTCACCACAGTAACCTGCGCCAGAGCGGGGGAACTGAATGGTCCACGACTGCTTTTCGACCGTACGGAGATTAAATATGTCCCCGGGGCTGCGGGGGCCCAGGTGGATTCGCTATGGAAAAGCGTCCCATAATTTGACCCGCCAGAGCCGGTTGACATCGGCGCCACCGTGTCCAGCACAACCCCGTTGATTTGGACTTCGAAGGTATCAATTCCGGAGGGGCTGGCTGCGTGAAAAACTATTGTGTATGGTGCTATGGGCAGGGTGGATCCATGCAGAGGGGCATCGATCCAGGTTTGGTTTAATGGAGGAGTCGGGCGAACAGGATCTGGGTCATTGCATGCTGCAATCGCGATACAAAACAATGCAAGAATTAGACGCAGCTTCGAGTTCATCGCCACCTCCCAGGGGGGCATGTTTGAGAATCAGTGGGAAATATAAAACTAATGAGGAGGGCAACAGGGTGGAGGGATCGAAGTCTGTTCATGATGACCATCCGTGTGCCAAAAAGTATGTTTCAATCGTGTACACGTGACGAATGGAATTTCAGTAGAGATAGGACTACAACCGGCATGTTCTTATCAGTGCAGACATTATGGATCCTGCAACCCTGGTTTAGGTTACCTGCTAGAACAGCCCATAATTGAAAATATTCTATAGGTTTTATATTCAAGCTACAAATCCGGAGAACGTGAGTTCTGTGACACTCCGTCAGGCCTGGTTTGCTCGGGTGCGTCCACGGGTAAGATTAGAAGCGTATGCGGGTCCGATGGCGCATCAGCAGCCAGTAAGCCACCGCCATGGCGATGAGACCGATCCCGTCGAAGAGCATGAATCTGAGCCCTGTTGCGCGAAGGGGTGAGTGCCCGGCTGGCAGCGTCAACCAAAGCCAGGTTTCACCAACAAAACCAATCGCTTGTTGTATGAGAACGACGACGAACAAGGCGCTATAACGGATCGGGCGAAAAATTACCAGAGGGTAGGTGGCATTCCACATGAGGAAGAGAATCCCCATGCCCTGGACGTAGATCATCCCCGGCACACCAGCAACTTCAAACCCGGGGGAATATAACTCGGGCTGCAGGATAAAGGCGAGGGCGCAGGATACATTCATCAGAAAAACCGCGCCGACAGTGATCCGCGCAAGCCATAGAGTACGATCGTCTTTATTAGCGTTTCCGCTGGTCTTAATATTTTCCATCAGGATCTCAATTCCTAATAAGGTGACTTCTCAATGCGCTCCAGTATATCCTCTTCCACGCATATGGAAATCGCTCGCGTCGCCGATAAAAGATGGTGTGATGCTTCGGGCGATCTACTCCTAAGCGGTAAAAGAATCTGAGTGGAGTTCTCAAACAGCAAAAAAGAAGGAAATCATGGGGGGAACAAGCAAGGATTAGATTGCATCGGGGTTTTCCCGAATCATAAAATCAAATATCATTGAAGGGCATAGAATATAACTATTCGAGATATCTGACATGATCGAAAAACAAATCTCCCTAAAAGTCGTTGTAGGTGTCACCAAGCAATAATAGATGCTTTGATAGATGGAGATTTTATTAGCGGATGTGAACCCGACCTGGCAGGAGGATTGCGGCAAACGCCTGGAACGCATCGAGAGAGTGAAGATGATGGAATTGAAGCGTTTTGATTACACGCCGATCCTGGGTTGGTCTATGACCCGCTACAACGTATTCTCGATTTGTAAGCGCAGGTACTACTACCAGTACTATGCTAAATACGATCCCGAGTTCCCGAGAGTCAGGATCGAGGCGCTTAAGGAGTTAACGACCATCCCGCTCGAAACCGGCGCAATCGCCCACGACATCATCCGGGTCTTGCTCAGGCGTCTCGCACGCAGCCAGGATGCGGTAGATACGGATCGTCTCTATGAGTATGCACAAGATATAGTGCAAGGGCGCTGTCAATCGAAGAGGTTTGCGGAGGTCTATTACGCTGAAAGGGATGAGATCAGCCTCGATGATGTTTTCCCAAAGGTGAAGAACTCGCTCGAGAACCTGCTCGGAAGTGAGCGTTTCCAATGGCTCTGCGACCCAGCCCTGCAGCGTTACGATCGCTGGCTCATCGAGCCGCCCGGTTTTGGTGAGACACGTATTGATGGTATGAAGGCATATTGCAAAGTGGATTTTCTCCTTCCGGTGAAGCAGGAACTCTTTGTCATTGATTGGAAGACGGGCAAACGGGATGAAGACAAGCACGGCGCGCAGTTAATCGGCTATGCAGCCTGGGCATCCTTCCATTTCGAAACAGATCCGCAGGCGATTCGACCGATCATTGCTTACCTCTCCCCTGATTATTTTGAGATGGAACTGCGCCTTGAGCAGAAAGATGTTGGGGAATTTGCACAGAGGGTGAGGGTTGAGACCGAAGAGATGTCCGCCTATTGCCAGGACGTGGAAACGAACATCCCCAAAGAAAAATCGGTTTTTCCTAAAACCAGCAACCGACGTATCTGTGAGTATTGCAACTTCAGAGAGCTCTGTAAAATCGAACCAGTTTCCACCTGAATTCGTATCAAGGTACAAGCTCCGACGGATCAACCGCCAATCGTGTGTAAGCGATTCATTGTATATACGACGTGTCTACCGAAATAGGCGGCACCAAGTAGATTATCGTATTGAAAAAAAGCTGAGAATACGCTGCTAGATTCGCAGAGCTTTGAGTTATTTACTCTTGGCTACAAATTTCTAGTGTGAGAAACTTGGCAATCGCCTATATAGATTGGGTGATCGATCTTTTCCAAGCATGGATTCGGTAATGAAGGAGGAGTTATTCCAATATGGAAAATCCAGTTATTGAAGTGAGGGATTTTCGCAAAACTTATGGTGATTTCATCGCTGTAGATGGCATCAGTTTTGAAGTCAATCAAGGCGAGATCTTTGGTCTTCTCGGGCCCAATGGTGCTGGAAAAACAAGCACATTGGAGAGCCTGGAAGGTCTACGTTCACCGAATAGCGGTTCATTAAGGGTGGCAGGGGTTGACCCAACCCGCGAACCGCGAAAACTACGAAATGTGATTGGTGTGCAGCTGCAGACCTCAGGTCTTCCAGAGAGCATCACAGTTAAGGAGGCGATGATGTTTTTCTGTGCCTACCATGGTGTAGATGCTCGGTATGATCTTTTAGATCGCCTGGGCCTGTCGGAGAAGAGAGGCGCACAGTACCACCAGCTCTCAACCGGCCAACAACGGCGGCTTTCACTTGCCCTGGCACTTGCGCATGACCCTTCTGTGCTCTTCTTGGATGAGCCAACCGCCGGGCTGGATGTCGCAACTCGCGTCGAGCTGCACGACATCATGCGTGAGCAGCAACAGGTTGGTACGACCATCATCCTGGCCACACACGACATGGCTGAAGCTGAAGAGATGGCGGATCGGATCGCAATCCTGCTGAGAGGCCAGATTGCCACCACCGGAACTCCTATCGAGATCACCGCAGAAGGAGCAGGGTTAACCAAAGTTTCGGTTCGCACGCAAAACTCAAGCCTTTCCGCTTCAGGGGTCTCCTTCCCGGCCGTAAGCCAGCAAGGGTCCAAGGATGAATACAGCATCTACTTCAGCACGGATATCGGACCTACGCTCGCAGCGATTATTTCTCACATCGAAAGCCAAAAGGATGCATTAATCGATTTGCGTGTTGAGCGTCCTTCGCTTGAAGACCGCTTTCTTGAAATCACATCCCCAGGAGGTGGCCGATGACTGCGTTCATCCACCATTTCTCCTTTGAGTTTCGGGCTGGAATACGAGATAAGCAGCTGCTCTTGGTGAATTACCTTCTGCCTTTAGGCTTTTACTTTATGATGGCCTTTATTATGCCCGGGATCAACCCAATGTTTCTGGAGTTCCTCATTCCGGCCTTGGTCACCTTCGCCATTCTATCAGCCACACTTCTTGGCATTCCCGATCCTCTCGTCAAAGCTCGGGAGGATGGTATCTACCGCTCCTACAAGATCAACGGCGTTCCATCCAGCTCGATCTTGACCATTCCAGCACTAACCACCATGTTGCATCTGGTAATTGTGACCGCGATCATCACGGTCACCGCGCCGCTGCTTTTTGATGCCTCGGTGCCAGTAAATTGGTTCAACTATCTGATTACATTCGTTGTGATGGCTTTCGCTTCTGCTGGCATGAGTGTGTTGATCGGCGTGCTTTCGTCCAGCACACGCATGACGGTGATGTGGTCGCAGCTCGTTTATCTCCCCTCCATGTTGTTGGGAGGGCTGATGCTCCCTTCCAGTTTATTACCCGATGTAGTTTTGAAAATCTCCCAACTCTTGCCTGCAGCTCAAGCGATGAACGCCTTCAATGCCTTAGCTATGGGTAAAGTTGCAGATTTTAATCCGTGGGGGTCGGTTGCGGCTTTGTTCTTAAGTGGAATACTCTCATTTGGATTGGCGATCTATATGTTCTCTTGGGACAGCCGAAACGAGGGCCGACGTGGACACCCGCTTATGGCTTTGCTCGTCTTGCTACCTTTTGTTGTTGGGGTATTTCTCTTCTGAAAGCTGGGAGGGATCCTGGGAAGGTGATTGAGATTGGGTGATGGTATTTCCCCGGATAGGGGGTGGCCGATCTCTCTTGTTCGGACATCTTGAAGTACTTGCAGGTGAGATTGATCAGATCGAGACCAATCGCGATTTGTCTGATGAAGTGGTGAGTTTATTCACCTATTTATCAACTTCCAATTGACGAATGTTGATTTGCGTTAAGTTTTAGTCGGATTCTCATACCGGAATGGTCACGAAGGAACCTTATCGGCAATAACTATCGTAGTGAACAATCCATTGGTTGAGTGGAGAACCTGTAAATTTTCGTTAAAACCAGCGCCATCGAGCTAAATCTTACGGTATATTTTCCGATGGGAGCGAACAAGCCAGCTGTTTTCAATTAGCTCGCTGATCCTTCGGGATCGTTTTCTTGGCGTCGATAAATTTCCTGTGTGTAAGTCGAAGGCTATTGGCGATTGTACGAATCTCTTCAGTTTCCTCGTTGGACACGAATCCATCAGCGTTGGCTATTGAGAAAAGGATATTCAGGAATTTTACTCGCTCATCGCGGTCTGTTGAGGTGAAAAACTCCCGCGCCAAGCGGTAATAATCCATATCGGGACTAATTTCAGATACCGCGACCTCAGTAACAAATGCGGCCTCTTCAGAAGTTATCCCCCATTCAGTGATAAGTGAACTCACGATGGCTTTATATTCGTCGTCTGAAATCTCCAGATCGACATGCGCGACCCGAGCCATCAGTCCGCCGGCGAGACTCAACTTCCTTAAGCGCTCATCGTCGATATCCAAACTTGCTTTATCAAGCTCAAGCCTCCGCTGGACCTCGTAGTAGACTTTGTTCTTGATGAAATCCTCGAAGTGTTCATCGCGGTTCGGCGCAGCGGATAACACGGTTTCTCGTCGTTGAACGGAATTTTTCACTGCCCGTCCGAGTTGGCTGAAGACACCTACGTTTGCCGATTCGATTTGGGCTTTAATCTCATTAACGATGGCTTTCTCTTCCTCAGTTATAACGCCATCCGCCAACATCAGGTCATCGAGACTCTGAAGAGCGATCGTTTTATCGCTCGAAGACATCAATTCATTCTGAAGCTGTTCGACCAATCGTTCTCTTTCCGCGGGCCCAATCGGGGCTTCAATGTACATTTCCAGCATTGCCCACTCCCGACCTGTCAAACCGGGGAGACGAAAGAGCAGGTCTTTCAAGCAGTTTACTTCATCGTGTGCTACCTCACCGTCGGCCCAGGCTGCGGCGATAATTACTTTGCCAAGTGTTAAATAAAAGTTTGCATCAGACATTCTCACCTCCACAAATGTTTACGCTGGCCATTTCTAGGCCGTTCAATTATAACCAACGAAGGAAGTACCGGTAGTTCATCACCGCTGCCCAGGAATACATGGGAACACCTGCTGAGAAACGGCGGTCCTTGGACTTGAACAAAACGCTGTAGGTCATCCAAGCACCCCCCCCCGGGGGGGGGATTTTATCCAAATGTATAGTTCTCATTGCCCTATACATAAAAGGGAACATATGGTATATTTTGGTTCGAAGGTTGCATGTAAGTTCTGTCTGGAAGTCGTAAGATCAAGGCCTGAGCTGAATGCTCGGGCCGGTTTGTTTGAAAACCCGACCACCGAGAACGAGACATAGCACCTAATATGTTATTTGCCATAAGGAGGCAATATCTAATGTCGGAACGAGTTCTTGGAACGGTTAAGTGGTTCAATGGTAGCAAAGGCTACGGCTTTATTGAGCGCGAAGATGGTGACGATGTATTTGTCCACTATTCAGCAATCTTGGGTGATGGCTTTCGCAATCTAGATGAAGGCCAGCGCGTCGAGTTCACTGTTGAACAAGGTCCCAAGGGACCCCAGGCCGCAAGCGTAACGATCGCATAAGCTCTCTGAGCTGATCACAGAAAGCCCCCGCACAACGCGGGGGCTTTTTTTATAAGAAAATTTTTGGTCTTGAAAGCTCCATCTCTGGAAATGAAGGGGATCCTCTTCCACTCCGCAAATGGAAATTTAGAATCTGGCCAAGAACACAAGTACTTTCGTTGGATTTCGCAGGTCCAAATGCGGAGGTACGCTAGGCTGTGTCGAAGAATTACTCATTGCTGAGAACTTACGACACATCCAGCATCTTCTTCTTATATTGCGCGTTCTGCGCGGCGGGAAATCCAGGATAAGGTCCGCTATATGTGCGTTATGTTTAATTCGTTCTGCTGTGGTGATCGCATCGCATCTTGGAATAGCATGGTTTGCGTGGAAATTAATTCGCGCCAAGAATGGGGATTATGCGTCGCTGGTTGATTCTCCTTGTCCCTTTCGGACTGCTCTTGTTGGCTATCGGTTTTGGCGGTGGTTTAATTTGGGCGCATAGACCCACCCCCACGCCGACGGAGACGATTACACCAACGCTCGCTCCTTCCCAAACACCCACATTAACCCTTACTCCGAGCACAACACCCTCGCCGACATTTACACCCACACCCGTGTTTACGTCTACAAGCACACTTACCCCCACAGTCACGTATACTCCAAGTATCACACCTACACCCACCGCCACACCGGAACTCCGTGGTAGTGTCATCGTTCAGGCAAACTGCCGCTATGGCCCCGGTTCCGCCTATCTCTATGAATGGGGTCTCTACCCAGGCAACCGCGTCACGGTCCTGGGTCGCAACCAGGAAGGCACCTGGGTCTACGTGGATCCCTGGAACTATATGGACTACTGCTGGGTGAAGACCGAGTTCTTAGAACTCAGTTATGATGTATCCAGTGTAGCCCAGATCCGCACGCTGCTTCCTTATACGGAGTTCTACTGGGCGCCTCGCAACGTGCGAGCCAGCCGTCTCGGCAACGAGGTCATGGTCAATTGGGATCTGATTTCCATGAGCTTAGACGATAACCGTGGATATCTGATCGAGGGCTGGCTCTGCAAGGATGGCCAGCTGCGTTTCACGCCGCTTCAGTTCTGGACACCCCCCGCCATCCTTATAGACGAACCAGGGTGTATTGAGCCATCGAGCGCGAGGATCTATACTGCAGAGAAACATGGCTACTCAGAGTGGGTGGCAATCGCCTGGCCTTCTCACCCAACACCCACACCGTAATACGACAGAATATCTCCGATTGCACCCTGCGGAAACACTAATGTTCTCTTTCTAGTCTCGGATAGTCCTCATGATCCGAGGCTTACGATCTTCTTATGTCTAGCCTGGCACAATGGTAAAATTCTCTTTCGTGCAAGGGAGACTCCATGACTGGAACAAACCAAATGATGGACAAGGCAAGTGATGCCGATCTTACGAAAAATGGGTCAAAGATAGAACCCTTTCAGACCGGCCCTGTAGTCACACTTGCGGCAGGTCATGCCGTCCACGATACCTACACTGCGTTCTTGGCTCCCCTACTGCCGGTCTTGATAGAAAAATTCTCCCTATTAAAAACTGAAGCCGGTTTGCTTTCAGTCTTTATACAGGGCCCTTCCATACTGCAACCTTTTATCGGCCATCTGGCCGACAGGTTCCCAATGCGCTATTTTGTGATCCTGGCACCAGCAATATCAGGCACAATGATGAGTTTGCTGGGAGTTGCGCCGAGTTATCTGGTTTTGGCGATTTTCTTGATCATAGCTGGTCTCAGCTCTGCAGGATTGCACGCCGTAGGTCCCGTGATGGCGGGTAGGGTCTCCGGATCGAGTTTAGGCCGGGCGATGGGTTTCTGGATGGTGGGAGGAGAGTTAGGGCGAACCGTGGGCCCCATTCTATTGGTCACCGCCGTTGGATATTTATCGCTGGGCGGATTGACCTGGCTGATGATCGGCGGATGGGTCGTCTCGGGAATTCTTTATCTTCGACTGAGGGCGATCCCTGGACGAGATCCAGGTACAGCAGATGCTCTCCCTTGGCGGGCTGCACTGCGAGCCATGGGACCGATGATGCTGCCTCTTTCGGGAGTTCTTGCCGCCCGTTCTTTCATGAGCACCTCACTCACTACGTACCTGCCTATCTTTCTCGTTGACGAAGGTGTGGGACTCTGGCTAGCGGGAGCGGCGCTGACAGTTTTGGAGGCGGCCGCTGTTGTGGGCGCGATGATCGGCGGGTCTATCAGCGATAAGGTGGGGCGCAAGGTGATCCTACTCATCTCGATGGTCGCTACACCCATCCTCGCCCTCATGTTCCTGCGTACGGGTGGATGGATACAGGTGCTATTGCTGCCTGCACTCGGCTTTTTTGCACTATCCCCGACGCCGGTAATCATGGCGTGGGTGCAGGAGAGCTATCTGGAGAATCGCGCCCTGGCGAATGGTGTTTACATGGCCATGTCGTTTCTCATCCGCGCTGTTGTAGTTGTCATTTTGGGCAGGGTGGGAGATTTGGTCGGCCTACGGCAGGGCTTTATGTACAGCGCGATCATCATGATGCTCGGGGTTCCTGTGGTTTTCTTACTGCCGGTTCCAATTAAGCACAATAATTCCTGATCAGAATATCGGAAGCTCATATAGATCGACGATGCAGAATCTTAATCGTGGAGAAAGGGTATGACGTTAAGTGAACCTAGAATAAAGCGACGCCTCGGGCAGACGGACATCGAAATCACACCCGTCGGATTGGGCGTGATGCAATTCGCTGGCGGTGCAGGTATATTCGGGATGATGTTCCCCGAAATCTCCCAGGAGAATATGGATGCGATCATACGAACTGCTTTAGATGGCGGCATCAACTGGTTTGATACCGCGGAGGTCTACGGTCGCGGCCGCTCAGAGCAGGGACTGGCTAACGCTTTGCGAGCTGCTGAGAAAAAGGATGATGAAGTCATCGTCGCGACCAAGTGGTTTCCGATGTTCAGGACAGCGCGTAATATCCCCCGCACTATCCATGACCGAATACGCTTTCTGGATGGATATTCCATCGATCTCTATATGATCCATCAACCTTGGGGGTTTTCCTCTCCAGAGGCCGAGATGGATGCCATGGCTGATTTGGTAGAAGGGGGAAAGATCAGGTCGGTGGGTGTGAGTAACTTCAACGCTGAGCAAATGCGGCGCGCCCATACGGCACTGCAAAAACGCGGACTACCGTTGGCGGCAAACCAGGTGCAGTACAGCTTACTCCATCGGAAGATCGAAACCAATGGTGTGATGGCTGCTGCAAAGGAATTGGGGATTACCATCACTGCCTGGTCGCCGCTTGCGTCAGGCTTGTTAACGGGCAAGTTCCATAAGGATCCAGTAATCCTCAACCAGACACCTTTTGGCCGGAGGATGCGATTGCGACGCGAAATCGAGCGAAGTCGTCCACTAATCCAGGCTTTAGAAGAAGTTGCCATCAAGCACGATGCCACACCGGCTCAGATCGCGTTAAACTGGCTGATCCATTTTCAGGGAGAGGCAGTCGTTGCCATTCCTGGAGCTTCGAAGGTTATGCAGGCAGAGGAAAACGCGAGGGTGATGAATTTTAAAATAACAAATGAGGAGATGGCCCAGCTCGATGAGCTTTCGCGTGGGTTTCGATAAAGGGGCGACAGGGCATCGTGAAGTGAGATAGAGCGACACTGACTTTTCGAGTAAGCATTTCGCAGACCACCTGATAGGTCGTTAGATAACGGGGAGCGTACCTTTTATGTTTCCTTTTGAATTTTCCACAAAAAGGCATTAAACTTGCATCTATAAGGTTGGAGTCATGACGTACTCCGAAGTGTTGGGCCGGAGATGTTGATCTGTCATGCCTCAGCAGACAGCGATGGATAATTAAAAAAGGAGAATTGAGATGCCCGAGGAAAATACCAAGCTGCTTAACCTAATGCGTTTCTGGCTGTTCGGGACATTTATCATTGTTTGGGCAGCGATCACGATATACATCGGCATGTTTACCAATCGGAATTGGTTCATGGCTTTACGTGCGGGATTGCCGATCTGGGGAATTGTTGCGCTGTTATGTATCGTGTGTTACTACGGATATAAAATGTATCTGGGGCGAAAGACAGAGTAGGAGTTCTAACGCTCGGGTAGTCACACATCTCAACCTTGCCTGGTTTTCTGCAAGATTGGAAAATATCAGTAAAAGTATTACTGCCGACCTGAAGTTTTTCTAGAGCAGGTCGGCATTTGTTAAAGTGCGCCAGAATTCTCGTTGAACCTCTTGGGTACCCTGGAGAGTAGTGGCAGTAGAGGGAAGGGTGGTGTAGCCCGATTTACAGCCATTCCGAATGGAATTTCTCCAAGCTCGCTCAATTAGAAGGGATGTTAAAAACATGAAGTCTCTAAGCCCTATAAAGGTCAGCTTGACTTTTGTCCTGCTTTTATCCAGCGCATGTGCTATCTCTGAGCCATCGCCGACCGCATCGCCACCACCCACGAAAGCTGAACCCACACGAACACCCCAACCGACGGATATCCCCGGCGCCAGCGTGCGCTTGACGATCCTTTACGATAACACGACCGAAGACCCCCGTTTGAAGGTCGAGTGGGGTTTCTCGGTGTTGGTCGAATACGGGAGCCATACAGTGCTCTTCGACACGGGGTTGGACGGACCGTCCTTGTTGGGCAATATGGAAGTCTTGGGAGTCGCCCCCGAGTCGATTGAAGCCATTGTGCTCTCCCATGAGCATGGGGATCATACGGGCGGATTGCAGGATCTGCTCGCGACCGGAATTCATCCTAAGATTTACATCCCCGCTGCTATGACCAGCAAGGTCACTCAGGCGCAGCGGGAACAGTACACGCTCATCGAGGTCTCGGATCCTGTGGAAATCGTCCCCGGGATGTTATCCACGGGCGAGATCAGTGGGTCTGTGCCGGAGCAGGGGCTGGTGGTGAGAACCCCCGAAGGTATCGTCGTCATCACAGGTTGCGCGCATCCGGGGGTCGTAAGGATGGTGCAGCGCGCGCGCGAGATCGTTGATGGCGAGATTGCCCTCGTTGTCGGAGGTTTCCATCTCGGCAATTACAACACAGGTCAAATCGATACGATCATCGCCGATTTCCGCAGCATGGGTGTTAGGCAGGTTACGCCGACTCACTGCACTGGAGAACAGCAGATTGCTCAAATTGCCGAAGCCTACGGCGAGGATTACATCCCAGGAGGTGCGGGCCAGGTGATCGTCATCGGGGATCTTGCCCCCTAAAAAGGGAATCTATCCCCTGGCAAATGCGCTGTCCTTAGGCCAAGGAAGCTATGGATTAAACGTAGAAAAGTAAAAGGGGCTGAGCTAAAAGGTCAGCCCCTACGATTTAATTTGAAGGGGCTGTCAGGGAAGTAGCTTTGGACAGTCCCTGATACGACCCTTTTGTTGTGAAGATAAAGTCAGCTTGCCTCGACAACCAACTCCATGATGTCTTTAACTTCGATTTGATCGTCCAGAGCAAGCGTTTTCACGGCATCATCGAGCATGTTAAGGCAGAAAGGGCAGGCTGTGGCAAGTATCTGCGCACCTGTGCTGACTGCCTCCCGTACCCGTTCATGGGATAAGTGAGCTCCGGAGGCATGCCCTTCAAACCACATCCGACCACCACCCCCGCCGCAACACAGGCTTTTCTTTCGGCTACGTTCCATCTCAACCAACTCGATGCCGGGAATGCTTTGAAGGATGGAGCGCGGTTCATCGAAGATATTGTTTTGGATGCCCAGGTAGCAGGGATCGTGATAGGTGACGCGCTTGTTAACCTCGCCTTTGAACTCAATTTGCCCATCTGCGATCAAACGGGCAACATACTGTGTGTAATGTTCTGCATTGAGATTGAGGTCGGGATAGTGATTACTGAAAACATTAAAGCAATGCGGCGAGGCCGTAACAATCTGCTGGGTTTGGGGCTTATTTAACGACTCCGTCAATTCCTCGACCATCATCTCAAACAAACCCATCTCTCCGATGCGCTGCATCTCGCTTCCGCAGCAAACCTCCTCACTACCCAGCGTGCCGAGGTTGACCCCGGCCGCGTCCATCGAGGTAACCATCGCCTGGGCGATCTTCTGTGCTCGCGGGTCATAGCAGGCTAAGCAGCACACAAAATAAAGCGCATCGACCGGCTCTGCCAATCCGTCTTGAAGAGGTAAGCCATCCGCCCATGCAAGGCGGTCAGCATGCGCCATCTCGAAAGGGTTCTTATTACGGAACGTGCTGGTCAAGGCAACACCGAGAGTCCGCGGGACTTTGCCCTCCTCAACGAGCAGACTGCGCAGAGTGCTGGCAACTTGACCTGGCCCTAATTCCTTGGGGCATTGCTCAACACACATGTAGCAGGTTGTGCAGTCCCAGAGAGTTTCGATGTCGGTCATGTGCACATCGTGGTCGCTGTCGCGCGAGTCCGATACCCGTAAAAACGCCTTCAGCATGGCATGGGGTCCGACAAAGCCCTTGTCGATGCTGATCACCGGGCATGCCGAGTAGCATGCACCGCAATTGATGCATCTTTCCGCGTTGTTCAGCGAGCTGACTTCCTCCGGGCTGATGCGGATTTCCTTCTCTGGTACGTCATCCGGGGGGATTAACCACGGTTTAATTCGTTGGTATTGCTCCCAAAAGCTACTGCGATCAGTGACCAGGTCCTTGATGACAGGCACATAGGATAGAGGCCGGATCGTCACCAACCCATCCTCATCTACATGATCTGTGAGCGTTGATTCGCAGGCCAACATGTTCGTGCCGTTGATGTTCATCGTGCAGCTGCCGCAGATCCCATGGCGGCAAGAACGCCGAAAGGTGAGGCTGCCATCCTGCTCTTCTTTGATCTCGAGCAAGGCATCCAGGATGGTCTTTCCGGGTATCAGTTCCACCTGCAGCTCTTCAAATGCGGGTTTCTCGTCAACGTCGGGGTTAAAGCGTTCAATACGTAAAGTTGCTGTTTTGGTGTGTCCATTGCCTGACATGATGATGAGCGCTCCTAACGATCCAATTGGCTAATACTTGCGTTCTTGAGGCGGATTCTTATCCCAATTGATGTTTACGTCCTTGTGGCTCAAGATCGGTAACTCATCGCCGTTTTTATGTGCAATCGTATGCTTGAGCCAGTTATCGTCGTCCCGCTTAGGAAAATCAGTGCGGGAATGTGCCCCCCGGCTCTCGGTACGGGCCAGCGCGCCGGAGATGATCACCTCGCTGAAAGTGAGTAGATTTTCAGTTTCCAAGGCGTTCTGCATATCTGTGTTGAAGCGTTGGCTCCTGTCCATCACACGCGCGTTTTGGAAACGCCCTTGTAGTTGTTTCACTTCATTTAAAACGCTCTGTAAACCGTTGGCATCACGAAAGATGCCGCAGTCGTTGGTCATCATCTTCTTTAATTTTCGACCGATTTCGGCTGTCGACTCCCGCTTATCTCCGATGCTATCGTCCAGTAAGCGCTCGATACGGTGACCGCTTCGCATTCCGGCATTACTGGGAAGCGGATGAAGCTCTGCGCCGCCCTTGATGAATTCGGCGATGGCATAACCGGATCGGCGGCCGAAGACCGATGCTTCAAGCAAACTGTTCGTACCCAGGCGATTGGCGCCATGCACGCTAACACAGGCACACTCACCAGCGGCGTAAAAGCCGACAACCGGGTTCCCCTCGGCATCGGCGATAGCCTGGCCATGAGCATCGGTGGGGATGCCGCCCATGCTATAGTGCGCTGTCGGTTGAATGGGCACGGGGTTTTCGATGATGTCCACCCCCGTGAAGTTGAGGGCAATTTTCTGTACTTGTGGGAGGCGTTCTTCGATCTTCTTGCGTCCCAGATGGGTCATGTCCAGGTTTATCCCCTGCCCATCTTGGCCGATCCCTCGCCCCTCATTGATCTCGATCTGTTCAGAGCGAGATACGAGGTCGCGTGGGGCTAATTCCATCTTATCGGGAGCGTAGTGTTCCATGAAGCGCTCACCCGTATTATTGGTCAGGTAGCCTCCCTCTCCTCGGCAAGCCTCGGTCATCAGAATGCCAAGTCGGTAGAGGCCTGTTGGGTGGAACTGTACAAATTCCATGTCCATCAGCGGCACACCTGCGTTGTAGGCCATCGCCACGCCGTCCCCGGTGTTGGCGTGCGCGTTAGTTGTAACTTTATACGCTCGCCCATAACCGCCCGTGCCAAACATGACTGCTTTCGCACGTAAGGTATGGATTTCTCCGGTCAGCACATCCATCGCCACAACACCTCTGCAGATGTTGTCTTCGATGATTAGATCCAGCACATACCATTCGCTGTAAAAGTGAACGCCGTGACGCAGGGCTTGTTCATGGATTGTTTGCAGCAGCATGTGGCCGGTCCAGTCGGCAGCGTAACAGGCGCGGGGAACGCTATGGCCGCCGAAGCGACGCTGGGCGATGCGGCCATCCGGTGTGCGGCTGAAAACACAACCCATATGCTCGTATTCATATACGATGTCGATTGCGTCTGACGCCAGTATCTCGATCGCATCTTGGTCGCCCAACCAATCCGAGCCCTTGATGGTGTCGAATACATGCAACTCAAGGCTGTCGACGGTGGGATCTCCAGCGGGTATCTGCTCTAACGGACCGCGAGGTCCGGTTTCGGCGACTGGTCGTATATTGTTGATCGCCGCGGCAATGCCGCCTTGGGCCGCGCCGCTGTGGGAACGCAAGGGATGGATCTTGGAAAGGACGCCGATATCCTTTACGCCCTCCTTGCTTGCGGTCATGGCTGCCCAGGAGCCTGCTAAGCCGGCTCCGACAATGATGACATCGTGTGTGATCGTTTCTGTTGACATTGAACCTCTTCCAAGGATGACCTAGGGATCTCTCAATGGATATTGTGGGAATAATCTTATAATTTCTCGCCGGGAAGCTCAAATCGCTGAGCCAGAGAGCTGTTCTTATGAACTGCCCTCAAACGACTTATCATCGAAATTGTTTAGAATATCACCTCCTCAAATCTAAAAGTATGCCATAAATGGACTGGCAAAAAAGTATTAGAAAACATAGATGCCCTGGATGAAAGTAAGGTATTTGCATAGGGTTCCGGTGTCGATCCGCGGGGTGAGCTGCTGATTGGATGGAGAAAATCAAACAAGCAGCGGTTTTAGAGTCAGTGCAGAAACCACCCATCTCCCAGGGAAACCATGAACTATCTGATCATGCAGGGGGTACATAGAATAGTTGGTGCTATTGAAGTAAGGTGCTCAAAGCGCAAGGGTTCGCGATCGCTAATCGAGTGGTTATTTACGTGAAATGGGCAGTTTGCAGGGACAGAGCGCGATGAATTTGGGCAGAACCAGGCGGTGTTTACTGCTGGGGATTGTGGTTGTAATTGTTGCGGGTTGCGCTCGTGGAGCTTTGACTCAGGCGCCGGTGGCAACACATGTTGACGCTACATATTGGCCCACTGCAGGCTGGCGATCCTCCACCCCCGAAGAACAAGGGATGGACTCAGGCTTATTGGCCGAGATGTTGGGGGAGATCTTGGACGAGAATTACAAGATCGACAGTGTGACCATCGTTCGCAACGGCTACATGGTAGCGGATGCCAGGATCCATCCTTTCAACTCGATTTCAAAACACAATATTTATTCCTGCACGAAGAGCGTCGTTTCGGCTCTGGTTGGGATCGCCATCGATCAAGGTTACATCGAGGGGCTGCAACAACCCGTCCTGAGTTTTTTTCCACAACGGACGATTGCTAATCGCGATGTAAATAAGGAGGCGATGACCTTAGAGCATTTGCTGACGATGACCACTGGTTTTCAATGCCAGGATTCTTACCTTTATCGCTGGAGCGGCCTCAATCAGATGAGAGAAAGCGAGGATTGGGTTCAGTTTGTGCTTGATTTACCTATGGAGGGCGAGCCAGGGGAACGATTCGAATATTGTAACGGTGCTTCGTTTCTCCTTTCGGGGATCATCCAGGAAACGACCGGGTTGAGCGCTAACGAGTATGCAGAGGAGCACGTTTTTGGTCCTCTGGGTATTTCTGATTTTGACTGGTCATCTAGCCCCCAGGGGATATCTGTTGGGTACAGCGAGCTGAGAATGCACCCGCAAGATATGGCGAAAATTGGAGTTCTCTACTTGAACGAAGGCCGCTGGGACGGAGAGCAGATCGTCCCCTCCGCGTGGGTGAATTCTTCAACGAGTCAGTTCATCTCGGCAACACTCGAGGATGGCTACGGATACCAATGGTGGGTCGACGATTCCGGCATGTATCTAGCGCTCGGGTATGGGGGACAATTTATTTTCGTGATACCTGATAAGGAAATGGTCGTAGTATTCACATCCAGTTTGGATGACAATGACTTCTACGTTCCCCAGACGCTCTTGAATGAGTTCATCATCCCCGCGGCAATTACACCCAGCACATTGCCTGGCAATCCGGAGGGCGTTGCGCTCCTTGAGGCCATCATCGAGGAACTAGCCAGTCCCTGAGGTGAATAAACGAGATCCAATTTAAGTTTGGTCTGATTATCACAATATTTATCTGCCAATCCGGCCAGTTTAACTATGGGCTGTTTCTGAATCGGCTCACTTCGGGCATCGGTTGATTAGGAAGGAATACCCATCGCTTGCACGTAACGGGTCGGTCACAATTACGTTATCCCTTACGAGGGCAATCATTTTGATTCCGCATTAGGAGTGCCATGTCGAAACCTGTAATCCTACTTATCGATGACGAAAAACCATACGCAAAGGTTATTAAAGAGGCGCTTGAAGTTAACGGCGTCGAAGTCCTCCTCGCCCACAATGCGATGGATGCGCTTAACCTCTTCCAGCAGGTCACTCCTGACCTGATCCTCCTGGATGTGATGATGGCGGAGGTGGACGGCCTCTCGCTCCTGCGCTGGATTCGCGAGCATTCAGAAAATGAAAAACTTCCGATCCATGTGGTGAGCGCGAAGGCGCAAGAGGACGACCGGAAAGCGGCCATCACCGCCGGCGCAAATGGTTTCCTGGCAAAACCGTTCACGATTGACGAGATGCGGGAGGTCATCGGCCAATATGTGTCGTTGACCCCTCCAAGCACGAATTAATCCCAATTTCCAGACCATTGAAGTGTTGTCAGTCTGTCAGCAGACAAGGTAAGTCGTTTGATGGCAGATTATTTTCGTTTCGAGATGACATAATATATTAAGAAGAGTCGGTCAGATGTATGTCATTTCGAGGAGCGGAGAGAGCGAAGTCCCCGGTTCTGTCGGAGGCGAAGCGCCCGAAGTGACGAGAAATCCCTGAAATGACACGATTGATAGATCAAGGATCTAAGGATAGGAATCTATTCAGTTCCAGAGATGGAATCCTAATGAGCAACACCCCAGGGATTTCTCTGTCGCCGTTCCACAGCTCTCTCGAAATGACATGTAATGGGTAAGAATCAGACTCAAGCATGCCATAGCGAACACCTGCAAGGGGTGTCCTCCGAGTCTGCCCTACGAAGTCCCCAGCTGAAGGGAGTAGGGAGAGTAGTCAGAGGATGCCCTCGAAACGACAAACGGGAATGGGCATACAGTTGAAACTGCTTCGATGCCCACGGGCTGACTGCTTTTAGCCTTCGATTATCCTCCGTTAGGGTTTCATTTCGATACTTGACCTTATAATCGCAGCTAGGCTCTAAAGGATGATCGCGTGGGGATGGTTCTCGCACCATCGCTGAATGCGCTAAGTAGAAGAGCGCTAAATCAGTATTTGGATGAAGTGTTTTATGGCTGACCGATCAACGCTGTGGAAAGGGAAGAGGAAAACAGAGGTCACCTCCGGCAATCGAAAACAAAGCCGGCC